>NZ_BAABHS010000006.1:0-371981 GCF_039542225.1 Yinghuangia aomiensis | reverse complement strand
ACCCAGGCTGTCCTGGCCCTGGCTCGCCGGAGAGTCAACGTCCTGTGGGCGCTGATTCGCGACGGACAGTGCTTCCAACGCGGACTCCCGGTCACAGCAGCGGCTTGACAACATCATTAGGAGGTGGTGACCGGTGCCGGTGCCGGTGCTATTGCCGTTGCCGTTGCCGTTGCCGTGGTCAGGGCGGCGAGGCGGGCGAAGGAGTCGTCCAGCGCGTCGCGGTCATAGGTGCTCGTGGTCACCAGGAACTCGTCGGCGCCGGTGCGGCCCAGCATCGCGCCCAGTTCCTCCTCGACCCGGTCGGCGGTGCCGCGGATCTGGCCGCGGAGGGCGTCGGCGAAGTAGGTCCGCTCCCGGTCGGTCATCGCCAGGCCGCGCACCTCGGCCGCGGGCACCAGCGGCGGGAACACCCCGTGCGTCCGCGAATACGCCGCCGACCAGGCCTCGGGGACCAGCAGCTCCTCGGCGGCGGCGTCGGTCTCCGCGACCGCCACCGTTCCCGCCACGACGACGTAGGGCACGTCGGCCCACGGCGACGGCCTGAAGCCGGTGCGGTACGCCTCGATCGAGCGCAGCAGCCGCTCGTCGTCGCCGCCGAGCGGCGCGATGACCAGCGGCAGGCCCGCCCGCGCCGCGATCTCGGCGCCGTCTTTGGTCGCGAGCACGAACGGCGCGGGACGCAGGCCCTCGGCCGGGCGAGCGTGGACGTCCGGGTACACCACCTGATCACCCGTGAAAAATCCCAGCAGTTCGTCGAGTTGCGCGGAGAATCCGGCCGCCGCGTCCTTGCCGTGGCCGAGCGCCCGCCGGATCCCGTCGGTGAACCCCACCGAGCGCCCGAGCCCCATGTCGATCCGCCCCGGAAACAGGCTCTCCAGCACGCCGAACTGCTCCGCCACCACCATCGGCCGGTGGTTCGGCAGCATCACGCCGCCGGTGCCCACCCGGATCGTCTCCGTGGCTGCCGCCACCGCCGCGGCCAACACCGTCGGCGCCGATCCCGCGACCCCCGGCACCCCGTGATGCTCCGACACCCAGAACCGGCGGTACCCCCACGCTTCGGCCTTCCGGGCGAACGCGACCGTCGACGCCAGCGCCCGGGGATAAGGTTCGCCGCGCCGGGTCCGCGACCGATCGAGGACCGAGAACGGTGTGGTGCGCAACAGCGAGGTCATGATGACGACAACAGATGACACGCCGGAGGATTCCCGCGACGAGGTCTACACGGGGGAGGACTGGTACGCCCGCGACCTGTCCGGGCGCACCTTCCGCGACTGTTCGTTCATCGACTGCGACTGGACGGAGGTCGTCGACGACGGCGCCGTCTTCGCCGGCTGCACGTTCGCCAACGTGATGTTCAACGCCTCCCGGCACACCGGTGCGGCGTTCACGAACTGCACGTTCCGCAACTGCACCTTCTTCGACGTGCAGTTCACCGACTGCAAGCTGATGGGCAGCCAGTTCACCCGCTGCTCGTTCGCCGCGTTCGAGGTGGACGGCGGCGACTGGTCGTTCGTGGGGCTGGCCGGCGCGGAACTGAAGCAGTCCACCTTCGACGGGGTGAGGCTCCGCGAGGCGGACCTCGGTGAGGCGGTCTTCACGAAGGCCGCGGTCACGGGCTGCGACCTGTCCGGGGCGCAGCTCCGCGGCGCCCAGTTC
This sequence comes from Yinghuangia aomiensis, assembly GCF_039542225.1. NCBI lineage: Bacteria > Bacillati > Actinomycetota > Actinomycetes > Kitasatosporales > Streptomycetaceae > Yinghuangia > Yinghuangia aomiensis. The sequence continues at coordinate 370,322 of NZ_BAABHS010000006.1, read as the reverse complement.
ACGGATGCGGACCTGCGGGGGAGCGACCTGAGTTCCCTGGAGCCGCTGACGGTGGACCTGCGGGGGGCGTTGATCGGGGTGGAGCAGGCGGCGGTTATCGCGGTGGGGTTGGGGATGCGGGTGGGATAGGGGGAGGGGGAGGAGGAGCGGGAGTGTCGGGTGGGGGCTGCGTGGCCGGGTTTGGGGGGCGTTGGCTGTGTGGGGCTCTGATCCGGCGTTGGGGTCGGGCGGCGCCGCCGGCCAGGGCGGGGGTGTGGGCGCTGTGGCGTCGCGGTCACGGTGAGGTTTTGCGGTGTTGCCCGTTGTGGGTGGTGTTGAGGGGGCGGGCTGCGACTGGTTGCCCGGGCGCACACGCTGAGCGTCGCCGCGGCCGGACTGTGGTGCGGGCGGTGCGGGGTGCTGTGCTGAAGCGCGGGTTGCCCGGGCTGCCGCGGAGGGTGGCGGGCCGGGGGCCCGGGGCCGTGGCTTCGGCGGTGGGGGCGTTGCGCCTGAAGCGTCGGCAGGTCTGTGATGACGCGCAATCCGGGGGACGCCCGCTCGCGAGCACGAGTGGCCCGCCCAACCGCTGAGGGGACGGTCTGGAGTGTCGAATTTGTCGGGTTTGCCGGGATGCTGCGCCGGAGCGCAGGTCGCTGGCCCCGCTGCCGAGGCTTTTGTGCTCCTGCTTGCTTTCCGGCCGTAACCGGGGCGTGGTGTCGGCGTTTGCAGGGCGAGGTGTGGTGACCGACGGGTGACGGGCGCTGGTTGAGGGCTCGGCTGTGCTGCGGTTTCGTCCGCGCGTTCGACGTCTCGCGCCTGCCGGGTCCCCCGGACGAGCGCGTCGCCGTCGGTGGGCGCGACCTTTTCGCGTCTCAATCGTTGGCGGAACAAAGGGAGCCAGGCCGCACGACACACATGCCCGACGGGGGTGCATGAGTGCCCCGGGCGGCCGGTGCTCCTTGACCGGTCGACGAACGGCTGCCGACGCCCAGCGCCGCAGCCGAACGCCGCGCCGGTTCGTCCACGCGACGAACCGGCCGAGCCGACCGGCCCGGGCGGCGACGGGGGCCGCCTGGGCCGGGCGGTGCCGGGTGGTGCGGGTCAGATTCCCCGGAGCTGTGCTGTGGCCTGCTCCGAGGCGAGCCCGGGCAGCCACGGGGGCTGCCCGGGCCGACTGGTGCGGGCGTTGTGCTGTGCGAGGCAGGTGGGTTGAGGCTTGGCTCGCGCAGGGGGAGTCCAGGCAGTGACGGGGGCTGCCTGGGCTCACCGTGAACGCTGCGCGGCCGGCCGGCTTGCGCGGCCCGCCTGCCCGAGGCGCCTACGTGGCCGGGCTGCGTGTCACGGACGCGCGGCGCCCCGCTCGTCGCCTCAGGAGGCGACGCGGCCCGCCAGCCGGGTGTCCACGTGTTCCCGCGTCGCGCCGCCGAGCAGCGGGGAGGTGATCACCAAGTCCGCGGTCGACCGGTTGCATGCGACCGGGACGTTCGCGAGTACGGCCAGGCGCAGCAACGCCCGGACGTCGGGCTCGTGAGGCTGCGCGGTCAGTGCGTCCCAGAAGAAGATCAGCAGATCGACGTCGCCTTCGGCGATCCGCGCCCCGACCTGCTGGTCGCCACCGAGCGGCCCGCTGCGGAAGCGCACGATCGAAAGCCCCGTCGCGTCGGCGACCAAGCCGCCGGTGGTGCCCGTGGCGTACAACCGGTGCGGCGCGAGCACCTCACGGTGCTCCAGCGCCCACGCCACCATGTCCGGTTTGCAACTGTCGTGCGCGACCAGCGCAATGCCCATGGCCTCGGTGGCGGCTATGCCGGCACTGTCGGCCGGAGCGACGTCCAGCGGGTCCGCGGAACTCAGCGCGTCTCGGGTCATTCGGGTTCTCTGACTCTCTTCTCGCGGTCGCCCGCGTTCGATCCGGCAGTGTGCGGACAGGACGGACAAGACCGGCCCCACCGGCCCCGCCCACTGGTCTGGTCCACGCATTATCGGCCACCCGTGTGACGTGTCGATGTCCCGGACCAGTCCCCGAGATGACCACCCCGGCGGTCCGACCCCCGGTTTCCCCCACCCCACCAACGGGCAGCCGCGCCCCATGGGCAAATCGAGTGCCAACACCCCGTTCCGCCTCCGCCGGATCTACGACCCGGTGGAGGAGGACGGTGGGCGGCGGGTGCTGGTCGACCGGCTGTGGCCGCGCGGCATCAGCAAGGAGCGGGCGCACCTCGACGACTGGGCCAAGGACGTCGCCCCGTCGACCGAACTCCGCAACTGGTTCCACGTCGACCCCGACAAGCGCTTCCCCGAGTTCGCCAAGCGCTACGACGCCGAACTCGGCGGTCCCGCACAGCAGGACGCCATCGCCGGACTGCGCGACGCCGCCGCCCACGGCCCCGTCACCCTCCTGACCGCCGTCAAGGACCCCGACGGCAGCTACCTCTCCGTCCTCCTCAAGCGCCTCGAATAGCGACCCGCCTCATCGGGAGACGACGCGGACGACCGCCCACCGGCGACCGCCCAACGACGACCGCCCACCGGCGCGCGTAAACCACCGATACAGGCCCTTGGTCCCGGATTCACCCCCGCATCCGCGGGGCACCCTTCCCAGACCACGAGCCACCCGCCAACAAGCCACGCGCCCACAGGCCCACACGCCCACACGCCCGCAGACCAACAGACCCCCGACGCACCCCCGGCCCCCAGGAGCCCGCGCATGATCCCGTCGCCCTCCCCCTTCCCCGAGCCCCAACCCGCGCTGGCCCCCCTGACCAGCGCGGCCGTGTTTCTCGTGGTGACGGTCGAGCCGGGTGGCGAGCAGCAGGTCCGGGATCTGCTGCCGGAGATCTCCGCGCTCACGCGCTCCGTCGGTTTCCGGGTGCCGGAGGCCGCGCTGTCGGTGTGCACGGGGATCGGCTCGGACGTCTGGGGCCGGCTCTTCGCCGGCCCGCGGCCCGCCGAGCTGCACCCGTTCCAAGAACGCGTCGGGCGGATCCACCGGGCGCCGTCCACCCCGGGCGATCTCCTGTTCCACATCCGCGCGCACCGCATGGACCTGTGCTTCGAGCTGGCCTCGCACTTCATGTCGCGCCTCGAAGGCGCCGTCGCCGTGGTCGACGAGACGCACGGGTTCAAGTACTTCGACGACCGCGACCTGCTCGGCTTCGTCGACGGTACGGAGAACCCCGTCGGTTCCCCCGCCTACCGTGCCGCCATCGTCGGCGACACCGACCCCGAGTTCGCGGGCGGCAGCTACGTCATCGTGCAGAAGTACCTGCACGACCTCACCGGCTGGAATGCCCTGACCGTCGAAGCCCAGGAACGCGCCGTCGGCCGGACCAAGCTGTCCGACATCGAACTCGACGACGACGAGAAGCCCGCCGACTCGCACGTCACGCTCAACACCGTCGAGGACGACGACGGCAACCAGCTGCAGATCGTGCGCCGGAACATGCCCTTCGGGTCGTTCGGCCGCGGCGAGTTCGGGACGTACTTCATCGGCTACGCGGCCACCCCGTCGGTCACCGAACGCATGATCGACAACATGTTCCTCGGCGACCCGCCCGGCATCCACGACCGCCTGCTGGACTTCTCCACCGCGGTCACCGGCGGATTGTTCTTCGTCCCGTCGCAGGAGTGGCTCGACGCCGACCACCCGGCCGCCGGCAGCGGCGCCGCCACGGAACCGGCACCCGCGACCCGTGCCGAGCCGGACCCGGCACCGACGGCCGAACCGGCGCCCGACCCGGACCCCCACGCCGGCTCCCTCCGCATCGGCAGCCTCAAAGCCTGACACCGCAGCCACCGCAGCCACCGCAGCCATCGCAGCCGGAACAGCAGCCAAGCCGCCGGCCGAGGACCGAACCCCACCCCCCGCCAGCAGAAAGCCGCAAGCCGCAAGCCCGAACAGGAGCACCCCCGATGAACAACCTCCACCGCGAATTGGCCCCCGTCTCCGAGGCCGCCTGGGCCGAAATCGAGGAGGAGGCGAAGCGCACGTTCACGCTGCACCTGGCCGCGCGCCGCGTCGTCGACCTGGACGGGCCGTCGGGGACCGCGCTGGCCGCCGTCGGCACCGGGCACCTCACGGCACTGGACTCGCCCGGCGACGGCGTCCAGGCGCGGCGGCGCGAGGCGCAGCATCTGGTGGAGCTGCGCGTGCCGTTCGAGCTGGACCGGGAGGCCGTCGACGACGTGCTGCGCGGCTCCGCGGACTCCGACTGGCAGCCGGTCAAGGACGCGGCCCGCACCATGGCGCTCGCCGAGGACCGCGCCGTGTTCGAGGGCTGGGCCGCGGTCGGTATCGAGGGGATTCGCGCGGACGCGAGTACCGCTGCGGTGGCGCTGCCGCCGCGGGTCGAGGACTACCCGGACGCGGTGTCGCGCGGCCTCACCGCGCTGCGCCTGGCGGGTGTGGGCGGGCCGTACGCGCTGCTCCTCGGCGCGGATGCCTACACGGCGGTCAACGAGACGTCCAACCACGGTTATCCGGTCCGCGAGCACGTCGCCCGGGTGCTGGCCGGCGGCGGCGAGATCGTGTGGGCGCCCGCGCTGCAGGGCGCGGTGCTGATGTCGACGCGCGGCGGCGACTTCACCCTGCACCTGGGCCAGGACCTGTCGATCGGCTACGAGTCGCACGACGCGACGACGGTACGGCTCTACCTCACCGAGTCGCTGACGTTCTCCCTGTACTCGCCGGAAGCCGCCGTGGCCCTCACCGCCTCGGCCACGCCCCTGTAGCCAAGAACGCCGCACGAAGAACGAAGAACGAAGCACGAAGAACGAAGCACGAAGCAACGAAGAACGCCGCAGGAGTCCGCCGGCCCGACAGGCCGGCGGCTCCGTCTCACCGCCCCGACGTGCCGGCGTGCCTGCCGTGCCGGCCGCGGGACAGCCGGTCGAGGCGTTCGTCGAAGTCGGCGTCCTCGCGCAGTTCGTCCTCGGTCGGGGAGAGCGCGACGACGAACAGCGTGATGACCGTGAACAGGCTGATGCCGGTGATCAGCGGCGCGATGAAGTTGCTCGCCTGCGCACCGGCGACCGGCGCCGTGCTCATCTGCACGGTCGCGCTCAGCGAGGCCATGCCGGTGTAGTGCATGCCGCACACGGCGATGCCCATGACCAGCGCGGCGCCGGTCGTGGCCAGCGGGCCGCGGACGTTGAGGGCGAACCAGAGCGCGGCGGTCGCGGCGACCACGGCGATGACGACGGACGCGGCGACGGTGGCCGGGGCGTAGGACAGGTGGCCGTGCATGTTCATCGCGTACATGCCCATGTAGTGCATGACCGCGACGCCGCAGCCGGTCAGGAGGCCGCCGACGGCGAGCCGCCGGTAGCCGCCGTTGCCGGTCGCCGCGGTGATCAGGCCCGCGGCCACGACGGTGATGGAGACCAGCAGGCTGAGCACGGTCTGCGGGACGTCGTAGCGGATCGGCGTGCCCTCGACGGAGAAGCCGAGCATGGCGACGAAGTGCATGACCCAGATGCCGGTGCCGCCGATGGAGATCGCGGCGAGCGTGAACCAGGCGACGCGGGCCCAGCCGGTCAGCGCGCGGGCCCGGGACGTGCACAGGAGGCCGAGTGATGCGCCGACGCACGACATCACATAGGCGAGCACGGGTGTGAGCGCACCCGAGGAGAAGTGGTCGATGTGCCCCATGGCGGGGGGTTCCCTTCGGAACGAGCGGAGGAGGCGGCCGTGATGTGCAGGCCGCGGAGGGGCTCGGCAAGGCCTCGTTCCGTCCGGGCGCGTTACGTCGGGAACCCCACCCGGCGCCGGGGCGGAATCGGAAGGCCGACTGCGCGGCGTCGATGATGGCATAGGCGAAATCCCGCCATGGTGCGGGGGTCTGCGCGTGTGGTGGGACGATTACTAGGCGGTATTACGTCGTATACGGAATGCAGCGCGGGACACAGGGCGGGACCCAGGGCGGGCGCAGTGCGGGCGCAGTGCGGAACGCGCTGCCGAACGCAGCGCCGAACGTATGCGGAATGCGTGCCATCACCGTCGATTGCCATCCGATCGTTAAGCCACAGGCACCCGGCATTCCCCAAAACACCGTTGATCCGCCCACCCGGAAATCGGAAGGTAGGACCAGGAAACTCAGCTCACCCCATGCCGGCCACCGCCCACCCCCTCGCCAACCACGGGAGCCCCCGATGTCGACCCGCCTCGAAGACGCCGCCCGCCCGTCGGCCCCGCACTCGGGCACGCCCGTCGGCACGCCCGGCCGCGATGCCGCGGATCCGCGCGGACCCGGCCCGGAGTCGGGGCCACCCGGTACCGCGGCCGCGATTCCGGAGCAGCCCGCCGACCTCACCCGCCGCTTCGAACACGAAGCGCTGGTCCACCTCGACACGCTCTACGCCGTCGGCCTCCACCTCACGCACGGCGACCGCGCCGACGCCGAGACCCTCGTCGAGGAGACCTACGTCCGCGCCTACCGCGCCTACGCGCAGTTGCGCCGCGGCGTCGACCTCGGCGCGTACCTGCTGCGCACCCAGCGCGAGGTCTGGCGGGACACCCATCCCAGCCGGCCGCTCAGCGCATAAGCACCGCGAAAAGCACACAGCCCCGGGGCCGCGGCTCACGCCGTGCCCCGGGACCGCGCCCACGGTTCCGCCCCCGTTCCACCCCTGTTCCTCGTTCCTCCGTCCCCCGATCCCTCGTTCCTCCGTCCCCCGTTTCGGCCCCCGCTCAGCCGCCGTCCCGCCGGTTCCGCGCCAGCACCGACAGCAGCTCGTACGCGGTGTGCGCGGCCGCCACACCCGTCAGTTCGGCGTGGTCGTAGGCCGGTGCGACCTCGACGATGTCCGCCCCGACCACGTTCAGTCCGACCAGGCCGCGCAGCGTCCCGAGCAGCTCGCGGCTGGTGAGGCCGCCTGCCTCCGGCGTCCCGGTGCCCGGCGCGTGCGCCGGGTCCAGCACGTCGATGTCCACGGACACGTACACCGGCCCGTCGCCCAGCCGGGCCCGCATGCGCTCGACCACGGACGCGACGGTGGCGTCCTGGTAGTCGTCGCTGTGCACGACCTGGAAGCCGAGGACACCGTCGTCGGTGAGGTCCTGCTCGCTGTAGAGCGGCCCGCGGATGCCCACGTGCAGGCAGCGCGTCGGGTCCAGCAGCCCTTCCTCCGACGCGCGCCGGAACGGGGTGCCGTGCGTGTACGGCTGGCCGAAATACGTGTCCCACGTGTCGAGGTGCGCGTCGAAGTGCACCACGGCGACCGGCCCGTGCGCGGCGGCCGCGGCGCGCAGCAGCGGCAGGGCGATGGTGTGGTCGCCGCCGATGGTGAGCAGCCGGGTGCCCCGCGCGGCGAAGTCCCGCGCGGCCAGTTCCACGGTCTTGATGGCGTCTTCGATGTCGAACGGGTTGACGGCGATGTCGCCCGCGTCGGCGATCTGCAGTTCGGCGAACGGCGAGACGTCGAGCGCCGGGTTGTACGGCCGCAGCAGCTTCGACGAGGCGCGCACGTGCCCGGGGCCGAACCGGGCGCCCGGCCGGTAGCTGACACCGCTGTCGAACGGGACGCCCACCACCGCGACGTCCACGTGCTCGACCTCGTCCGCGCGCGGCAGGCGCGCGAAGGTGGCGGGTCCGGCGAAACGCGGGATGCGCGTGGCGTCGACGGGGCCCTGAAGCGAGCCTCGGGGGTCGGTCATCGGGAGTCCTTTGCGGGGTTGTCGCCAACGGTGTCGCGGGTGCCGACGGCCACCGGCGCATACAGCTCCGGCCGCCGGTCGGCGTGTACGTCGTTGTATGTGCCGATGTGTTTGTCGCGGGCGTCCGCCAGGCGGCATTCCGCGATCAGCAGGGTTTCCTCGCCGGGGTGCGGTCCGGCGAGCGGGAAGCCGTCCGGGTCGGTGATGACCGAGCCGCCGACCCAGTCGGTGCCGCGTTCCGGTCCGGCCCGGTCGCACGCGGCGACGAACATGCGGTTGACCGCGGCGTCCGCCTGCACCCGCACGACCTCGGCGGGGCGTTCGCCTTCCGGGCGGGGCGCGTACGGCCAGTTGACCGGTGCGCACAGCAGCTCGGCACCGGACAGGGCCGGAAGCCGTACCCATTCGGGGAACTCCAGGTCGTAGCAGACCATCAGGCCCACGTCGCCGAACGCGGTGGCGACCACCGGCGGGGGAGCGTCGCCGGGCACGAAGAACTCGCTCTCCCGTCCCCAGAGGTGAGCCTTCCGGTAGACGGCGCGCACTCCGTCCGGGTCGATCAGCACCGCCGAGTTCCGGATCAGCCCGTCCGGAGCGCGCTCGGCGAGCCCGGCCACGATCACGATGCCGTGCCGCCGGGCGGCTTCCGTCCACGCGGCCACCGCCGGCCCCGCGGCTTCGGCTCCGGGCCCTTCCCCGGCCGGCGGCCCGACCGGTTCGGCGAGCGCCGCGGCCTCCGCGGCATCCCGGAACACATAGCCGCTGTTGGCGAGTTCGGGCAGCACCACGATCCGGGCCCCGGCCTCCGCCGCACGGTCGACCGCGTCCAGGGTCGCGGCGCGGTTGGCCGCCGGATCGCCGACGGCCAAACGCACCTGCGCGCAGGCCACCACCGTCACCCCGGAGCCGGTTCCGGAACCGGCTCCGGCCATCGCCCCCGACTCGGCCGCGGCGCCGTCCACGTCAGGCCTCCCGTGCGCCGAGCGCGGCGTCCGCATCCGCTTCGGCGGCTTGTTCCGCGGCGGTGTCGATACTCCGTCCCAGCCACGCGTACAGCACGCCGGAGACCAGCAGGCCGACGAGGAAGGACAGGTCCGCGCCGCCCAGCGCGTCCGCCGCGGGGCCGGTGAAGAACGAGATCTTGAAGAACGGCACCATGGCCGCGAAGCCGGCGACGTAGGCGACCATGCCGCGCCACTGCCAATTCCCGTACGGGCCCTTCGGGTCGAAGATCGCCGCGATGGAGTAGTGCCCGCGCCGCACGAAGTAGAAGTCCGTGAGGTTCACGGCCGTCCACGGCACCAGGAAGTACAGCATCATCAGCACGAAGTCGTTGAAGTTCGCCAGGTAGTCGTCCGGCAGCACCAGCGCGACGACGAAGATGACCACCGCGATGACGCCGATGCCGGTGACCCGCACCCGGATCGTCGGGCGCACCGGCCGGAACGCGTCGACCGCGCTCGTCGTGGTCAGCATCGCGCCGTACGCGTTGACCGCCATGATGCCGATCAGCGCCACCGAGGACAGCAGCACGGCGAAGGTGCCGAAGCCCGGCATGATGTCGTTGCCGACCTGCCGGATCGCGCCGATCGCGCTCGGCTCCGGCAGCGCGGACGCGATGAGCGCGCCGAGCGACATGAGCCACGCGGCGGACCCGGCGGCGCCGGCGTACGTCCACCAGATGACCTTGCGGGCCGGGACGTTCGCGGGCAGGTAGCGCGAGTAGTCGGAGACGTAGACCGCGTAGCTGATCTGGTAGCCGGCCGCGGCGGAGAACACGATGAGGAACGACGTCCAGTCCAGGCCGCCGCCGGTCGCGGGCGCGTGCACGTCGAGGTTGACGGCCGCGCCGACGGTCAGGATGCCGAAGACCGCGATGAGGATGTACGTCAGCCAGCGCTGCACCAGGTGCAGCAGGTCGTGTCCGATGATCGCGAGGACCACGGCCACGCCGATGAGCGCGGCGTACCAGAAGACCTTGCCGCCGGGCAGCACGGTCTGCAGGCCCTCGGTGGCGAGGATGACGTTGAAGACGTTGAAGCCGACGTACACGAACACGACGGCGGCGAACGGCAGGATCGCGCCGCGCAGGCCGAACTGCGCGCGCGACTGGATCATCTGCGGCAGGCCCATACGCGGGCCCTGGTTGGCGTGGAACGCCATGAAGAAGGTGCCGAAGCACGCGCCCAGGACGACCGCGAGGACCGACCAGCCGAGGCCGAGGCCGAGGGACGGGCCGATGAAGCCGGTGACCATCGTGGTGAGGACGAAGTTGCCGGTGAACCAGAAGGGGCCCTGGTGCCAGACCTTGCCGTGCCGCTCGTTCGCGGGCACGTAGTCGATCGACCGGGTTTCGATGCGCCCGGACAGGGGGGCGGGTCCGTCGAGTCCGGAGACTCTCACCGGTCCCGCGGCGGGGCGTTCGGTGGTGTCCATTCGGGTCTCCTGGGGGAGCGCGGCAGGGATGACCTCGTGAAGGTATGCCTGCCGTACAACCGTAAACGATCGAAAAATTGTCGAACCTGGGGAAAAGTCGTCGACACTGTGTCCATGGATGCCCACAGGGATATGTCCGGTGATGACAGTTTTTCCAGCGGTTCGGGCGTTTCCGCGGGTGCGCCGGGCGTCGGGACGGACGTGGTGCGGATCGCCGACCTGGTGGCGCTGCCGGAGCTTCGCCTTGCGGTCGCCGCGGGCGCGGCGCACCTCGGCCGCCCGGTGGAGGCCGCGCACGTGTCCGAGCTGCTGACGCCGGGGCAGTGGCTGCAAGGCGGCGAGCTGCTGATGACGATCGGCCTGCTGCTGCCGATGACGGACGAGGCGTGTGCGGCGTACGTGCGCGACGCGGCCGCGGACGGGTCCGGCGCGTGCGGCCTGGTGCTCGGCCTGGGGCGCGACCTGCCGCACCAAAGCGCACCCGAGCCGCTGGTCGGGGCGGCGGAGGCGGCGGGCATGCCGTTGCTGACGGTGCCTGACGAGGTGCCGTTCATCGCGGTGACCAAGGCGGTGTTCGACGCCCGGGCGGCCGTGCAGCGGCGCGCGCTGGAACGTGCGTTCGAGGCGCAGCGGCGGCTGACCACGGCGGCCGCGTCGGGGCAGGGCCTGACGGCGACGCTGCGGGCGTGGACCGTCGCGACCGGGGTGACGGCGGTGGTGACGGATCCGCTGGGGCGGCTGATCGCGGACGCGGGCAACGGGGTGGCCGGAGGATCCTCGGGTGCCCTCCCCGACGCCGCCGGGGACCTCCTCGGCCGGGTCGCCGCGCGCGGCCTGCACGGCAGCGGCAGCAGCATCCGCGGCGATCTGCGGGTCGAGGTGCTGCCGCTCGGTGCCGAGCGGCTGCGCGGGCTGCTCGTGCTCGGCGGACACATCGGCGCGGAGGAGCGGCTGCTGGCGTCCGGCTTGGTGTCGTTGCTGACGCTGGAACTCGAACGGCGCCACCTCGCCGACGAGCCGGTGCGGCGCCGGCGGGCGGCCCTGCTCGGCCGCCTGCTGGCCGCGGAGACCACGCCGGAGCAGGCGCGCGACGTGCTCGCGGGGGCGGGGCTGGGGGCGGAGCGGGTGCGGGGCTTTGCGGTGGAGACGGCCACCGGGGGAGAACGTGCGGAGTCGGCCCCGGGGGCGGCCCAGGCCGGACCGCCCCCGGGGCCGGCCGCTGCCGACGTGCCGTCCCGTGCCGGTGCGGACCCGGGCTCGGCCGCCGAGCTGGCCGCGGACCTCGCCCTGGCCCTGCCCGGCGGCCTCGTCCGGATCGGCGGCGGCGTGGTCGAGGCCGTCTGCGGCGACGACCTCGACGTCCGCGAAGTCCTCGACCGGTTCGCGCCGGGACGGGCGGCCGGGATCGGCCCTGTCACCCCGCCGGAGGCGGCCGCGTCGTCGGTCCGCCAGGCACGGGCGCTGCTGCCGCTGAGCCGCGCGTCCGGGCGCCCCGTCGAAGCCGAGCACGGCGGGTCGAGCGCGCTGCTGCTCGACCTCGCGGACCGGGACACGCTGACCGCGTTCGCGGACACCGTCCTCGGCCCGCTGGACGCCGCCGACCCGTCGGGGGAGCTGGCCGCGACGCTGGAAGCCTGGCTCGAAGCCGGCGGGTCCTGGGACGAGACCGCCCGCCGCCTCGGCGTCCACCGGCACACCGTGCGCAACCGCATCGACAAGGCCATGGCCGCGACCGGCCGGCACCTCGACGCGGGCGGCGACCGGTTCGACCTGTGGATGGCCGTCCGGATCCGGCGCCGGGAACGGCCGTAGTCCGCGCGGTCAGGCGCAGACCGGGGCCGCCGTGCGCCGCACCGTCACTCGCCCCGCCACACCGGCGCCCGCCGCTCCGCGAACGCCACCGCGCCCTCCCGCGCGTCCGCCGACCTGAACACCGGAGAGAGGATCGGCGACTGCCGGGCGAACGCCTCGTCCGCCGGCCAGTCCTGCGACTCCGCCACGATCCGCTTCGTCGCCGCGACCGCCAGCGGAGCGTTGGCCGCGATCCGCGCCGCCAGCGCCCGCGCGCCCGGCAACGCCTCGCCGGGCGCGGTCAGCGCACTCACCAGTCCCAGACGCTGCGCGTCGACTGCCGACAACTCGTCGCCGGTCAATGCCAGTTGCAGGGCGACGGCGTACGGGATCCGGCGCGGCAGCCGCATCAGGCCGCCCGCGCCCGCCGCCAGACCGCGCTTGACCTCGGGAAGCCCGAACCGCGCCTCGTGCGAGGCCACGATCAGGTCGCAGGCCAGGACGATCTCGAAGCCGCCCGCGAGCGCGTAGCCTTCGACCGCGGCGATCACCGGCTTCGCGGGCGGCTTGGCGGTGATCCCGCCGAAGCCGCGCACGTCGTGGATCGGGTTGTCGCCCGACACGAACCCCTTCAGGTCCATGCCCGCGCAGAACGAGCCGCCCGCGCCGGTGAGGATCGCGACCGTCAGATCCTTGCGCGCCTCGAACTCGTCGAGTGCGGCCGCGATTCCCTCGCTCACCGCGTGGTTCACCGCGTTGCGGGCGCGCGGCCGGTTGATCGTCACGACGGCGATCCCGTCGGCGTGCTCGACCAGCACCTCGTCGGACATCGGACCCCCTGCGTCTCGCGTTCCCGGACCGGATCGACCAATGGAGCTGAACTAGCGTTAACTTATGGGTCGTTCCTTGAGGCGACAAGGACGATCGGCCGGCCGTGAGGATTCGCGCGGCGTGGATGGTGCCGCGGCGGATGCGCGTGTGATGGTCGACACGACGCGGGCGGCGGTGCGACATTGAGCCGACGGCGAGGCAGCCCGGCCTCGCTGCCTTGCCGGTGGTCGAGGAGGCGCACATGAGCGGTCCCGACGGTGGATCCGAGAGCGGAGCGGCGCCGCACCGCCCCGGAGCCGGGCTGCCCTTGGGCGATGTGGACTGGACGTGGCGGCCGCCGCCGCTGGAAGCGGTCGCACCGGGATTCGGGGCCGCGCAGGGGCGGATCACCGTCGTGCGCGGGCACGAACAGGCGTTGCGGCAGGCAGGCTCCGGCCCGGACGGGGTGCCGCTGCTGGTGCGGCCGCCGGCGGGTGCCGACCCGGCCGCGCTGATGGCGGCGTACGGGGAGCACTTGGAGCGCGAGCGCGACGGCGTACTCACCCAGGCAATCGTGGCGGTCAAGGACGCGGTCGTGCAGAAAACCCGGCACTACCTCACCAATTCGTCGGTGTTCGACCCGTCGCAGGTCACGTCGTCGATGCAGGCCGCCACCCTGGACGTCGCCGGGCGCGTGACCGCGGCAGCTTTCGGCAGGTCGTCCGATGCCGGGGCACAGCCCGGCCTGCCCCGTACACGGTCGCGCGACCACACGTGGGCCGCGGCGGAGATCGACGCAAAGGAAAAGGTGCTCGGCCGAAGTCCGGGCGGCCGACACCAAATGGACGCCCTCAAAGTGGCGGTCGAGCTCGGCGGCCTGGCCGCGGCCGCCCGGGAACACGTCGAGATCAGCCGGGCGCGGGGCGACACCGTGGCAGGGAACCGCTCGGCCGAGTACGGCAGGCAGGGCCTCGCCGAGGCCGAGTACCACGCGGGTCTCGCCGCGGAGTCGGGCCGGAGGGGAGTCAAAGCCTACGCCGACTGGCTCACGATCCCTGGCGGTGCCCGAGCGACGATCGACCTCACGCGCGGGCACGTCGGGCAGGCCGCGGCGCGCCTCGACCGCGTGGCGGCCGGCCTCTCGTCCGCGACGGACATGAAGGCCGCACGGTCGCCGGTGTCGGCTGATGCGGTCAACGGAGCCATGCAAAACTTCACCATCGCGCGGGCCTTCTCGAACGTACCTGCGCTGGCCGCCGAACTCGTCCCCGGAGCGGGCCGTTCGCCGGCCGGTTGAGCCGACCACGTCAGTCCCGCGCGCCTACGGCCGCGGAATGTTCCGCAGGTTCGACCGCGCCAGGTCCAGCATGCTGCCAACGCCGCCGGCCAGCACCGTCTTGCCCGCCGCCAGCGCGAAGCCCTTGACCTGGCCGAACGTGAAGTGCGATGGCACGGACAGGGCGTTCGGGTCGGTCACCACGTCCGCCAGCGCCGGGCCGGGCGTGCCCAGCGCCTCGCGCAGCACGCCTGTACCCGGGGTGGATCGGCGCGTGGTGGTCGACGTCCTTCTGCGTCTCGCGTTCTCGGGACGAAGCTGAACCAGCGTCAACTTGAAGGCCGTTCTTTGAGCGGACAAGTGTGGACACGGCGCGCTCGGCGATGCGAGATTGGCGGTCCCGATCGGCTGCCGGGCCGACCGCCGGTGGCCGAGGAGGAACGGGTGAGCGGATCCGACGGGCCTGGCACACCGATCCGTCAGCCTGGTGTCGTCCTGCCATCGGGCAACATGAAATGGACGCTGCAGCGGCCCCCGTTGGACGTGGCCATGCCCGCGGTCAGCAGCCTGCTGGGGCGGCTGAACGCCGTCCGAGGCCACGAAGCGGCGCTGCGGGAGCGGGGATCCGGAAGCGATGGTGTGCCGTTGCTGGTTCCGCCGCCGGCGGGCCGTGACCCACACACGCTGATGAAGGCCTATGGGGACACCTTGGAAGGGGATCGGGACAGAGCGCTCGTCGGCGCGATCGGCTCGGTGGCCGACACCATCGTGAACAACACGCTGGTGCAGGTTCGCAAGCTGAAGGAGCGTCGGGAGATGCTGGATGAGGCCGCGCAGCATGTCACCAGGCACGTGGCGGCCGCCGCGTCCGGCAGGCTGTACCAAGCCGGCGGGCCGCCGTCGGAGCCCCCGCCCTCGCTCGACCACACCTGGGCCGCGGCCGAGATCGACGCCAAGGACAAACTCCTCGGCAGGCGGTCGGCCGACGACCGGCAGGCGCACGCCCTCAACATCGCCGCCGACCTCGGCGGCCGGGCTGCCGCGGCCGGAGCGCACGCGGCGATCCAAGACAGCTGGGGCCGCGCCGAGAAGGCGTCCTTGGTCCGCCGCCACCACCAGCGGAGCCTCGACGAGGCCGTACGCCACGCGGGGCTCGCCGCCGAGCAGGCCCGGACGACAACGGCGGCCTACGCGGCGTGGTTGGTCGCCCCCGACGGGGCCCGGTCGGTCGATGCCGCCCGCGAGCGTGCCGGGCAGGCCGTGCAGGCGAGCCTCGACCGTGCGGCGGTCGGGCTGGCGTCCGCGACGGAAACGAAAGTGCCGAGGCCTCACGTGGCGGCGAACACAGTCAACCGCTCCATCCAGTCCGCGAACGTGACCAGGGCTTTGGCCGCCACACCCGCCTTGGCTGCCGAACTCGTCCGCGAACCGGGAGTGTCGCTGGGCGGCTGAGCCGGCGACTGCCTTCCGCGGCCTCTGTGCCTCGCCGCCCTACGGCCGCGGAATGTTCCGCAGGTTCGACCGCGCCAGGTCCAGCATGCTGCCCACGCCGCCGGCCAGCACCGTCTTGCCCGCCGCCAGCGCGAAGCCCTTGACCTGGCCGAACGTGAAGTGCGATGGCACGGACAGGGCGTTCGGGTCGGTCACCACGTCCACCAGCGCCGGGCCGGGCGTGCCCAGCGCCTCGCGCAGCACGCCTTCC
Source organism: Yinghuangia aomiensis (assembly GCF_039542225.1). Taxonomy (NCBI): domain Bacteria; kingdom Bacillati; phylum Actinomycetota; class Actinomycetes; order Kitasatosporales; family Streptomycetaceae; genus Yinghuangia; species Yinghuangia aomiensis. The sequence goes on along the minus strand of NZ_BAABHS010000006.1, from coordinate 354,674 downwards.
AGATCCGTCGGCGACGTCACCCGCCACGACGGCATGCCCACGCCGCGCGCGATCGCGGCGAAGTCGACCTGGGGATGGTCGGTGCCGTAGGCCGGCATGCCGTCCACCAGCATTTCCAGGCGCACCATGCCCAGGGACGCGTTGTTGAACACAATGGTCTTCACCCCGAGCCCGTGCTGCACGACGGTGATCAACTCGCCCAGCAGCATGCTCAGTCCGCCGTCGCCCGACAGCGACACCACCTGCCGCTCCCGGTCGGCGAACGCCGCGCCGATCGCGTGCGGGAGCGCGTTCGCCATCGTGCCGTGCGTGAACGAACCGATGATCCGCCGCCGACCGTTGGGAGTCACATAGCGCGCAGCCCACACGTTGTTCATGCCGGTGTCGACGGTGAACACCGCGTCGTCGGCGGCCACCGTGTCCAGGATGGCGGCCGCGTACTCGGGATGGATCGGCACGTGGTGGTCGACGTCCTTCGTGTACGCGTCCACCACACCGCTCAGCGTCTTCTCGTGCTTGCGCAGCATCGTCTCCAGGAACTTCTGGTCCCGCTTCTGCCGCAGCAGCGGCTGCAAAGCCTCCAGCGTCGCGCCGACGTCGCCGTGCACGGCCAGCTCCAGCGGCGTGCGGCGGCCGAGACGGCTCGCGTCCCGGTCGATCTGGACGGTGCGGGCGCCGGGGAGGAAGGAGTCGTAGGGGAAGTCCGTGCCGAGCAGCACCACCAAGTCGGCGTCGTGCACCGCGTCGTAGCAGGCGCCGTAGCCGAGCAGGCCGATCATGCCCACGTCGTACGGGTTGTCGAACTGGATCCACTCCTTGCCGCGCAGCGTGTGCCCCACCGGCGCTTGCACCGTCGCCGCCAGCCGCATCACCGCCGCATGCGACCCGCGCACGCCCGCACCGCAGAACAGCGCGACCTTGGACGCCGCGTTGATCTTCTCCGCGAGCGCCGCCACCGCGTCCGGCGCGGGCGACAGCACGCCCGTCGACGCGGACACCGCGCTGCGCCCGACCGGGTTCGACGCCGACTTGTCCGCGATGTCGCCCGGCACCACCAGCACCGACACCCCCGGTCCGGCGATCGCGTGCTGCACCGCCGTGCGCGCCATCCGCGGCATCTGCTCGGGCTGCGACAACATCTCGCACCACTGCGCCAGGTCGCGGAACAGCAGCTCCGGATGCGTCTCCTGGAAGAAGCCCGTGCCGATCTGCGACGCCGGAATGTGCGAGGCCAACGCCAGCACCGGCGCGCCGCTGCGCTGCGCGTCGTACAAGCCCTGCACCAGGTGCGTGTTGCCCGGGCCGCACGACCCCGCGCACACCGCCAGCTGCCCGGTGACCTGCGCTTCGGCGGCGGCCGCGAACGCGCCCGCCTCCTCGTTGTGCACGTGCACCCACTCGATCGCGCCATCCGAACGCCGGATCGCATCGACCACCGGGTTGAGGCTGTCACCGACCACCCCGTAGATGCGGCGCACCCCCGCCTGCCGCAGAACGGTCACCAGCTGATCGGCGACGGTGGGCATGCTGCACTCCTCGCACTCTTCATCCTGCAGGGCATCTCTGCCATAGTCGCCGACGCTTCAGCGCGACCAGGGGAGGCACGCCGTGACCAGCGCAGTAGACCCGAACACCGGCGCGAACGGGGCCGCCGGCCCCGAACCGACGACAACCGTGCACCGGCGCACCTGCCACCTGTGCGAAGCCATGTGCGGTCTGGAGATCACCGTCTCCGGCAACTCGGTGCAACGCATCAAACCCAACAAGAACGACGTGTGGAGCAAGGGGCACATCTGTCCGAAGGGCACCACGCTCGGCGCCCTGCAGAACGACCCCGACCGGCTCCGCACCCCGATGATCCGCACCGGCGACACCTGGCGCGAAGCCACCTGGGACGAGGCCTTCGCCGAATGCGAACGCCTCCTGCGGCCGGTCCGCGAAACCCACGGCCCCAGCGCCCTCACCGCGTTCCTCGGCAACCCGCTCGCGCACAACATGGCGCTCGCCCGCTACTCCGGCATCCTCATCGGCATGGCCGGAATCCACCACATCTACTCGTCCGGCACCGTCGACCAGTGGCCCAAGAACGTCTCGTCGCTGCTCATGTACGGCGGCATGTGGACGATCCCGGTGCCCGACCTGCGCCGCACCAGCGACCTGTTCGTCGTCATGGGCGCCAACCCGCAGGCCTCCCAAGGCTCGCTGCTCGCCTGCCCGGACATCATGGGCGAGATCAAACGCATCCGCCGCGGCGGCGGCAAGGTCGTCGTCATCGACCCGCGCCGCACCGGCACCGCCGACGCCGCCGACGAATGGCTGCCGATCGTCCCCGGCACCGACGCCGCGCTGCTCATGGCCGTCGTGCACACCCTGTTCGACGAGAAGCTCGTGGAACTCGGCGACGCCGCCCCGCACATCGCCGGTGTCGACCAGGTCGCCGCACTCGCCCGCGACTGGACCCCCGAATCCGTCGCCGCCACCTGCCGCATCCCGGCCGACCGCATCCGCGAACTCGCCCGCGAACTCGCCGCCGCCGAGTCCGCCGTCGTCTACGGCCGCATCGGCCTGTGCAACCAGGAGTTCGGCACCCTCGCCAGCTGGCTCGTCGACGTCGTCAACATCCTCACCGGGCACTTCGACACCCCCGGCGGGCTGATGTTCCCCAAGCCCGTCAACTGGTCCGTGGCCACGCTCACCCAGGGCAGCAAGAACGCCGACGGCGCGCCGTTCGGACGCTGGCACTCCCGCGTCCGCGGCGCCGCCGAAGTCCTCGGCCAGGTCCCGGTGTCCTGCCTCGCCGAGGAAATCGACACCGAAGGCGAAGGCCGCATCCGCGCGCTCATCACCATCGCCGGAAACCCGGCGGTCAGCGCCCCCGGCGCGGCCCGCCTCCGCGAGGCGCTGCCCAAGCTCGACGCGATGATCAGCATCGACAACTGGATCAACGAGACCACCCGGCACGCCCACGTCATCCTGCCCGGCCCCGGCCCGCTGGAAAGCCCGCACTTCGACGACCTGATGTGGAACTTCGCGGTCGGGAGCGCGGGCAAGTGGTCCGAGCCGGTCGTGGCGCCCGAGGACCCGGACCGGCCCGCCGAATGGGAAATCGTGCTGCGCCTCGCCGCGATCGCCGCGGGACAGCCTGCCGCGGGCGTCGACGTCGCGGCCCTCGACGACATGTGGTTCGGCGTCCTCGCCCGCGCCTGCGGCCTCGACCCCGACGAGATCCTGCCGCACTACGACCACGGCGGCCCGGAACGCATCGTCGACCTGTCCATTCGCACCGGCCCGTGGGGCGACCGCTACGGCCAGGTCGAAGGCGGCCTCACCCTCGCCGACTTCAAAGCCGCCCCGGACGGCATCGACCTCGGCCCGATGGTGCCGCGCGTCGCGGAGATCCTCACCACGCCCACCGGCAAGGTCGAGATAGCCCCCGACTACATCACCGCCGACCTGCCGCGCCTCCGCGCCCATCTCGACCGGGTGGCCGACCCGTCGACGCTGCTGCTGGTCAGCCGCCGCCACCTCCGCTCCAAGAACTCGTGGCTGCACAACGTCCCGGCTCTCGTCGGCGGGTCCAACAAGTGCACCCTGCTGATCCACCCCGACGACGCCGCCCGCAGCGGCCTCCACGACGGCCGCCCCGCCGAAGTGGCCTCCGACGAAGGCGTGATCGAGGTCGCCGTCCAGGTCACCGACGAGATGATGCCCGGCGTGGTCTCCATGCCCCACGGCTGGGGCCACGACGAACCCGGCACCCGCATGGACACGGCCCGCAGCCACGCGGGCGTGAACTCCAACATCCTCGCCCCCGGCACCTTCGTCGACGCGATCTCCGGCAACGCCGCCGTCAACGGCATCCCGGTCCGCGTCCGGGCAGTGGCCGGTTAGGACCCGCCCTGGGGCGGTTCGGGGACGGTCCCGGGACGGCGTCGTCGTCGTGGACGCGGGCCGCGACCCGGGCAACGTCGGCGACGTCGACGCCCCGTCCGCCCGCGAACCGGCAGGTCTCGTCACCCCGTCCCCGGCGGTCTCCCGCTCATGCCGCCCCGCCCGGCCGGCGCCTGCCTGGTCGACGGCCGGGCGGGGGCCGCGGGGCCGGGTGGCCGCGCGGTCAGGGGGTGCGGTCAGGGGGTGCGGTCGGCGGAACCGGCGCGGAGGGCGGCGGTGCGGCAAGGGCGGCAGGCGAAGACGGGCGTGCCGGACGCAAGGCGGCCGATCGGGCGCAGCGTGGGGTGGGGGGTGTCGCAGGCGACGCAGGTGCGGCCGCCGCGCTGGGCGTCGGTGAGGGTGTCCGCGGGGCCCGGCCACGGCTCCCGGGCGGCCGGGCCCGCGTTGCCTCGGGGACGGCGCAGGACCGCCGCGACCAACCCGGGCAGCCCGCCGCCGGGCGTGGCCCCGTCGCGCCCGTAAAGGGGCTCGCGGGACCACGCCGACGGGCGCGCGGCGGAGCGGTCGCGCCGGCGCGGGGTTGGGCGGCCGCGGCGGGTGATCCGGACGACGGGCACGGCACACACCTCGATGCAGGGGCAGGGGTGTGCGGGCCCCCGGCCTTCCGGACGGGCCGCGAACGCGGCCCGACGCGCCCCGCCGCGTCCCACCCGTCAGGTGGCCGGCGGCGGCTTCGAGGGTGGCGGCCCTCGCGGCCATCCTCGCGACGTGCTTTGCTGCGGGGCAACGTCCATTTTTTGAACGGTTACCGGGCAGCGCGGCCGCGACCTATGATCGGCGCCGCCGGAGATCCGGCAGAGCCGGGGGAGCGACGAGCCGATGCCACGAGACAGCACCAGGACGGCGCAACTACCGGCCTCCGCACTAGCGTTGCGCTGGCTGCGGCACGACCGCGGGTACACCCAGGACGAAGCCGCGCAGGTCACGGGCGTGGCCACCTACCGGCACTACGAGCACACCAGGCCGCTGCGCGACCATGCGCTGCACCAGATCATCACCGGCTTCGCGCTGGACGCCGAGGAGATCGCCCCGCTCGCGGAAGCCGCCGACCGGGGAAGGCCGGTCGTCGACTGCATCAGCCAGGCACCGGAAACGCTCGGTGATTTAGGCGAGTTCGTCGACTCGCTGGCAGTCCCCGCCTACGTCACCGGGCCGTGGTGGCAGATCGTCCGCAGCAACCAAGCGGCCGGCGAATGGCTTTCCGACCTGCTGGAGCCCGACGCGCCCGAGACGATCGGCCGCAACTCGCTCGCCATGATCTTCTCCGAGAAACGGCGCGCCGTCAGCCGCGACGGCAGCGAATGGCACGACGGGGCCAAGGCGTTCCCCGAACCCGCACCCGAACGGCGGGAGTACCTCGACCGGTTCATCGGCGCGTTCAAAGCCACCTGGCTGCGGCACTGCGCCCACGAGCCGTGCCGCAGCCGCTTGGACGCGGTCACGTGTTACCTGGCCACGGTCAGCCCGTACTGGAAGCACCGCTGGGAGCACGTCCCGGCCCGCGAACGCGGCCTCGCGTCGTCCGGGCACACGCTGACGCCGCGCTGGAACTCCCGCCCCGAGCACAAGTGGTACGACCCGGACCGGGAACTCCTGTACCGCGTCTCCACGTTGATCACCGAGCCGTGGACTCCGCTGGCCCGCACCGACTACCGGGTGACGATCGTGTCGATTCCCGGCCTGATCCCCGGAGTCCGCCCGGAACCTACCGCGTGGCGGCCCCGCGCGTGACGATGAGGCTGCGCCCGACACCGCGCGCTTTGCCGTACGGGACCTCGACGACCTCGCCGCGGTGGCCGTCCCCTTCCAGCCAGGCGAGCACGCGCTCGACCGGGTAAGGCACGCCGTCGCTCGCCACCAGCGGGTGGATGCGTATCGTGCCGCCGGGCCGGACGACGCGCAGGAGTTCGCGAAGTCCTGCGTCCGGGTCGACGGCGTCGTACGTGAACAACAGGTGCGACACCAGGGCGACGTCGAACTCGGCGTCCGCGAAGGGGAGATCGGGCAGGACGGCGGGCTGGTAGCGGCGTGTCCGCCCGTCCGGGCGGTAGTCGGCGAAGAACCGTTCGCCGGCCACCCGCCAGCGCTCCTTCTGCTCCGCCAGCCAGTCCGAGTCGATCTCCGGCCGCTCGTCGTGCACGCCGAACGCCAGCTCCACGTCCGAGGCCAGCCGACGGCGCAACTCGTCGGCGGAGAGCACATACAGCGGATCGACCGCGGACACGTCCGCCCCGGCATCCGCCGCCTCCGCCGCGAACGACGAAGCCCCACCCGGACAATCGAGCACCCGACGCCCCGCCAACGCGGCCAACTCCAGGGCGAACATCAACTCGTAGTCCCGGGCCGGCCGCGAGGAAACGATCAGGCGGTCGAGGTCGGGCCATGGCGAACTGCGCGGAGGTTGTTGCACCTCCACACGATGGCGGCCCCGCCGCGCCCCGCGCAAGATCACAAAACGGGTTGGGTGGTCACGGGGCGTAGTCGGGCGTCGAATCCCGGACACCGCGGGGGAACCCCGACCCGGCCCGCCCACCGGCGGACCGGCCCGGACCGCGCAGAGACCGCGCCGAGGTCGAGCCGAGGTCGAGCCAGGACTGCGCCGAACAGGCGACTCCGCCGCGTGGCACCCGCCCGCCGCGCGCCCTCCATGCACACGATCGCCGTGGATGCCCCGCACCCGGCGGGGCCGCACGAAGGTGGACCCGATGCCGCGCCTCGCCCGACGCACCGCCCCTGTGGTGGCCCTCTCGGCCGCCCTCGCGACGCTGCTCGCCGCCCCGGGCGCCGCGGGCGCCGACCCGGCCCCGCAACCGGGCTACCGCGCCGCCGTCGTCGGCGGCGGCAAACCCCACGACGCGGTCGAGGGCACCACGTGGGGCACCTACGCCCGCCTGATCGACACCGCCACCAACAGGCGCGTCGGCGAGGCGAGCATCGGCTGCACGGTCGAAAAGGCCCGCGCCGAGCGGCTGATCGCCCACTGCATCCACAGCCTCACGGTCGACGGCCGCGGAACGCTGCTGATCGAGGGCACCCACCACTACCGCGACGTCACGGTCATGCCGGGGACTGCGGACCCGATGCGGCTGATGGTGATCGGCGGGACCGGGGCGTACGCCCGGGCGTCGGGGACGGCGGACGCGACGGAGGCCCCGGGCGGGTATGTGTACAAGATCAACGCGGTCCTGTAGCGAACGAGTCGGCGTCGGGCAGCCCGGTGACGGGCTGCCTCGTCACCCGTCCAAGGCGGTTCTCAGTCCTCGCCTTCCGGAATCCCCGGCACCCCCAGCGCCGCGAGCACACTGAAGAACAGATCCTCGGCGAACGTCTCGTCCTCTTGCATGGCGGCCAGTACCGCGTCCGGGTCGGGCGTCAGTCCGGCTTCCTCGGCCCAGGCGGCGGCTTGCCGTGCCCGCTCGGGCAGTTCGGCGCGGATGCGGGCTTCGGCGGCGTCGAACGCGGCATCGTCGGCGCGCAAAGGTGGCACGTGCGTCCGACATCGGCCGAGGTCGGGTTCGCCGGTTATGTGCCGAAAGGTCAGTGCTGCCGGATCAAGGCTTCCTGTACCGCGCTTGCCACCAGGATTCCTTGGTGGTCGTAGAACTCGCCCATCGCCAGGCCGCGCGCGTCCTGGGCCGTCGGCGAGGCCTGTGCGAACAGGAGCCACTCGTCGGCGCGGAACGGGCGGTGGAACCACATGGCGTGGTCGAGGGAGGCCATCTGGAGGTTCTGCGGATCGGTGATGTGCGGGCCTGCCGCGGTGCCGGCCAGGGTCAGGTCGGACATGTAGGCCATCGCGCAGACGTGGAGCAGCGGGTCGTCCGGAAGCTTCTCCGCGGCCTTCATCCACACGCGCTGGTGCGGGATGCCGTCGGTCATGTGGGTGACCGCGGTGCTCTCCGGCGGGACGAAGCGCATGTCCATGACGAGGCGGGTCTGGGAGACCTCGTAGTGGTCGCGGGCTTCGCGCGGCAGGCCTTCGTACGGGTCCGGCAGGTCCTCCGGCCGCGGCACCTCCGGCATCGCGCGGCGGTGCTCGGGGGTCTCCTCGGGCACCTTGAAGGACGCGGACAGGGCGAAGATCGTCTCGCCGTTCTGCACCGCGGTGACCCGGCGGGTGGTGAACGACCGGCCGTCCCGCATGGTGTCGACGAGGTAGACGATCGGCGACGTGGTCCGACCCGGGCGCAGGAAGTAGCTGTGCAGCGAGTGGACGTGCCGGTCGGACATGACGGTGCGTCCGGCCGCGACCAGCGCCTGCGCGGCGACCTGCCCGCCGAACGCCCGCAGCGGGGCGCCCGCGTGGACGTGCCCGCGGAAGATGTTCTTCTCGATCTCCTCGAGAGCGAGCAGGTCCACGAACGTTTCGGCGCGGCCGCCGGCGAAGGCCACCGGGCGGCCGGACGCGGCCGGGGTGTCCGGACGGCCCGGCCGTCCCTCGGGAAGATCGCTCACGTCGTCATGGTGCCAGATACGGGGTCGCGGAGCGATGCACGCGCGCCTGCGGAATTCATGACGTTGCGCACGCCCGCGGCCCCGTTCGGTTGGCCGGGGCGGAGGTCAGTTGGCCGGGACGGCGCGCAGGAACTCGGCGACGGCCGGGCCCGCGGCCTTCGAACCGGACGCGCCGCCGGGGGCGTACGCCGCCACCGCGATCTTGCCGCGGTAGGCGACCATCCAGCCGTCGGTGGTGTCGCCGCCCTTCTCCGCGGTGCCGGTCTTCGCGCCGACGCCGGGGATGCCGCGGAACACGTCCTTCGCGGTGCCGCTCGTCGCGCAGTCGGCCATCATGCCGCGGATCGCGGTGGTCACCGAGCGCGGCAGCTTGGCCTTCGTCGAGTACACCGGGCCGCCGCGGACCAGGACCGGCTGGTGGAATTCGCCGGTGATGGCGGTGGCGACGACCGACGCCATCGTCATCGCGTTCATCTGGATCCTGCCCTGGCCGATCATCTGCGCGGCCTTCTCGTTCTCGCTGCCCGCCGCGGGGACCTTCCCGTCGACCGTCCCCAGGCCCGGTTTGACCTGCCAGGCGTTGCTGTTGAGGCCGAAGTACGTGCTGGAGAAGTCGGCGAGGTCGCCGGTGCCGATCTTGCCGCGCTGCTCGATGAACGCGGTGTTGCACGACCGGGCGAAGTCCTGCCGGAACGTCGCGCCGGGGATCGCCATGTTGTCGACGTTGTGGAACGGCTGCCCGTCGACGTTCGAGGTGGCCGGGCACGGCGCGGAACCGTTCGGGCTGACGATGCCCTTCGACAGCAGCAGTGCCGACGTGACGATCTTGAACGTGGAGCCGGGCGGGGTCGCGCCGGAGAGCGCGTCGTTCTGGCCGGTGATCGCGACGATCTCGCCGTTGTCGACGTTCAGCGCGACGAGCGCGATGTTGCGGTCGCCCACGGCGGCCTCCGCGACGGCCTGCAGTTCGGGGTCGATCGTGCGGGAGCCGGGGCCGGTGTCGGCCGGCTCGGGGGACGCGGACGCCGATTCCGTGGCGGACGGCTCCGGGCTCGGCAGCGTGAACGTCGGCGTCGGGGCCGGCGTCGGTGTAGGCGGCGGCGGTGTGCTGACCGGGATGGTCGCCGGGGCGGTCGCGGACGCGTTGCCGGTGTTGTCGCCGTCGGACAGTGCGCGGTAGCCGACGAGACCGCCGACGGCTATCGCGCCGATCAGAAGAAGACCGAGGACGGCGCCGAGCATGCCTTTGGCGCCGTCGAAACCTCTGCTGGACATGGGTGCCGAGATCCTGTTCCCCCGTGGTGCGCACACGAGTTGTGCGACCGGACAGTTGCCTTCGTGGCAGGCCGTGGAGCCTAGCCGCGACGGAACCGGATTTCGACCCCTTGCCGGGAAGGTGTTCGGCCGGCGTCAGCGCGTGAGCAACGCGACCAGCCGGCGGACCTGGCCCTCGGCCCGGTCGGCGAGCGTCCGGTAGGTCTCGATCGGCTCGCCCAGCGGATCCGCCAACTCGTCGTCGGCCCGCGCCATCCGCCGCGCGTCCCGCAACCCGTCGACCTGCGCCACCCACTCGCGCACCGTCAGCTCGCCCCGCGGCCCTGCCTTCTCCCCGAGCCGCGCCAACTCGCCCAGCACGAACGCCCGCGGCTCCACCGCCGCCGACCGTGCCGTCATGCCCCACACGTGCTCGCGGGTCATCCCCACGACGACGTCCGCCTCGTCGAGCATCTCGGCCGTCAGCTTCCGACTCGTATGCGCATGCGGCGCGATCCCGTGCTCGCGCAGCACCTCCGCGCTCTCCTCGGTCATCGCCGCCTCCCCCCACCCGAGAGTCCCGGCCGACGCCACCTGCCATGCCCCCGGCACCCCCGCCAGGTGATGCCGCAACATGGCCTCCACCATCGGCGAACGGCAGATATTGCCGGTACACACCACGAGGATCATGGGGGAACGGTACTGCGACCCACGGCGGCGGTGACACGGGCCGCCCCTCGGGATCGAAGCGGGCGGCCGACCCGGTCGCTACCCTGAGGCGCGTCGGACCGGCGGGTCGGTACGGGTGGGTGTCGTTGTGGCGCCCGGGGGCGTGCCGTCGCGGGTTCGAGGGAGGGGTCTGTCAGGGGGACCTGGGCCAGTACGACTTGCCGGGGACACCGCGTGCGGTGGACCGGCCTCGGGGAGGGATCGCGTTGTTCGGGATCATCAGGCCGTGCCGCCATTCGCTGGCGGAGGGGTTGCGGGACTCGTGGATGGCGCACTTGTGCGGGCTGTGCCTGGCGCTGCGCGACGACCACGGGCAGGCAGCGCGGGTGGCGACGAACTACGACGGGCTGATCATCTCGGTCCTCGTCGAGGCGCAGGCCGAGCCCGGGGACGGCTCCGGGCGGCGGAAGGCCGGGCCCTGTCCGCTGCGCGGGATGCGGACGGCGGAGGTCGCGCGCGGCGAAGGCGCCCGGCTGGCCGCGGCCGTGTCGCTGGTTCTCGCGTCCGCCAAGATGCAGGACCACGTCGACGACCGCGACGGTGTGTTCGCGCGCAAGACCGTGGCCGGCGGGGCCCGGAAGGTCGCCTCCCGGTGGGCGCGGCAGGGCGGCGACACCGGGCAGGAAGTCGGGTTCGACACGGCGCTGCTGACCGACGCGGTGCGGCGGCAGGGCGACGTCGAGGCGCTCGCCGGGCCCGGCACGCCGATCCTGGCGGTCACCGAGCCGACCGAGACCGCGACGGGTGCGGCGTTCGCGCACACCGCGGTGCTCGCCGGGCGGCCGGAGAACGTCGAGGCGCTCGCCGAGGCCGGCCGGCTCTTCGGCCGCCTCGCGCACCTGCTGGACGCCGTCGAGGACGTGTACGCGGACCGCGAGTCCGGGTCCTGGAACCCGCTGTTGGCGACCGGGACCGGACCCGACGAGGCCTACCGGCTCTGCCGCGACGCGGCGCACGGCATCAAGCTCGCGCTGCGCGATGCCGTGTTCACCGACCAGCGCTTGGTGCACACCCTGCTGGTGCACGAGGTCGACAACGCGGTCGACCGGACGTTCTCGCACGCCGGGTTCCCGCCGCCGAAGAAGAAGCAGCACGGGGCGTCGTGTTCGGGCAAGAACCACCGGCATGAAGGCGAACCGGCGGTCGGGCTCGGGCTGATCGCCGCGCCCGAGGTGCTCGGGATCGCCGCGGCGCCCGGGAACTCCGAGGCTCCGGCCGCCTCGTGGCCGCAGCAGAATCCGCAGGCTCCGCCGCAGCAGCCCGGCAACCCGTTCGGGCCGCAGCACGGCAACCCCAACTGGAACCCGCAGCAGCCCAACGGCCCGTGGAACCCGCCCCCGGGCGGCGGCGGCCGCGGGCCCGGCCGGCGGCACAACCCGCTGCTGGCGTGCCTGATCTGGACCGGCCTGTGCTGCACCTGCCAGGCGTGCTGCCGCGAGGAGTTCAACGACCCCTGCACCGGCCAACTGCGCAAGGGGCCCTGCCGGGACTGCGACTGCGATTGCGACTGCTGCTCCGGCTGCGGCGACTGCTGCAGCTGCTGCGACGGGTGCGACTGCTGCGACTGCGGCGGGTGCGACTGCAGCTGTTGACGCGGCCAAGTGCCGGGGGCGTCGACGCCCCCGGCACCACGGGACGTCAGGCCCGCTGCTCCAACCGCACCACCACCGACTTCGACGTCGGCGTGTTGCTCACCTCCGCCGTACTGTCCAGCGGCACCAGCACGTTCGTCTCCGGGAAGTACGCCGCGCAGCAGCCCTTCGCCGTCGGATACGCCACGACCCGGAACTCCGGTGCGCGCCGCTCGACCCCGTCCTTCCACTCGCTCACCAGGTCCACCACCTCGCCGTCCGCGACACCCAGCGCGGCCAGGTCGGCGGGGTGGACGAAGACCACCCGGCGGCCGGCCTTGATGCCCCGGTAGCGGTCGTCGAGCCCGTAGATCGTGGTGTTGTACTGGTCGTGCGACCGCACCGTCTGCAGGATCAGCCGCCCGTCCGGGACCCGCAGCACCTCCAGCGCGTTGACCGTGAAGTTCGCCTTGCCGGTCGCCGTCGGGAACCGGCGCTCGTCGCGCGGCCCGTGCGGCAGCACGAAACCGCCCGGCACCCGCACCCGCGCGTTGAAGTCCGCGAACCCCGGGATCACCCGCTCGATCCGGTCCCGGATCAGGTCGTAGTCGCCCGTGAAGTCCCGCCACGGCACCGCGACCCGGTCGCCCAGCACCCGCTCGGCGAGCCCGCACACGATCGCCACCTCGGACCGCAGCTCCGGCGACGCCGGGTGCAGCCGGCCCGTCGACGCGTGCACCGCGCTCATCGAGTCCTCGACCGTCACGAACTGCGGCCCGCTCGCCTGCACGTCCGCGTCCGTCCGGCCCAGCGTCGGCAGGATCAGCGCCCGCCGCCCGGTCACCGCGTGCGAGCGGTTGAGCTTCGTCGACACCTGCACCGTCAGCGCGGTATTCCGCAGCGCCGCCTCGGTGGCCGGCGTGTCCGGCGTCGCCGCCACGAAGTTGCCGCCCACCGCGAAGAACACCTTCACCCGGCCGTCGCGCATCGCCCGGATCGCGTCGACCACGTCGTGCCCGTGCTCGCGCGGCGGCGCGAACCCGAACTCGGCCTCCAGCGCGTCCAGGAATGTCGCCGACGGCTTCTCGTAGATGCCCATCGTGCGGTCGCCCTGCACGTTGCTGTGCCCGCGCACCGGGCACACACCCGCACCCGGTCGGCCGATGTTGCCGCGCAGCAGCAGGAAGTTGACGACCTCGCGGATCGTCGGCACCGAATTGCGGTGCTGCGTCAGGCCCATCGCCCAGCACACCACGACGCGGCGGGACTTCAGCACGCGCTCGTGGATCCGCTCGATCTGGATACGCGGCAGACCGGTCGCCTCCAGCACGTCCGCCCAGTCCGTCGCCCGCACATCGGCCGCGAACTCCTCGTAGCCGGACGTGTGTTCGTCGACGAACGCGCGGTCGACCACGGTGCCCGGCGCGGCGTCCTCCGCCTCCAGCAGCATCCGGTTGAGCGCCCGGAACAGCGCCAGGTCGCCGTTCACCCGGATCTGCGCGAACTCGTCGGCGAGCGGCGTACCGCTGCCCGCAATACCGTTCGGCCGCTGCGGGTTCTTGAACCGCATCAGGCCCGCCTCGGGCAGCGGGTTCACCGCGACGATGTGCGCGCCCGCCCGCTTGGCCTTCTCCAGCGCGCTCAGCATGCGCGGGTGGTTGGTGCCCGGGTTCTGGCCCACCACCATGATCAGGTCGGCCTCGTGCAGGTCCTGGAGCGACACCGAACCCTTGCCGATGCCGATCGTCTCGGACAGCGCGGAACCGCTCGACTCGTGGCACATGTTCGAGCAGTCCGGCAGGTTGTTCGTGCCGAACGCGCGCACGAACAGCTGGTACACGAAAGCGGCCTCGTTGCTCGTCCGGCCCGACGTGTAGAACGCCGCCTGGTCCGGCGAGTCCAACGCCGCGAGTTCCTCCGCGACCACGCCGAACGCGTCGTCCCACGAGATCGGCGTGTAATGCGTGGCCCCCTCCGCCAGGTACACCGGATGCGTCAGGCGCCCCTGCTGCCCCAGCCAGAAATCGGTGCGCTCCGCCAGGGACGCCGCCGAGTGCGCCGCGAAGAACTCCGGCGTCACCTGCCGCAGCGTCGCCTCCTCGGCGACCGCCTTCGCGCCGTTCTCGCAGTACTCGCCGATCGGACTCCGGTGGTCGCCCTCCGGCCACGCGCAGCCGGGGCAGTCGAATCCGTCCTTCTGGTTCACCTTGAGCAGCGTCTGCGCACTGCGCTTGACGCCCATCTCGCGCCCCGCGTGCTTGAGCGTCGACAGGATCGCCGGAACACCCGCGGCGAACCGCTTCGGCGCGCCCACGGTCATCCCGCTGTCGTCGACATCCGAGACGGGTGGTTTGGTGACCATGAGTGTGCGCCTGCCTTTCGAGCCCTGGGGGGTGCGGGTCACACGCTAGTCCCCGGGTCGACCGGCCCCCAAGAGCCGGTCTCCGTGCGCCACGGTGTCCAGGCTCTCGGTCAGCATCCGGGCGGGCGGCACCCCCAGGTCGGCGGTCAGCCGCCGTGTGGTCGCCTGCACCATCGCGGACGAGCCGCTGATGAAGATGTCGTGGTCCTGCCACGTGCCGTAGCGGGCGACGATGTCCGGGAGCGTGCCGCGGGCGCCGCCGAAGTCGCGGTCCTCGGAGACGGTGGGGACGACGTGCAGCCACGGGTACATGTCCGCCATCGCGCTGAGGGCGCGCAGGTCGTACAGCTCCGAACTGTGCCGGGCGCCGATGAACACGTGCGCCTGGTGTGCGAGCTGACGCTGGGCCATGTGCTCGACCAGGGCTTTGATCGGGGCGAGGCCGGTCCCGCCGGCGATGCACAGCGCACGGCGCAGGGATTCGCCCCGCATGACGAGGGCGCCGCGGGCGGGGCCGAGGCGTATGTGGTCGCCGACGGCGGCTTTGTGGACCAGCGCACGGCTCACCCAGCCGGCGGGGACAGCACGCACGTGCAGTTCGAGGAGGTTGTCGGGCCGGGGCGCGTTGGCGATCGAGTAGTGCCGCCACACGCGCGGCCACCAGGGCGTTTCGACGGTGACGTGCTGGCCGGGGCGGTACGGCAGCGGACGGTCGGGGGCGACGGTGAGAACGGCGATGTCGGAGCCGCGGCGCTCGTGGGCGATGATCGTGCCGTCCCACCAGGGCGGGGACTCGGCGGCGTCCTGCTCGGCGGCGTCGATCATGACGTCGGATGCCCAGGTGTAGAGCGCGAGCCAGGCGTCCTGGGTCGCCTGGTTCCAGCCGCTGCCGCTGTAGCGGGCGAGCGCGCCGATCAGGGCGTGGCCGACGGCGGTGTAGTGGGCGGGGAGGACACCGTATTTGCGGTGGTCGCGGCCCAGTTGGCGGAGGAAGCCGGTGTGGTCGTCGGGGTCTCCTGTGCTGAGCCTGAGCAAGGCGGCGAGGAGGCGGTCGCGTTGCGCGTTCATCATCGGCGGGAACATCGCGCGGAGGTCGGGGCGCTCGAGGAAGAGCAGGGCGTAGAAGTGCGCCACGAGGTCGTCGGCGCGGGGGGCCACCAGGGCGAGGTTCTTGTGGAGGAGGGCGGTGGCGGTGGGGTTGTGGGGCGGGGTGAGGTTCGGGGGGCGATGGGGATGGGGTCGGTCTGCGGGTGGCTCCGCGGGCTGGGGTGGCTCCGCGGGCTGTGATGGAGGCGGCGGGATCGTTGGGGGAATGGCCGCGGGCAGCGCGGGGAGCGGTACGCCGGTGGGTGGCGTATCGCGGGGCTTGCGGGGTTGTGCGGCTTTGCGAGGTCTCATTCGACGCACCCGGACGGCGTGGCTAGGCGGACCGCGCCCTCGTGGGCCGGGTACGGCCGCCGAAGAGGCGGACAGACCGGACACGACGCGCAGGCGGAGCGACAGCGACGCTAGGCCGGGGCAGGGGGCACGGAGTGCGGGTTCCGGCGAAGCGGGACGGTGCACGCGGGTGGGGCGTAACGTTGATCGGATGCCCGGAAAGGGACGGGTGGGGGTGGGCGGGGCAAGGGGGACAGTTGCCGAAATCCGACGGGCGGGTTGGGGCTGGTGTGTTCGCTCGGTCCTGGGAACGGAGCGCCGATGGCGGTCGAGATCGTGTACGAGACGCACGCCACCACTACCGACAACGAATCGGGCATCGCCACCGGTTGGCTCCCGGGCCGGCTCTCCGAACTCGGCCGCCGCCAGGCCGCGGAACTCGGCGAACGCCGCCGCGCCGGCGGCTTCGCGGCCGTGCTCACGTCCGACCTCCACCGAGCCGTCGAGACCGCGCGGATCGCGTTCCCCGACGGAACACCACCGCTGCACCTGGATACCCGGCTGCGCGAATGCAACTACGGCCACCTCAACGGCAGCCCGGTCTCCCGCATCGCCGCCCAGCGGCTCCACCGCATCGACGACCCTTTCCCCGGCGGCCAGAGCTACCGCCAGGTCCTCGCCGCCACGGACGCGTTCCTGCACGACCTGGCCGCCCGCCGGAACGGCACCCGGGTCCTGCTGATCGCCCACTCGGCCAACCGCTGGGCCCTGGACTGCCTGCTCACCGGAGCCTCACTCGAAGACCTCGTGACGGCCCCACCGGCCTGGCGCCCGGGCCGGCACTACACCCTGCCCGCCGACTGGACTGCCACGACCCGCTGAGATGCCCGGAGACCGCACTACGCCCGGCGTTTGCGCTTGAGCAGCCCGCAGCCCGCAGCCCGCAGCCCGCAGCCCGGCGTTGGCGTCCGTCCCGGCACAGCGACCTGCCGCGGTGTCCGGGCGGTAGGGCAGGACCCGCGGAACCAGCCGAGAAGTCCCCGTGAGGACACCAGGGCGGGAACGGCTTGTCGGGTTCACCCAGTTCCGCGACGGCCATGTTCCCGGCCCGCGGCCCGAAGTCGGTGTGCTGTCTTCGTGCTCTGGCCGTGGTCGACGTCGCCGCAACCGCCGGCGCTCCGGCGGAATCGCTATCCGCAAAGTAGCTTTGCGGATAGCGATTCTCGGCACAGGCCTCAGCCTTGGCCCGCTTGAGAGTGCCCCGTCCCCACACGACCCGGCTGGTGCGCCGTCCGACGGTCACAAAGGCGTCAGGAGGCCGCCTAGGCGCGGCGTTTGCGGCCGAACAGGCCTCGGCGTTGCCCGCCTTCGTCCGCGCCGTTCCGGGTGCGGGAGGCGGCGGTCGGTTCCGGGCGTTGCGGGCGGTCCGGAAGGGCCTCGGTGAACCAGCCGAGGAGTTCCTGCGACGACACCAGGGGCGGCAACGGCTCGTCGGGGTCGACCAGTTCCGCGTCGATCACTTCGATGTCCCCGGCGCGTGCGTCGAAGCCCGGACCGGACTCGCCGCCGTTCTCCTGTTCCGGTCGCGGCCGACGGCGCGCACCGGTCGCCGCGGCACGCCGCTCCTCGGCCCGGCGCTCTTGCGCGCGACGGGCTTCCTCGCGGCGTTCCTCCGCGCGGCGCTCCGCGGCGAGACGCTGGGCAGCCCGCCGTTCCTCCGCCCGCTGCGTCGCGGCGCGCCGGGCTTCGGCATGCTCCGCGGCCCGCTCGGCAGCGCGTTCGGCGGCCGTGGGGGTATGCGGGCGCCGCGGGCGAGTGGCGCGGGACGAGTCGGCGGTGGACGTGCCGGGACGCCGGGGGCGTCCGCGCGGCGGGGCAGTTGCGTCCGCGGCTGGGTCCTGGTCCGCCGTCCGGCCTGTGGCGGGTCCGGCAGTGGCGGTCTCCGAGGGCGCGTCGGAGTCGTCCGGGTCCGAGGCGGCTTCGTCGGGGGTTGCGGCGGCGGCCCCGGTGGCACGATCCGCGCTGTCCGCCGCAGGAGCGGACGTCGCACCAGGCGCCGTTTCGTCGGCCTTCGGCCCAT
Source organism: Yinghuangia aomiensis (assembly GCF_039542225.1). Lineage (NCBI taxonomy): Bacteria > Bacillati > Actinomycetota > Actinomycetes > Kitasatosporales > Streptomycetaceae > Yinghuangia > Yinghuangia aomiensis. The sequence goes on along the minus strand of NZ_BAABHS010000006.1, from coordinate 336,895 downwards.
CCGAAGCCTGCTCGGCGGCCGGGCCTGGAGCCTGCCCGGGGGCCGAGCTTGGAGCCTGCTCGGCGGCCGGGCCTGGAGCCTGCCCGGGGGCCGAGCTTGGAGCCTGCTCAGCGGTCGGGCCTGGAGCCTGCCCGGGGGCCGAGCCTGATGCCTGCCCGGGGGCCGAGCTTGGAGCCTGCTCGGCGACCGAGGGAGTCTCCGACGCGTCCGCCGAGGCAGGACAGTCCGCGGGTGCGTCGGAGTCCTGCGCTTCAGTCGACCCCCGGGCGGAACCGGCCGAGGGCGCGGGCGTCTCCGAGGCCTCGGAGGTGCGGTTCCCCGCAGAGTTTTGGGGATTGCCCGGTTGCGGTGAGCCGACTGCTTCGGTCTGCACCGTCCTCGACTTCGATGCGGACGGGGCCGTCGGTACCGACGTCTCCGTGGTGCCGGCCGTCCCCACGCCCGGGCTCTCGGCACGGTCGCGGCGCCCGCTCGGTCGGGCGGCTGCGCGTTCGTTGCTCTGTCCGGTCGTCGACTCCGAGGCGGAAGCGGCGGAAGGCGCGGGTGCGTCGGCAGCGGTTGCCGCAGGGGTGGTCATGGCGGCCACGGCGTTCGGGGTATCCGCACGGTCGCGCGACTTGCCCACTTGCGCTGCGCCGACTGCCTCGCCACGCGTCGGCGCGTCCGATTCGGCCGACGAAGGCGCCGACCCGTCGGCGGCCTCGGCCGGGGGAGACGCGGATGAGTGCTCCACCGACGTCGGGTCCGCGGTGTCGGTGCCGGAAGCAGGCTTCCGAGCGCCTTCGGACGTCGTCGAATCCACCGGCACCTGAAGCGAGTCCGCCGTATCCGCGGTTGCGGAACCCGCATCCGCCGTATCCGCGGTTGCGGAACCCGCGTCGTCCGCTACGCCGTCGGTACCGCGCTCGGCGTCGCTTCCCGGTTCATCGGAGTCCTCCGCACCGCTGCGCCGGTCACCGGAATTCGGCTGCGTGACAGGGGCGGCGGTCCGATCGGTGGCTCGTCCCGCGCTGTCGGGAACGGGTCCGGCCGAGCCGTTCACCGCGGCGGAGCCGGGGACCGTATCGCCTGCCGCTCGGTCCGCCGCGGACCGCCCCGGTTCGGAGGCTTCGGGCGTTGCGGCGTCGTCCGCCGACGACCGTGGACCCGGCACCGCGACGTCGTCGCTCGCGGTCGCCATGGCAGGCGGTGTCGCGGCATCGGTCGAACGGGCTTCGTCGCCCTCCGAATCGGCTGTGTTGTCGGGCACCGCATCCACGACGTCGCCGTCTGCCGCCACGCAGCCGTCGTCGGGTCCGTCGTTCCGGCCTTCGGCCGAGGGTTCCGCGGCTTCTCGCGCCGCCGAAGAAGTCGCCACGGAGGCCTCTGCGGCCTCGCCCGTCGCCTGGCTCGTGGTTCCGTCCGGCAGGCTGCCGGACGGGCCGTCCGCCTGTCCTACGACGTTTGCGGGATCCGCCGTACTGCCGGAGTCCGACGGGCCGTCGGGAGACCGCTCGTCGGACACCGTCGGCGCCTCGGCGGGCTTCGCCACCGCGCCATGCCGCCGCTGCCGCATCGGCCGCCGTCGGCTGACCACGCGCAGCTGTGCCGTCATCTCCGCGTCGGACTCCGCGGGCACGGCATGCAGCCCATGCCACGCAAAGCCGTCGGCCGTCGCCGCAGCGCCGTCCGCCGTCGAAGCCGCGGTACCGTCCGACGCCCCGACGGCCGAACCGCTCTCGTCCCCGGCCCCTGCCTGTGCCGGCACCGTCGGTCGGCCAAGCGGCCGCGGCGGCACGCCGACCGGCGCTGCGGCAGCCGCCACACCGTCAGCCGACGCCGACGCCGACGCCGACGTCCCGCTCCCGCCAACCCCAGACCGCCCCGCCTTCGGCGGCGTCTCCGGCCGCGGCGGTATCACCGTCGCCGAAGGACCCGAAGGACCCGATGCAGCGGAGTCCCCCGACCGAGCCCCGGGAACCATCCCCACGGCCTCGACCACGTCGGCCACAGACTCCTGCGCGGCCTCCTCGCCCCCGCCGGAACCCCCACCTCCACTCGGCGGATCCACCACCGGCCGAGGCGGCACCTGCCCGGGTACCTTCGCCGGCGGAGCCGCCGTAGGCCGCGGCGGAACCGCCCCCGCGGACACCCCGCCACCTGTCGCAGCCCCCGCAGCCCCCGCGTCCGGCGGCGTCGAAGGCCGCGGCGGCGCCCACCCCTTCGGCGCGTTCGTCGGACGCGGCGGGGTGTTCGGACGCGGCGGAACGGATCGTTCCTCCGCTGCGGCCTTGCTCACCACCAAGTCCTCTGCGGCCACCACGACGTCCTCGCGCGCCGCCGACGCCGACGTCGTCTCACGCAGCCGGTCCCGCTGGAACGTCCCGCCCCCGGGCCGGGAAGCCTCGTCCGGCCACGGCCGCCCCGCCGCCCCGGACCCCCCGGAACCGGAACCCGCCGCAGTGCCCGCCCCGCTCGGCGCGCCCGCACCAGCCGACTCGTGCTGCGTCGCCATGTCCCGCAGCCCGTCCTCGGACGCCTTGCGCCGCGGAGCGAACGCGTCCCACGTGCTCGCCGTGCCGCTCATCCGCAGCGCCGCGCCCGCCAAGCCGGTCATCAGGTCGTCGACGAGCCGGTTCCCCGACGGCCGTCCCGCCACGATCGGCTGCGCGGCGGCCCCGTCCACCTCCGCGCCCACCTCCGTGGGCAAGTCGTCGGCCGGGAGAGCGTCCGTCCCCAACCGCGGCGTCCCGTCCGCCGTGAGCCCCCACACCGCCGCCGCGCGCTGCGCGACCTCCGCGGCCAGGGTGCTCGGCAGCCAGCCGAGGCCGTCTTCCTCGGTGGCGGTCGCGGTACGGATCTGTGCCGCCGTCGGCCGGTCGGCGGGGTCCTTGGCGACGCATGCGGCAACCAACTCGCTCAGCCAGTCGGGGAGTTCGGTTAGGTTGGGGTCGCCCCGCAGGACGCGTTCACCGGTGCCGGCTTCGTCGTCGGCGCCGAACGGCGGGATTCCGGTGGCCGCGAACGCCAGCAGGGAGCCGAGCGAGAAGACGTCGGACGCGGCCTCCGCGGTTCGCCCGTCGAACTGTTCGGGGGAGCGGAAGCCGGGCGACGGCAGGACCGTCCCCACCACGACACCCCGGTCGGTGACCGTCGGCCCGTCGGGGCTGCGCGCCACGCCGAGGTCGACGATGCGCGGGCCGTCGGGTGCGAACGCGACGTGGTGTGGGGCGAGCCGGCCGTGGGTGAGGCCGACTTCGTGCAGGGCGGCGAGGGCGTCGGCGATGCCCGCGGCGAGCGCGCGCACGGTACGGCCGGGCAACCGGCCGTGGGTTTCCACCGCTTCGGCGAGCGACGGGCCGGGCAGGTAGGCAGTTGCCAACCACGGTGTGGGTCCGGCGGTGTCGGCGTCGACGACCGGGACGGCGTAGCGGCTCTCCATGCGGGACGCGGCGGACACTTCGCGGGCGAAGCGGGCGCGGAAGCCGGGTTCGCGTGCGGCGGCGGCGCGGACGGTTTTGACCGCGACGGGTTTGCCCTCGGCGGTGGCGCCGACGAACACCTGGGCGATCGCGCCCTCGCCGAGCACGCCGACGAGCCGAATGCCGCCAATCCGCAGCGGTTCGTCTTGGTGCAGGGCCCGCATCGCACTCCCTCGTCGGGCCCGATCCCGGCGCACGGACGCCGTTCCCGCGGTCGGGCCGATTCCTGGGCTGCGGACGCGCGCCACCCACGGATCCGGCCCACCGTACGGGGACGCAGTCTGCCAGAAGTGAAGGGGCCGGACGGGTGATCACGGACGCTCGGCGCGTCGAAGTGCAGTAAAAATCCCGCAGACGCGAGCCGGGGCGCACACCGCCCGCACGCCCGCGCGCACGAGCGGGCCCGCGCGCGGCCCCGCGCCCACGCCCGCCAAAGGGCCCGCGACCACCGGGAACTCCCCAGCAGTCCGGGCCCCCTGGCACACCGTCAGCTCGACGACAGCGACGTCGGCAGCGACGACAGCAGCATCGGTGGCGACACAGCCGGCAGCATTACCCAGCCCCATCGCCACCGCCACCGCAGCGCACCGGGCCCGCGCCGGTGGGTCCGTGCCCACGCCCACCGGGCCCGAACCGTCACAACAGCCTGTGCCCGAGCCCACCTCACCGAGCCCGCGCCGCCGCCCCAAAACGCCGGACCCGCGTCCAAGCACTCAACGCCGAGCCCCCGTCCGAGCCGATCTCACCGAGCCCGCGGCAACCCCAACCGATGCTCGGCGATGTTGTTCCGCTGAATCTCGCTGGTCCCCCCGTAGATCGTCGTCACCGGCGCATCGCGCGCCGCGAGGTCGACGAATCCCCACTCCTCGCCCGCCGCGTGCGTCGGCGACAGCAGGCCCGCGACGCCCGCCATCTCCTGGCAGGCTTCCGCCGCGCGGTTGTACGCCTCGCTCGCGTACAGCTTCGCCACCGACCCTTCCGTGGTCGGCAGCTTCCCCTGGCTGGCGATCAGCGCGGGCCGGATCGCGAGCAGCGCCGTCACCTCGTTGTCGACGGCGATCTTCGCCAAGCGGCGGCGCACCGCGGGGTCGTCGATCAGCCGCGTGCCGTCGGAGCGTTCCGCGGTGCGGGCCCAGTCGACGAAGCGGCGCAGCAGGGTGACGCCCTGGTTCATGTTGCCGAAGACGCCGCGTTCGTAGGCGAGCGCGACCTTCATGACGTCCCAGCCGCCGTTGACTTCGCCGAGCCGCCACCGGTCGGGGACGTGCACGTCGGTGAAGTAGGTGATGTTCGTGCGGTCGCCGCCCATGGTTTCGACGGCCTGGAACTCGATGCCCGGCAGGTCCATCGGCAGCAGGAACATCGTGAGGCCGCGGTGCTTGGCCAGATCGGGGTCGGTGCGGGTCAGCAGGATGATGTAGCCGGCCTCGTGGACGAGGGTGGTGAACATCTTCGACCCGTTGACCAGCCACACCGGTTCGTCGCCCGGGTGGCCGGGGATCCGTTCGGCGCGGGTGGCCGCGGCGGCGACGTCGGAGCCGGAGCCGGGTTCGGTGTAGCCGAGTGCGGCGATGGCTTCGCCGCTGTGGAACTTCGGCAGCACCTCGGCGACGTGGAACTCGCTGCCGATCTGCTCGATGACGCCCGCCACGAGCATGGCGTTGGCGAGCCCGTAGAAGGGCGCGCCGGCCAGGCCCATTTCGTCGAACAGCACGTACAGTTCCAGCGGGTCGCGGCCGCTCTCCCGGCCGGCGCCCGCCATGCCTTCGGCGATGATGCCGGTGGCGGCGAGCGCGCGGTGGAACTCCCAGTCGTGGAAGGTGCCCGTGCGGTGGGCGCGTTCGACCATCTCGGGGGTCAGATGGTCGGCGATGAACCGTTGGATCGAGGCGCGGAACTCCTCGACGGAAGGCTTCGGGGCGAAGTCCATCAGCGGGTCACCTCCGGCGCGGCCGGGCCGAACAGGCGGTCGGCGAGGCGCAGGTATTCGTCGTCCGGGTCGCCGAGCACGAGCGGCCAGCCGCGGGCCCGGCGGAAGTAGAGCTGGATGTCGTATTCGAGGGTCACGCCGTAGCCGCCGTGGTAGTGCAGGGAGCGGTAGGTCGTGTTGCGGGCGACGTCGGCGCACGCGAGGAACGCCATCGACGCGAGGCGGGCGGCTTCCGCCGTGTCGCCGGAGTCGTCCGCCCACGCGGCGCGCGCGGCGAGCAGCGTGGTGCCGTCGATCGGGCCGACCAGGTCGGCGAGGCCCTGCTGCACGGCCTGAAAGGCGGCGATCGGGCGGTCGAACTGGCGGCGTTCCTGGGTGTAGGCGATGCCGATCTCGAGGGCCCGGGCGGAGAGACCGGCGAGGGCGCCCGCGGTGGCGAGCTGCCAGTCGGCCCGCATCCGGGCGGACAGTGCCTCCGCGTCGGGACCGTCCGCGAGGACGATCCGGTCGCCGTTCCGCACGCCCCGGTCGGCCAGCGGCGCGCACGCGTGGTTCGGAGGTGCGGTCATCGGGGCGTCGGAACGCACCGCGACCAGCTCGTCACCGTCCAGTGCCACCACGACGTCGGCGACCGCGCCGCCGGGCACCAGCCGGGCGGTTCCGTCCACGGCCGGGTGCAGTGCGGGCACCGCGATGATGTCGCCTTCGACGGCGTCGCCGAACCAGGCCGCGTCGCGGCCGGCCGCGGTGCGCGCCAGCGTCCTGGTGGCGGCGAGGTGCTCGGCCAGCGGGACCGGGGCGAGCACCTTGCCGGCTTCCTGCATGAGGAGGAGCAGGTCGATCGCGGTCGCCCCGCCCCCGCCGAGCTTCTCGTCCACGCCCATGCCGGGCGCGCCTGTCTCGCGCAGCCGGGCCCACAGGGCAGGGGAGTGCCCGAGGGGTTCGGCGTCACGCACCACGTTGATCGGACAGCGGTCCGCGAAGAACCTCGCGAACGCGTCCCGGACCGTCTTCTGGTCCTCTGTCGGTTCCAAGTTCACTCGCGCACCGTAGCGGGGGTCATTCGACGTTGACAGGGTCAAAAGCTCGCGAAGATCTCGATCGCGTGACATTCCCCACCAGTTACTGGCGAGTAGGTGACCGCAGGCTCCGCGGCTGCAAAGATCTCACCCGCGAGTGACCCATCCGATTGAAGTAACGCTCCTGCGGGCCGGTGCCCGAGCGGACCCGAACGGTCCCTGGCCCCCGCGGCGCGCGAAGGGAGAACCGGGCTAGTGCGTACGATCCGCCAGGTGGCGTTGGCACTGGTGTTCCTGCTGGGTGTGGGATTGATCATCTTCCCCCTGGCAGACGGCATGCCGAAGAAGACCCAGGGCGTGGACAACGTCCAGAACACGTTCCGCGACGGCATGTCCGTCGAGGGGCTCAAGACCAGCCATGACGACCTCGTCACGATGCAGGCGATGCTCAAGCAGCTCAAGACCGAGACGATCCCGCAGCTGGCCGCGCGCAACAACCAGACGCCCGAACAGTTCATGGTGCTGCTCGGGGCGTTCCCCGCGGTGAAGAAGGGCCTCACCGAGGTCGACACGATCATGCCGCGCTTCGAGGCGGTCGTCGGCACGATGGAGGCGCAGGGCGAGAACTTCCGCAAGGCGGACGAGATCCCCACGGCGGACGTCCCGAACACCGCGGTCACCTACACCTTCCTGATCCCCGGGATCATCCTGGCTGTGGTCGGCGGCGCGGGCCTCTTCTTCTCGATCCGCGGCCGGCGCTCGGTGATACCGACGGTCGCGCTCGGCGTCTCGGTGGCGATGGGCGCGCTGCTGGTGGCCGGCACGCTGGCCACCGACCAGATCGACAAGACGAAGTCGGCCGAGAAGATGTTCAACGCCTTCCGGCCGGTCTTCTCCGAGCCGAAGTACCAGCAGATGCACGAGGACATGCAGACGCTGACCGCCTTCGCGAACGAGATGCAGACCAAGGCGATCCCGACGCTGGCCGCGATGAGCGGGCAGTCGGCCGACCAGTACACCGCGGGTATGGCGTCGCAGTACCAGGCGCTCGGCAAGGGCCTGCAGGAAACCCCGCGCATCCTCGCCCGCTTCAACGGCATGGTCGAGGACATCGGCCGCAACATCGACAGCTTCAAGGACGCGGACAGCATCCCGTCCGCGGACACTCCGGTTTCCCAGGTCCCGTGGTACCTGCTGATCGCCGGTATCGGGCTCATCGTCATCCCGGGTGCCGCCTTGCTGCCGCTGGGGCGCAAGGAGGAGCAGGCGGACTAGCCGCCACTCCTTCCCGCTCGACGGGCGGTTCCGCTGCGGCGGGGCCGCCCGTCGGCGTTTCTCGGCCCGATCGGCTCGACCGACGCGATCGGCCCGACCGGCGCCCCTGTCTAGCCGCCGCGCGAACGCCGCCTGGCGTGGAACGGCTGGAGCCGGGCACCGAGTGTGACGGCCGCCACGTGGCGCCAAATCGGAAATCTTGCCGGAAACACGGCTGATTTGCCGCGTGCACCCTGACGATGCACGTGCATCCGAGGCTTGCACTTGCATAAATCGAGACTGCACGTGCATCTGGTCTTGCACCCGCCGTGAGCATCGACATAATGAACAGAGTGCACGCGCGACGTAAGCGCGTGGATACGCATCGACGGGCCGGTTCGATTCGCGGGAGGCAAGACGGTGGTTTGCACAGTCCACCGCTGCACCGGAGCGGGCCCGGTGCGCTTAGGAAGGGCGCGGTTGGCGCGCTCACGTCGGGTGCCCGCCCGGAGGTGCGCATGACCGCCGTCAGTGCCGCGGGATTCTCTGTGGCCACGCTGTTCCGTATGGACCCGCTCGGGGAGACCGACGTGCCGTCGGCCGAGACCGGCGCCGCCACCGACATCGCGGTGTGTGCGCTCGGCCCGCGCCGCGAATCCGTCAAATCCGCACGGGACTTCGCCCGCGAGACGCTTGTCCGCTGGGGAGCCGCCAAGCTCACGGGCGATCTCACTCTCGTGGTGTCCGAGCTGGTCACGAACGCGCTGTGCCACGGGATGGCGGATGCGCCCGCCGCCCCCGACGGGGACGCGGACGACGACCGCGGCCCGTCGGGGCATCCCGTCCAACTCGCGATGCTCCGCAAGGGCACCCGGGTGATGTGCGCGGTGCAGGATCCCGGATGCGGTCTGCCGACCCCGCAGGAACTCGGCGACGGTGCCGAGACCGGTCGCGGTCTGCATATCGTGGAATGCTTCAGCACCGCCTGGGGCTGGTTTCCGCTGAACGGTGCGGCGACCCGGTCCGGGAAAGTGGTGTGGGCGATGTTCCAGATACCCGGGCAATAGCTTCCGGTATTCCGGGATTCCGGTACGCGACGCGTGCGCGAACCTCTTCCGATACGTATTGAGCCGAACGGCACGGTGCCCGCACCGCGCCTTTCGGCTTTTTGCGCAGCCGCGCCGCGGGGTTTTCCGGGCAACCCCGTACGACAATGTCCCGATTTCCGCCGCCCGGCATGGGCGATTTGCCGTGCCAGGCTGGTTGTGGCCCCTTTCGAGTGCCTCGCGCGGCGATTCTTTAAGCCTTTCTTAGGCTCCCGGTGTAATGCTCGCTATATCGCGCGCGGAGCTTGCGTGGCGCCCCGGGGGCGTGCGCTATCATCAGCTCGTACGCTGCATTTGCATGGTCAGATGCACGTGCAGATACAAACGGCAGGGACACGGCGAACGGTGCCGAGCCGTGCGGGACCCCCCGCGGCGCAGCTCCGGACGCGACGAACGGCACAGGTCGTACCACCGGGGGTGGGCAATCGTCGCCGGTTCGCCCGGCAAGAGGTCCAGGAGACATGTCATGCACGGAACGCACAACGGGATGCCGGCCGGGTCTTTGCACGGAGTGACGTGGCAGAAGAGCCGACGGAGCAACTCGCAGGGCAACTGCGTCGAGATGGCCAAGCTGCCCGGCGGCGACATAGCCGTGCGCAATTCGCGCTATCCCGAAGGCCCCGCGCTCATCTACACGCACGCCGAGATCGTCGCGCTCATCCTGGGCGCGAAGGACGGCGACTTCGACAACCTGATCGCCTGACTCGCCTGACCCGCGCCGCGGCACACCGGGCCGTTCCGGAACCGCCCAGGACCGCATGAAAACGCCGACGGGCCGCCACCGAGATCACCTCGGGGCGGTCCGTTTCCGCGTCTCAGGACACCGTGTTCGGGGCCGCCTTGCGCACCGGCGGCCTTGTCTCGGACGGCCTTGTCTCAGGTCTCCTTGAGGATGCGCGCGAGGAGATCCACACTCCGGTCCGGCGGAAGGCCGTCGACACTCAGCCGCTCCATGACCTCGGTGTACTGGTCGACGTCGTCGCGCTTGTCGAGATACAGCGCACTGGTCAACTGCTCGAGATAGACGACGTCCGGAAGATCCGGTTCCGGAAAACGCAGCAGGGTGAATGGCCCGCCTTCGGCGGCGTGCGCGCCGAAACGGAACGGCATCACCTGGATCGTCACGTGTGGCAGTGCCGCGGAATCGATCAGGTGCTGGATCTGGCCGCGCATCACTTCGCGACCGCCTATCGGCCGCCGCAGGGCGGCCTCGTCCAGCACCGCCCATACCCGCGGCGGCTTCTGGCGCTCCAGGATGAGCTGACGCTGCGTCCGCAGGCCCACGCGGCGTTCCACCTCGGCCGGTGACGCGGTGGGCTGGCCCGCCACGATCACCGCGCGGGCGTAGTCCGGCGTCTGCAACAGACCGGGAACGAATTGGACTTCGTACGTACGGATGACCGACGCCGCTTCTTCCAGGCCGACGTACACCTGGAACCAGCTCGGCAGGATGTCACCGTAACTGTGCCACCAGCCCGTGGCGTTCGCCTCCCGGGTCAGGTTGAGGAGAGCTTCCCGCTCCGTCTCGTCGTCCACGCCGTACATCGTCAGCAGGTCCGCGACGTCGCGGTCTTTGAAGCTGACACGGCCCAGCTCCATTCGACTGATCTTCGATTCGGAGGCGCGGATCTCATACCCCGCGTCCTCCCGCGAAATGCCTTTGGCTTCGCGCAGTCGGCGGAGCTGGGAACCGAGGAGAATACGGCGAACCGTCGAGCCGCTCCCCGGCTGCGCTGTGGGCATACGTCCTACCTCCGGCAGAATGGACCAGCGCATAGTATGACAGCGCCATCTCGCGTGTCCCCCAAACGCGGGATCAACGGTTGCTTCACGCCATCTTCCTACGGTCCGCGATCACTCGTGCGGACCATCACCCCGACGGTGTGTCGAACCGATCGCGTGCGCCCGCCTCACGACGGGTGCTTGATCTCTGTCCGACCCGTGAAGCTGCCGAAAGGTTGCGCGCCGAAGGCAAGGGTTCTCCCAACAACCCGAGTCCGCAAGGGCCGTGGCCGTATCGGAACCCCCGGGGGGTGGTGTCGGAGCCCCGCCGTACGTTGCGGACATGGCTTCCCTCGTCCAGTCCTATTCCTATCTGCGTGCCTCCGCGCTGCTTACCGAACCCGGCGGAACTCCGTCGCTCGGCCTGGAGACATGCGGCGGACTCACCTCGCACGGACTCGCGCCGTATCCGCGGTTCTTCACCGGGTTCCTCACCGCCCCCGCGGCCGCCGCGGGCAGCCTCCTCGCCGTCGCCGACGTCGCCGCGACCCGCTACTTCCAACCGCAGAACCGCGCTTCGCTCGACCCGGTGGTCACCGGCAACGGCGACCGGCTGCGCTTCGAGTCGTTCTCCGGCTGCGGCGGCGTCTACGCCCGCCTCGACGTCCTCCCGGGCGGCATCGACGGCGAGATCCTCGGCAACGGCACGACCAACGTCGACGTCAACGCCCCGCTCCGCGAAGCCCTCGCGATGATCGGCGGCGGCGAACCCTTGCACGTCGCCGTCGGACCGGACGACGTGACCGTGACCACCTTCGACGGCCCGGTCGTGGAGAAGAAGGTCCCGCTGCCCGACCGCTGGCTGCGCGGCTTCGCCGAAGTGCAGGTCATCGCGGCCCGGTTCGACCTGCGCGCGGAGATGACCGGCGTCGAAGCCACCCGCTTCCTGCGGACGCTCCCGAAGAACTCCCGCCAGGTGCTGTGGTTCAAGCCCGTCGGCCGCGCCCTGCGTGCCGCCTCCGGCCCGGCCCGCGGCGCGGTCTGCCTGGCCGGCCCGGACCGGCTGCGCACCTTCGCCCGGGTCCTGCGGCACGCGACCGCGCTGCGCGTGTACGGCCCGCCCGCGCCCACCGGGCCGGTCGCGTCCGCGTGGGAGATCGAACTGCCCGGCATGCGGCTGACGCTGACGCTGTCCCCGGACGCCGCGCGCGGCTTCTCCGGTGAGGGCGCGGTGCTCGGCGACCTGGCGTCCGCCTCCGGCGCCGCGGACGCGGACCTGGTGTCCGCACTGCTGGCCTGGGAGCCGCGGATCGAACTCGGCGAACTGGCGACCGAGTCCGGTCTGGGTATCGACCGCGTGCGCGCCGCGCTGGTGCGGCTCGGCACTGCGGGCCGGGTCGGCTACGACGTCGCGGAAGCGGCCTATTTCCACCGCGAACTGCCGTACGACACCGGCCGCGCCGAGGCGATGAACCCGCGTCTGCGGGACGCCCGCAGGCTCGTCGCCGAACAGCGCGTCGAACTGCGCGACGGCACGGCGGTGGTGGCGAGCCCGTCCGGGGCGACCTATCAGGTGCGACTGGCGGGAGACGGAGCGTGCACGTGCGAATGGTGGGCCAAGTATCGCGGTGGACGCGGGCCCTGCAAGCACTTGCTCGGCGCGCAGATGGCGGTGCGGGAGCGGGAGAACGCGGGAGTGTCGGCGTGAGCGGGGATGAGGTGGCGGCCGGGGAGCGGACGCCGGTCACGTGGGAGGACATCGAGGCGGCCTGGCGTCGCGGCGCCATCGGCGCCCTGCCCGTCCTCTTCCGCGGCATGCCAGAGAAGGAACGCAAGATGCTTGTCGCGGGCCTCAAGGAGCGCCAGGCGGCGCTGCGCACCGGCGAACTCGGCTGGGACGCCCACAGGCGGCATGTGCGCATGCTCAAGCTCGTGGGCCCGGCGGTGCTCGGCGGCCCGGCGGGCATCGCACAGTGGCTCGCCAAGCGCGACTTCGTGTTCGGGGCGGAAGGGCGGGATCCGCTGCACAAGGCGGTCGCCGAGATCATCCGCGACCGGAACCCGGAATGGCTCGGCAACGTCGCGGAGCGGCTGGCGCAGCGGATGACCGTGCGGACGTCGGTGCAGAACTGGTTCCTGGTGGACCGCCTGGCCCGGGCCGCGGGCGGGCCGCCACCGGGTGCCGACTCCTACGTGGCGGGCTGGCTGCCCTTCCACGGTCGCAACACCAAAGTGCCGTCGCTTGCCGACTCGCTTCGCGCCGACAGCTACACCCCGGTGATGGTCCCCCGTATCTTCGCGACCGACGGGGTCGGCGAAGAGCTGGAGATGTGGGCCAACACGGACGTCCCCGAACGAACGTGGGCAGTCGCCTTGCGGACGCTTTGCGACGAGGGCCTCGTCGACCGCGCTCAAATCGTCGACCGTTGCCTGGGGCGCATGCTGCGCGGCGCGGAGCCACGCCACCTGCGCGGCTTCCTGGCGCTGTACGAAGGTCTGGACGTCACCGACGACGAAGCCGCATCGCATGCCGTGGCCTACCTCCGTCTGTTGGCCGACGCCCCGGCGACCGTCGCGGTTGTCGCGCAGGTGACGCTGCGCCGCCTCGACGAGGCGGGCCGCCTCACCGCCGTGCAGGTCGAGGAAGCCACCAGGGCGGTGCTGTTCCGCTCGGAGAAGAAGCTGCTACGGCCGCAGTTCACGTGGCTGGGGAAGGCGGTCAAGGGGCATGCCGACCATGCCGGGGTGCTGATCGCCGCAGCTGCCACCGCCTTCGCCCACCCGGACACCGGGATCCAGGATCGGGCGCTGGCGTTCATCGCCAAGCATCTGCCGAAGTTGGCGGACGGGCAGGCGGAGCCGGTGCGCGAGGAGTTGCGGGCGGCGGTGGACATGCTGACGGGGACGGCCCGGGCGGGAGTGCTGGAGCTGCTGGGGGAGTCGGTCGAGGACGCCGCTCCGGAAGGCGACGCCGCGCCGGTCCACGTTCCGGCCGAGATGCCGCCGGACATCGAGTCCCTCGACGAATTGGTGTCGGAGGTTGCCGCGTTCATCGCCGCACGGCGGCGCTCGTCGTGGACCGGCGCGCGCAACACGCCGAGCGAGGACCCGTGGACGATCGAGCGCATCATCGCGGCGATGCTGCGCGAGCACGCCCGCGACCGCCGCGGGCTGGCCGCGACGATGGGGCCGATGGTGGACCGCGTGGAGGAGGCCGGGATCCTCGGCCGGCGGGACGACCACGTCGACGTGGCGGCGGGCCTCGGCAGCGCCGTCGTCGCCTCGGCGGGCGGCCGGCGGGTGGGCCGGCGGTGGTTCGAGGAACTCTTCGCTTCCCCGGAGGGCAAGAACGGCCGCGGGAGTGTGTCGGGGCATCTCGCCGCTCCGCACCGGGTCCTGGCCGGAAGGCTGTTCGAGACGGCGGAGCGGCTGCGGACGCCCTTCCCGGTGCCTTACCTGTCGCGTCCGGCGGACATCCGCGGATACGTCGACCCGGCAGAGTTCGTGCGCGGGCTGGAGAAGTGCGCGGCGGCCGGACGCGACCCGTGGCCGCTCGACTTGGAGCAGGCGTTGCTGCGCATGCCGTCGACGATCGACCCCGAGGTGGTGGCCCGTGCCGAGCGGCTGGGCACTCCGGCCGGGAAGTGGGCGGCCGATGTGATGGCCGCGGGCGGGATGACGGCCCCCGATGTGGCCGTGCTGGAGTCCGTGAACAGGAATCGTTGGCAGACGCAGCGCATCGGATACCACCTGCTGCCGACGGTGGGTGAAGTCCCGGAGCAGTTCGCCGACGGGGTCCTCGCGCGGGCGCTTTGCGGAATGGACCAGCCGGTCAAGCAGTTCCAGGCCTTGGCGTGGCAGGGGTTCCCGGAGGCGTCGAGCTGGCCGCTGGTTGCCCCGGGGCACCGCGACGTGATCGCCGCACACGCGGCGTTGAACATCGCCCACGCCGTCGACAACCCGCGTGCGGGCCTTGACGTCCTGCCGGTGCTCGCGGCGGCGGACGGCCAGGCCGGCGACGGCATCGCGGTGGCGTTCGCCTACGGCCTGGCGGCCCGCGAAGCCGTCGACCGCGCCCACGCGGTGGACGGGCTGATCGTTCTCGCCGGCCGCGGCACGGACGCCTGGAACGGGGCCGATCTCGGCCGAACCCTGTCGGAATTGATCCGCATGGACATCATCAGGACGACGCGCCTGGCCGAGTCGCTGCGCCAGGCGGTCGCCGGCGGCGCGAGCGCTGCCGTCTGGGCCGTAATGGCCGGCATGATCCCGGGCCTGCGCGGCGAACGCCCTGCCGGACTCGGTGATCTGCTCGCGGTCGCGGCGGAATGCGCGGCGCGGTCGGGAGCGCGGCAGTTCCTGTCCGGGCTGGAGCCGTACGTGAAGAAGGGCACGTCCCGTATCGCCGTCGAAGCTCGGCGTCTGGAGACGGTCCTCGCGGGTTAGTCGAGGCGGTCGACCGGACACCGCGGGCAACGGCATGGCGGATACCCGGACATCGGAGGAGGGGGAAGCGCGAGCGCCCACCCGGAGAGAGTCTCGGTGGTGGGGCGCAGGGGCGTGGTGGCGCCGGTGGCGGGGTCGATCGAGTAGACCCGGATGGTCATGCGCGCGGTGCGAGGCAAACGTTGGGCGGCGGTCATGGCAGGCTCCCCGACTGGTTGGAAGGCTGCCTGTGACGCTAGAAGCCGACCGCGCACGGCCCCAGGCCGCCCGCGTGGCAGTTCGGGAGCGCGCCCGACCGAACTGCCACGCCGCGTGGTAGTTCGGGAAGGCGGTTCTGCCCAAGGTGGCCGCTAACCGGTCACGTCCAAGAACACCGCCATGTCGCGCATCTCGCCGGTCAGCGTGCGCTTTCGCTTACGGAGGACGTCGCGCAGCACGCCTCTGGCCATCGTCTGGTGGCGGAGCCACTCAGGGGAGCGGGCGCGTACGTAGGCGAGTTCGTCCATCGCCTGCTGGTGGTCGCCGAGCACGGTGTGGGCTTGTGCGACGTCGAGGCGGTGGCGGTGCCAGTTGTCGCTGTTGGGCCGGCCGGCGCGGCGGCGGCCGTAGTCGCTCAGCGGGCCCTCGTCCGACTGCCGCAGGGCGCTGCGCGCGTCGCCGGTGATCATGACCGCTTCGACGGCTTTCATGGCGACGGTGACAGGTCCGAAACGCGACCAAGGGTGCCGCGGGTCGTGGTATTCGGCGCCGACGGCCACGGCGGCGGTCATCGCCACGCGCTGATACTCCTCCGCCTCGGCGGGCCGGTTGTTGCGTGCCGCCGCGGCAGAGGCCCGCAACGCCAGCCATCCCCACGCGGCCAGCCGTTCCGGCGAGGCCTGCGAAACCCGTGGCTCCACGACGTCGGCCGTCGTCGCGGCGAGCGACTCGGCGTCGTCGAACCGGCCTTGGCGCAGCAGTAGCCACGCCAGGCCGTTCACCCCGGATGCGGCCGTCATATCGTTACCGGCGTTCCGCGCGTCCGCGATCGCCCCGGCCAGCGCGTGGTAGGCCAGGTCGTAGTGCCTCGTCTGGGTGAGGAACCGCCCGGCAAGTTCCAGGACTTGCGAGCGGGCGACCAGCGCCCGGTCGGGGTCGTCGCCATCCACCGCGCGGTTCGCCTCCGCCACCAACCGGGGCAAGCGCTGGGCGACGCTCTGATAGCGGTCTGCGTGGTAGAGCCGCCCGAGTTCGACCGCCGAACGTTCCAGCGCCGACAACTCTGGTGCCTCGTCGCGCGGTCTGCCGACCGGCACCAGGCCGACCGGCGGTGTCAACGCCTTCCGCAAGGCGACGAGGTGGAGCCGGTTCGGGTCGTCGCCGTCCACCGGCTCCGGGGCATCTGCGGCCAGCAGCTCCGACGTCGGCACGGCGAGTGCCCGGGCGAGCGCGTGCAGGGTCGCCATCTCGACGGTCTTGCCCTGTTCGACCTTGCGCACCGTGCCGACACTCAACCCAGCGGCCTCGGCCAGCCTTTCCTGGCTGAGGCCACTCACCCGCCGGTGCCTTCGGACGTTCTCACCCAGCGTCCCGGTCATCGGCGCCACCCCTCAGAACACGCAATCGCCCTTCAACCGTACGCCGCCCCTCAGCCCTTCACCCGCGCCACCGTCAGCCCGTCCGCCACCGGCAGGATCACCGCTTCCACCCGCGGGTCCTTCTTCACATGCTCGTTGAACCGCCGGATGGCCGCCGGAGCCCCCGTCGCCGCCGGGTCCACGACATGTCCGCCGAAGAGCACGTTGTCCGCGAGCACCAGCGCGCCCGGGGTCATCCGCGGGATCAGGGCTTCCCAGTAGCCGACGTAGCCGTCCTTGTCCGCGTCGACGAATGCCAAGTCGATGTGCGGGTGGCTCGGCAGCGCGTTGAGCGTCTCGATCGCCGGGGCGATGCGCAGGTCGATCCGGTCGGCCACGCCCGCCTTCTCCCACGCCTCGCGTGCGACCGACGTCCACTCCTCCGACACGTCGCAGCACAGCAGTTTTCCGCCCTCGGGCAGTGCCCGCGCGATCGCCAGCGACGAGTACCCCGTGAAGGTGCCGACCTCGACCGCGAACCGCGGGGCGACGAGCGCGGTGAGGATGCTCAGGAACGTGCCCTGCTCCGGGGGGATCTGCATGCCGGACGGGCCCGCGAACGACCGGTGCGTGCGCTCGATCAGCTCCGCCTGCACCGGGTCGGGGGGCGTGGAGTGGTCGAGAATGTAGGTGTACAGCTCGTCGGTGATCCGGACGTTCTTGGACGTGTCCATCGTTCCTCCCACGGGGCCTCGGGCGCCTCGATCCTGCCAGCCGCCGGGTCGTTCGGTCCGGCATACGCGCCGGTGGGACAGGATGGGCGCGAGAGCCCCACGGCGAGCCAACGAACGGGAGCGGTCATGACCGGCGACAAGAACGAACCCTTCCAGCCCGATACGGAGGACGAGGCGGCGATGGCCGACCTCGCCGCGCGCGTCTTCGGCGCCGCGCGGGCCGGCGACGCCGAGATGCTCGCCAGCTACGTCGACGCGGGCCTGCCCGTCGACCTGGCCAACGAGGCGGGCGACACGCTGCTCATGCTGTCCGCGTACCACGGCCACGTGGCGTCCGTGCAGGTGCTGCTCAAGCGCGGTGCCGACGCGAACAAGGCCAACGACCGCGGCCAGACCCCCTTGGCCGGCGCGGTGTTCAAGAACGAGCCGGAGATCGCCCGCGCGCTGCTCGACGCGGGTGCCGACCCGGACGCGGGATCGCCGTCCGCGGCCGACACGGCACGGATGTTCGGCAAGCAGGACATGCTTTCGCGCCCGGCCGGGTAGGTAGTCCGCGCCAAGCGACCGGATTCCGGGTCGGCCGAGCACCGGCCCGGGACCCGGAACCCAGCCACGACGCCGAGCGGAGGCGGTGGCCATGAGCGGCGCATGGGAGGCGGGGGAGCACCCCGCCGGTTTCGCGGCCCGGTTCACGTTCGGGGCGGGCCTGCTGCACGTGCGGTCGGACCTGCCCGAAGCGATCGACGGATCGCTCACGCCGTGGAGCGACCGCTACCACGGGCTGGTGCTGCGCGTCCCGGGCGTGCGCCGGGTCCGCCGCCTCGAACTCGCGGGCGCCTTCGCGGGCGCGGAGCCGGACATCGTCGCCGAGCCGGGGGCGTTACCGGACCCGGCCCGCTACCTGACGCTCTACGACCTCAAGCATCCGGGCATCCCGGGAACCGCCGCGTTCCGGGCAATGGCGGCCACCGGGGCCGACCCCGGTCTGGCGGACGGCGAGGCGGCCGGGCGGCTGGTGGCCCGGGAATGCCACCGCTGGCCCGGGGTGTCCGCCGCGCGGCTGTTCCCGGCGGGCGAGAAGCTGCTGCACCTGGCGGTGCAGGGCGAAGGGCCCGTCGTCCGGCGTTGGCTGGACGACGAGGCCGCGCCCGCGTTGCTCCGGGCCGCCGGGGTGGTCGGCGTCCGCTGGTTCGATGCCGGCGAGGGCCGTCACCTCATCCTCTGCGAACTCCAAGGGCCGATCTGGCCGTTGCCGCCGGGCGTCGGCCCAGGGCTGGGCCCGGCGGTGTGGAGCGCCTACCGCCAGCAGTACGTGCGGCAGGCACCCGGCGAGTGAACCCCTACTCCTCGGGGACGACCCGCGTCACCGCGAACCCGGCCGCTTCCAAACCCGGTTCGACGACGGCCGCGTCGCCTTCGACGACGATGGTCAGCGCGTCCGGGCGCAGGTAGCGTCCCGCGGCCGCGTTGGCGTCGTCCCGGGAGGCCGCGACGACCTCGGCGTATTCGCGGGTCACGTGGTCGTCCGGCAGCCCGTGCACGACCGCTTCGCGCAGCCGGGCGCCGATGCCGCGCGGCGTCTGCAGGTGGATCGGCATGCTGCCCAGCACGTGCGCGCGGGTGGTGGTGAACTCGTCTTCGGTGATGCCGGCTTCGCGCATCCTGCGGACCTCGGCGAGGGCGTCGGTGACGGCGTCGGCGGTCACTTCGGTGTGCACGGACGCGGCGACGGTGAAGGTGCCGATGCGGCGGCCGTGCAGGAACGACGCGCCCGCGCCGTAGGTGTAGCCCTTCACCTCGCGCAGCTGGTGGTTGAGGCGGGACGTGAACGACCCGCCCAGCACCTCCGCGAACAGGTCGATCGCCACCAGGTCGGGCGTGGACCGCGGCGGACCGGTGTGGCCCATGCGCAGCACCGACTGCACGGCGCCGGGCCGGTCGACGAGCAAGACCCGCACCTCGGAGGGCGGTTCCGGCATCGCGGGCACGTCCGCCGGGCCGGAGGCGCCGGGGGCGTCGGCGAACACCGCGGCGGCCAGCGCGTCCAGGTCGACCGCGTCCAGGTCGGCGGCGACCAGCAGCGTGCCGGGCGCGGTCATGACCTTGGCGTGGAAGCCGCGGATGTCGTCGCCGGTGATGCGGGCGTTGCTCGTGGGCGTGCCGTCGAGCATCCGCCCGAAGCGGCTTTCCGGACCGAACAGGGCGCGCCGGTAGGCCTGCTGGGACCGGGTGCCGGGCTGCGACCAGGCGTGCTGGAGCGAGGTGGCGACGTCGGCGAGGAAGCGTTCCACGTCCGCGTCGGTGAACGCGGGGCGGCGGACGGCCTCGGCGAGCAGGTCCACGCCCGCGCCGAGCAGCGCGACCGGCACGTCGATGCCGATGCTCTGGGTCTCCCAGTCGTGGCTCCACGTCCAGCGGGCGCCGAGGCCTTCGACGGCGAGGCCGAATTCGTCGGCGGTGTACGAGCGGGTCCCCTCGTCGAGCAGCCCGCCGGTCACCCGGGCCAGGCCGTCCAGGCCGGCGGGGTCGTGCAGGGCGCCGCACTCCATGACGAGGCCCGCCCAGGCGATGGGGCGTCCGGGCAGGTGCGCGGCGACGATCTCGCCGCCGCCGGGGACGGCGATGCGGCGGACGTCGGGGAACACGTAGGGGCGCGGCGCGGTGCCCGTGGGGCGTTCGGCCACCAGGCGTTCGGCGGTCATGCGGCGCTCTCCTCGGCTTCGTCGGCCGTCCCGGCGGCGGATGCGGCGGGCAGGTAGGTCAGCACGATGCGGTTGTCGTCGCGGAACGTCTCGGCGGCGACGCGGGCGATGTCGTCGAGGGTCACGGCGTCGAGCAGGGCGATGCGGTTCCGGACGGCTTCCGCGTCGCCGAACCGGGTGGCGTACTGGCCGAGGGTGTCGGCGCGGCTGTTGACGGTGGCGAGTTCGCGGAACCAGTCGGCGGTGATCATCGCGCGGGCCCGGTCGAGTTCCTCCGGTTCGAGGCCGCCGCGGACGGCGTCGTCGCACACCTCGAAGTACGCGTCCACCACCGCGTCGGGCTCGATGCCGACGCGCGGCGCGCAGGCGCCCATCACCATCGACGGGTAGTGCATCAGGCCCCACGCCGCCATGAACCCGGACTCGGCCTGCGCCAGCCGGCGTTCGCTCACCAGCGTGCGGTACAGCCGCGATCCGCGGCCGCGGCCGAGGACCGTGGTCAGCAACTCGGCGGCGGGTGCGTCGGGGGAACCCCAGGCCGGGCCGCGGTGGCACAGGTAGATGCGCGGCATCGGCACGTCTTCGGTGAGCGTGACGCGCTGCGGGCTGCCGAACTGCCGCGGCAGCGGCTTGGCGTCCGGCTGCGGGACGGAGCCGCGCGGTTCCAGGCGGCCGAAGTAGCGTTCGGCGAGCTCCGCGACGCGCTCCGGATCGACGTCGCCGACGACGGTGAGGACGGCGTTGTCGGGCGCGTAGTAGGTGTCGTGGAACGCGGTGAAGTCGGCCAGCGAGGCGCTGTCCAGCTCGGCCATCGAGCCGATCGTGGAGTGCGCGTAGGGGTGGCCCTCGGGGTAGGCGAGGCCGACCATGACCTCGGACCAGCGGCCGTACGGCACGTTGTCGTACCGCTGGCGGCGCTCGTTCTTGACCACGTCGCGCTGGTTGTCCAGGGTCTCCTGGGTGAGTCCGAGGGATCCCATGCGGTCCGCCTCGAGCCACAGCGCGAGTTCGAGCTGCCCGGACGGCACGGTCTGGTAGTAGTTCGTGCGGTCCGGATTGGTCGAGGCGTTGATCGCGTCGCCGCCGCACGCCTGGATCAGAGCGAAGTGCTCGCCCTTGGCGACGTGTGCGGAACCCTCGAACATCAAGTGCTCGAAGAGGTGCGCGAATCCGTGCTTGCCGGGCGGCTCGTGGCGGGCGCCCACGTCATACCAGAGGTTGACGGCGGCAAGGGGCACGGACGGATCGGGGCTGACCACCACGCGCAGGCCGTTCGGGAGCACGGACTGGTGGATGGGCCACCGGAAGGCGGTATGCGGCACGGCGGATCGTCCCTTCCGGGACGCCCCTGCACGGCACCGCGCCCCGCACCGACGGCCCACTCGGACGATCAGTATTCCAGCAGGTCGCGCCTGGCGGGGCGGTGTTCGGGCGCGGTTGTCCGGATACGCCCGTACCGGGCCGGCCGCGAGGGCCGACCCGGTACGCCGCGGACCCCGTCATGGGTCACGCGGAAGTCATCGCGGATCCGCACCCGGACCCGGAACAGCTCGGGTTCAGGCGAACAGCGCCTGGAACTTCGCCAGCGACTCGACCAGGGCCTCCTGCGTGGCCTTGGTGACCTTGCCGGCCATCATCGAGACCGCGCCGCCCTTGACCTCGGAGTCGATCTTGAACAGCGTGCCTTCGCCGCTCGCCTCGACGATGAACGACTCGATCATGCTGACGCCCATCGGGCCCTTGCCGTCGAGGTCGAAGCGGACGCCCTCCTCGACGTTCTTGATCGTCCACTTGATGTCCGCCGGGAAGCCCATGAGCTTCATCTTCTCGTCGTACGCGACGCCGGCTTCGAGCTTCTCGGGGCCGCCCGCCGGGAACTCGACGTGCGGGACCATCCACTTGCCGAAGTCGGCGAAGTTCGTCAGCTGGGCCCAGACCGCGTCCGGCTTGGCGGCGATCTCGATCTGCTCGTTGATGACAGGCATGCGCATGGTCCTTCTGCTCGGCACGGGGGCGGGCGGACCGCCGCGTGCGGTTATCGCAGTTCCGGGTGGTGCGAGTGGTCCATCGAGGAGGGATTGCGCGTGTACCGGCGCGCACAGCCGAACCCCCGTCGGACCGGATGCCGCGAAGCTACCGCCGATATTTGGCACAGTCAATGGTGTCGGTGTCGGTCCGAGTGCGGGCCGTACAAGGGTTTCGGCGGTGTGCGGCCGGCCCTCAGGCGCCGTGCAGACGGGGCGGCAGGACCGTGCCGTCCGGGTCCCCCGGGCCCGGTGAGACGGTGAGCCCGGAACCGTCCAGCGCCTCTCCGCAGTGGTCGCACACCATCACGGCCGTGGTCGCCTGCCCGCACGTTGCGTGCGTCACCACGACCGGCGGCCCGTCCGGCGCCGCCCACACGTCGCCCCACTGCCGCATCGCGGTCAGTACCGGCCACAGCGCGCGGCCCTTGGGGGTCAGCCGGTAGTCGTACCGCGGCGGATTGTCCTGGTACGCCTCACGCGCCAACACCCCTTGCTCCACCAGGTGTTCGAGGCGCTGGGTGAGCACGTTGCGGGAGATGCCGAGCCGGCTCTGGAAGTCGTCGAACCTGGTCACCCCGAAGAACGCGTCGCGGACCACGAGCATCGTCCACCATTCGCCGGCGACCTCCAGAAACTGGGCGATCGAGCACGGCATGTCTTCGAAGCTCTTGCGGCGCATGGGACCGAGGGTAGTGGGTTGTTTGACGGAACTCATCTCGGCCGAGTGGGTTGCGTGAAAAGACCCGGTGTCTCTACGGTGGGCGCGTCGTGAGTGAGTTGTTTGATGAAACTCGCTCGTGGGTCTTTGCCCGCGCCCTTCGCCGGCGTTCCTCTACCACGCCCTTCTGGGGGATCCGTGTCCCAATCCGCCGCCCCGCCTGCCCGGGGACCGGTCGCCGCCGTGGTGTTCTCCGGTGTCGTCCTGGTCAACCTCGACCTGTTCATCGTCAACGTCGCCGTGCCCGCGATGGCCCGCACCTGGTCCGGCGCGGATCTGGCCGATTTGTCGTGGGTCCTCAACGGCTATGCGGTCGTCTTCGCGGCCCTGCTCGTGCCCGCCGGACGCCTCGCCGACCGCAGCGGCCACCGTGCGGCCTTCCTCCGCGGCACCGCTCTGTTCACCCTCGCCTCGGCCCTGTGCGCCGCCGCGCCGGGCGTCGCGTGGCTGGTCGCCGCACGGCTGCTGCAGGCCGCTGGGGCGGCGGTGCTCGTCCCCGCGTCCCTCGGACTTCTGCTCACCACGACACCGCCGGAACGCCGCGCCGCGGTGGTCCGCGCCTGGGCCGCGGTCGGAGGGCTTGCCGCCGCGCTGGGCCCGGTCCTCGGCGGGCTGCTCGTCGAACCGGGCTGGCGCTGGGTGTTCCTCGTCAACGTGCCCATCGGCATCGCGGCCGTCGCGACCGGCACCCGGGTGCTGCCGCGGTCGACCGCAGCCGCGCGCACCCCGATGCCCGACCTGTACGGCGCGCTCGTGTTCGTCGCCGCTGTCGCGGCCCTGGCCCTGGGCCTGGTCAAAGCCGAGGACTGGGGCTGGGGCTCGCCGCGGGTGCTCACCGCCTTGGCCGCGTTCCTCCTCCTCGGTGTGTGGTTCGCGGCCCGCACGGCCCGGCATCCGCGCCCGCTCGTCGAACCGGCCGTCCTCCGGGTCCGCGACTTCTCCGTGGCCGGGGTGGCGTCGGTCCTGTTCGGCATCGCTTTCGCGGGCATGCTGCTCGGCATCACGTTGTGGTGCCAGGAGGTGTGGGGCTGGACCGCCCTCACCACCGGACTCGCCTTCACTCCGGGCCCGTTGCTCGTTCCGCCGACCGCCGTCCTGGCCGGGAAGTGGGCACCGCGACTCGGTGCCGGCCGGCTGGCCGCCGCGGGCGGCGCCGTCTTCGCGGTAGGGATGCTGCTGTGGGCGCTCTGCCTCGACGTCGACCGGACCTATGCGGCCGGGATGCTCCCGGGCCTGCTCCTGTCCGGGCTCGGCGTAGGCCTGATGCTCCCGACCCTGGTCGCCGCCGCGGCCACCGCGTTGCCCGCCGGCCATGCCGCGACAGGGTCGGGCATGGTGACGATGCTGCGGCAGCTCGGCGCGGTGCTGGGGGTCTCGGTGACGGTGCTGCTGCTGGGGTCGTCTTCCTCTCCGGACGGCTTCACGCACGTCTGGTACCTGCTGGCGGGGGTGTCGCTGGCGGCTTCCGCCGTCGCGCTCCTGATCGGGCGCCGGGCGGAGACGCCCGCGCGGGCGGCGGCGGAGGCGGGGGAGGAGGCGGGGGAGGAGGTCGGGGTGGGTTGATGCTGCGTCAGGGGTCGTTCACCAAGATCCACTTGTCCCCCCGGTAACGGTCCGCCGATGGCTTCCGTCCAGCAGACTTGGCGCATGACGAACGACCCCGCGGAGCACTCCGCACGCGCCGGGCGGCCCCGCCGCCCGTCCGGCGCGACCCGCTCGCCCCGAACCCCCGGCCCGCCGAACGCCGCCGAGAAGATCCTCGCGTCCGCCGTGGAACTCTTCCGCGAACGCGGCCCGGCCGCCGTCTCGCTGCGCGAAATCGCCCGGCACGCGGGGGTCAACTACGGGCTGATCCACCACTACTACGGGACCAAGGAAGGCGTCCTCGCCGCCGTCTTCCGGATGTCCGCGGAGCGCGGCGAACGCGTCCTCGACGACGTCGCCGACTCCGCCACCGCCCTCGCCATCCTGGCCCACGACCCGCGCGCCTTCGCCCGCATGCTGGCCTTCGCGGTCCTGGAAAGCGACAGCTCCCAGGTCTTCGAATCGGAAACCCCCGGCATCCGCAAACTCCGCGAACTCATCGAACACGAGTGGACCCAGTCCGCGGCCGGCACCCTGCCCCCGCCGTCCACCCGGACCGCCTTCGACCCGCGCGTCATCGCCGCGACCTCGGTGCTGACCGTGCTCGGCTGGAGCCTCCTGTCCAGCTACCTCGTCCCCGCATCCGGCCTCGCCGAACGGGACCCGGACGACCTGAACGCCGAGGTACTCGAGGTCCTGCAGTGCCTGATCCGGGCCACGGCCCCGGGGCAGACACAGACCCCCTGACCGACCGCCGACCTGTCTCCGACCTGTCTCCGAACTGCCCCTGACCTGCCTCGTCGGATGCGCTGCCGCCGCGCATCCGGTCGGACACCCCTGAACGACACGGCTGGGCGCGCCGCCCCGCACCCGGCCGGGGCAGGTGTGGATTGACACCGAGGCCGAGCTTGTTCCGGCGCCGATGACGATGTGGGCCGGACCTTCACCGTGCCGACGAACGCTTACCAACAACGTGGGGCCTGCTCCGGCATCGATCACGGCGTGGCGGGGACCCCACTGTGCCGAAGAACGACCGGCATCGGGCCTGGCCTGTTCCGGCACCCGTCACCTCGCCTCCGCCCCACCTGCCCGCGATCACCCGCTCCACGACACGTGCGCGTTGGGCGGACCTGCCCGTGATGACGCCGCTGCGGCATCCCCACGGACCCGGCCCCGCCGCTACCGAGCAGGCTGCGCAGGTCCGGGCTTGGTGCTGCACGCTGCGGCCATGGGCCTTGCGTGCCGATGTCTGCCGCCGAATGCGGGGACGGGTGTTGTGTGGCTGTGTGTGCCGCCGAACGCGGGCACTCCGCGCGGCGCGGCTGCGCTTCCGCCCGGCTTCTGTACCGAACCGACGCCCTGCCCGGGTCGAGTGCCTGGGCACCTGCGGCCGGCGCGGCCGGGTGAGTGCGGGCCTGCCCTCGCGCGGACTCCGGCTCAGGCCTGGGAGCGGCTCGCCAGGTCCGGGTCCTCCGGGGTCGGTTGATGTGTCTTCGGTTGACCTGTCTCAGGACTACGGCTCACTTGCCGGCCTCAGCTGTGGCTGCGCCGGTCGTGGCCGGCGGCCCGGGTCCCGATCGGCCTCGTTTCTGCTTCCTCGTCCGCGGCTCCGGCCGGGGTCCCGCCGCGGTGTTCCGGCCCGAGGCCGGTCCCCGGTCGCGGTGGCGCCTGGGCCGCGGCGCAGAATGGGAGGCGCCACCATCGAGCACAGGAGGGCCCGTGACCGTCGACTCGCATCCCGCACGCCGGCTCTGGACCGCCGTCGAGCCACTCCACGCCGTCGTCTACTTCGCGCCGGAAGTCGCCGACGCCGCCGCGGCCGTCGGGCTCAAGGGCTGGTACATGAGCTACTTCGCGGGCCGTGCCGCGCCCCTCGGCGCGGTCGGCCCCGAGGCGGTGACCGCGATGTTCTTCGGCTTCGCGCCCGCCAAGGTCAGCCGCGCGCTGCCCGACGCGTGGGACTTCGCCACCCCGCGCGCGGTCCTCGCCAGCCGCCTCGAAGCCGTCGACCGGGCCCTGGCCCGCGCACTGCCCGAGGACGCCGACCTCACCCGGCTCGCCACGCTCCTCGAACACGCCGCCGGAGGCTGCGACTTCGGCGCCCGCCCGCTCGCCGCGGGGTGGTCCGGCGTCCGGCTCCCCGACGACGCGCACCCGCGCCTGCGCGCGTGGCTCGCCGCCACCGTGCTGCGCGAACACCGCGGCGACGGCCACGTCCTCGCCTCCGTCGACCACGGCCTCGACGGCCTGCAGGCCTCCATCACCCACAGCGCCACCGGGCTGACGGACGGCCAACGCGTCCAGATCAGCCGCGGGTGGACCGAAAAGCAGTGGGAACGCGCCCTCGTCGACCTGATCGGCCGCGGCGTCGTCGACACCGACGGGAACCTCACCGAATCCGGCATCGCGCTCCGCACTGCCGTGGAGGAAGCCACCAACCGCCTGGCCTCCGCCCCCGTCCGCACCCTCGGCGAGTACGCGGTCGAGGAAGCCATCGCCCTCGCGGCGCCTCTGTCCCGCCACCTCTTCGACACGTCCGAAATCCCGCTGCCGAACCCGATCGGCGTGGGACGCCCGTAGGTCCGACGCGGGAGCCGCGCAACGACCGCGCCCGAGAGGTCACCGCCGGATGTCCGTCCGGCGGCAAGGGCGGCATCATGAACCGGTGCCCGAACTGCTCGATCCGACCGCCAGGCTGCGTGTGTCGTTCGTGGCGGCGGTGGCCGAGTTCCGCCGGGACCGCGGCACTCCTCTGCCATGGTTCGTTGAAGACGTCGACCCGCCGGTCCGAAGGCGACCGGATGCTCGGCAGGTTGGCCATCCGCCACCGGCTGACCCCGGCGCTGGAAGAGCCTCCTGAACGGCCGGCCGCCGGGACACCTCGACATCGACGGACGCTTGCGCCGCGCGCCCAGCCGCACCCGCGCGGAACGACAGCGAGCACCGACGTGTGACCGGCTTCGGGACCAGGCCCGGGTATCGGCGGGCGGGCGGTCCGGCTACTCCGAGACCTCGACGTAGCGCCAGACCTCGCCGTCGTCCATGTCCTCTTCCTCCTCGACCTCGTCGAGGCCGAGGACGATGCCGGGAAGGGCCTCCGCCAAGCGGTCGCGCATGCGCTTGGTCATGAAGTGGTGGCCGACGAAAAGCTGATCGAGGTGGGTCAGCGGCTGCCCGGTGAGCAGTGCCTCGGCGCCCTCGTCGCCGAGCGTGCCCATCGACAGGTCGAGCCGGCGCAGGCGGGACACGATCGGGGCCGCGGCGACGGCGGCGGCGATCTCGTCCTGGATCTCGCTGTTCATCAGGCCGAGGGTGGTGAGTGCGGGCAGTCCGCGTCCTTCGAGGATGCCGGCCAGGTCGGCGATGGTGGCGTCGCCGCCGTACTCCTCGACGCCGAGCCACAGTTCGAGGGATTCCAGGGCCGGGAACACCGACGCGCCGACGGCGCGCACCACGTCGTCGGGGAGACCGCCGCTCTGGAACTCCAGGTGCCGCAGCGCCGTGTGTTCGACGGGGTCGAGGACGAGCATCGAGCCGCCCTTGACGATCAGCGTCTCCAGGCGGGGGAACGCCCGCAGCAGCGGCGTGATGTTGCTCTGCTGGATCCAGGAGATCTCGTTCTCCTCGAACCAGATGTCGCCGAGGAACAGGTGGCGAAGCGCAGGCAACCGGTCGGCATGCGCGACCAGTTCGTCGACGACGATGCGCGAACTCGCGTCTCCTCCGCCCCAGCATCCGATGACGATCGCGCTCACCTGCGTGATGTCGACCGCGGCGACGAAGCGCGCGAAATGCTCGGGGAAGGTCTCGGGCGGCCGGTACGCCGGTATGCGCAGGTTCCAGGCGGCCTCGTGCGCGGCGGGCAGCGGCTGCGGGTCCGAGGTGGGGGCGTCGCCGCGACGGGTGTCGTCCGGGTTCGGAAGGTCCTGCAGGCGGGCGACGGGCAGGCTGCCGAAGGTGTTCTCGTGCCCGTAGGTGTCCATGGCGGGGCGTCCTTCGCGGTGGTGTGGCGTGCGGGAGGGGGGGGACTTGCTTACCAGGGCGGACTGCCGACGGACTTCGTGGCGTCCGGCCGGCGGCCGGTCGAGCGTGGGGGCGGGTTGATCTCAACGTCGAGTACACGCTGACCGTGCGCTGAGCACGGAAGCAGTGGCATGTGGTGCACGGCCGTTGGTTTGTCCACAGGGTGGCCGACGGCTGCCCACCCCTGTCCGCGGCAGTGGATAGCCTCGGGCGCTATGAGTACCGGTGCGTTTCCGGGTGCCGCGGGCGGCATCGCCGGGGCCCCCGCCGAACGGGTGGGGGCTCGGCTCGATGCCGTGTTGGAGCGCGTCACCTATCAGAACGACGACAACGGGTGGACGGTCGCGCGCGTCGACACCGGGCGCGGCGGCGGTGACCTGCTGACCGTCGTCGGGCCGCTGCTCGGGGCGCAGCCGGGGGAGTCGCTGCGGCTGTGGGGCCGCTGGGGCAGCCATCCGCAGTACGGACGGCAGTTCCTCGTGGATTCCTACGAGACCGTGCTGCCCGCAACCGTGCAGGGCATTCGGCGCTACCTCGGCTCCGGGCTCATCAAGGGCATCGGGCCGCGGATCGCCGACCGGATCGTGGAGCACTTCGGCGCGGACGCGCTGGACGTCATCGAGCAGGACGTCGCCCGGCTCATCGAGGTGCCCGGACTCGGGCCCAAGCGCCGCGACTTGATCGCCGCGGCGTGGGAAGAGCAGAAGGCCATCAAGGAAGTCATGGTCTTCCTGCAGGGCATCGGCATCTCCACCTCGCCGGCGGTGCGGATCTGGAAGCAGTACGCCGAGCGGTCGATCGACATCGTGCGCAACGAGCCCTACCGGCTCGCCGCCGACGTGTGGGGCATCGGGTTCAAGACGGCGGACGCGATCGCCCGAGCCGTCGGCATACCGCACGACTCGCCGCAACGCGTCAAAGCCGGTCTGCAGTTCACGCTCTCGGAGGCCGCCGACAACGGCAACTGCTACCTGCCGCAGGACCAGCTCGTCACCGACGCCGTGGCGATACTCGACGTGCCGCCCGGCCTGGTGGCCCGCTGCCTCGACGAACTCGCCGAGGAGGAGGGCGTGGTCCGGGAGGAGATGCCCGGGCCGGTCACCCCGTCGGGCTCGCAGGGCGACCCGGTGCGGGCGGTGTACCTCGTGCCGTTCCACCGTGCGGAGATCTCGCTGGCGGGCCGGATCCGGGCGCTGCTGAACGCGCCCGACGACCGGCTGGGCGCGTTCCGGAGCGTCGACTGGGGCCGGGCGCTGGCCTGGCTGCACAGCCGCACCGGCACCGAACTGGCCCCCGAGCAGGAAGCCGCCGTCCGCCTGGCCCTCACCGAGAAGGTCGCCGTGCTGACCGGCGGCCCGGGCTGCGGGAAGAGCTTCACGGTGCGCTCGGTCGTCGAACTGGCCGTGGCCCGGAAGGCGAAGGTCGTGCTCGCGGCCCCCACCGGACGGGCCGCGAAACGCCTGGCCGAGCTGACCGGCGGCGAAGCCGCGACCGTGCACCGGCTGCTGGAGCTCAAACCCGGCGGCGACGCGGCCTACGACCAGGACCGGCCGCTCGACGCCGACCTCGTGGTCGTCGACGAAGCGTCCATGCTCGACCTCCTTCTCGCGAACAAACTCGTCAAAGCCGTCCCGCCCGGCGCCCACCTGCTGTTCGTCGGCGACGTCGACCAGCTGCCCAGCGTCGGCGCGGGCGAAGTGCTGCGCGATCTGCTCGCCGCGCAGCCGGTGCCGCGGGTGCGGCTGACCCGGGTGTTCCGCCAGGCCCAGAAGTCCGGCGTGGTGACCAACGCGCACCGGATCAACGCGGGCCGCCCGCCGGTCACCGACGGCCTCGCCGACTTCTTCCTGTTCCCCGTGGAAGAAGCCGAGGACGCCGCGAAACTGACCGTGGACGTGGTCGCCGAACGCATACCGCGCCGATTCGGCCTCGACCCGCGCCGCGACGTGCAGGTGCTCGCCCCGATGCACCGGGGTCCGGCCGGGGCCGGCGCCCTCAACCTGCTCCTCCAGCAGACGCTCACGCCCGGCCGCCCCGGTCTCGCCGAGAAGCGCTTCGGCGGGCGCACGTTCCGCGTCGGTGACAAGGTCACCCAGATCCGCAACAACTACGACAAGGGCTCCTCCGGAGTGTTCAACGGGACAGGCGGTGTCGTCACCGGCCTCGACCCGGTCGACCAGACGCTGACCGTCCGCACCGAGGAAGACGAGAACATCGCCTACGACTTCGCCGAACTCGACGAACTCGCGCACGCCTACGCCGTCACGATCCACCGCTCGCAAGGCAGCGAGTACCCCGCGGTGGTCGTCCCGCTGACCACGAGCGCGTGGATGATGCTGCAACGCAACCTGCTCTACACGGCCGTCACCCGCGCCAAGAAACTCGTCGTCCTGGTCGGCTCGCGCCGCGCCCTCGGCCAAGCCGTGCGTACGGTGTCCGCCGGGAAACGCTGGACCGGTCTCGACCACCGCCTCGGCCGGGTCAACTGACGTCGCGCCGGACGGTCCGCCACCAGCCGGCCGCGAACGGCACCAGCACCCACAGCGCCGCGGCCGTGCCGACCCGCGCCCACTCCGTCGCCGATATCGCCGCCGGGTCGCCGAGCGGCCCGAACGCCTGACCCGGGTTCAGCCAGCCGAACGGCCGCTCCAACGCGCCGATCGTGCCGCTCAGGATGCCCAGCACCGCGGGTATGCCGAACAGCGTCAGGATCGACAGCGTCGCGTTCGCCAGCAGCATGCCGAGCGCCAGGCCCATCGTCACCGACAAGCCGGTGTCGAGGAGGCTCGTCGCCACCAGCCGGCCCGACGGCAGCCAGACGACGTCCGCGCCGACATGCCCGGTCGCCCGGCCCAGCGCATGGCCGCCCCACGCCGCGACGAGGCCGACGCCCACGCCCACGGCCGTCAGCACCAGCATCGCCAGCCACTTCGCGACGACCGTGCGGCCCCGGTCAGGCACCAGCGCGAACGTCGTCAGCGCCGTCCGCTGCGTCCACTCCGCGCACATCGCCACCGCGGCCACCACCGGCAGCAGCACGGCGACACCGGTCTGCGACGCCGAGAACAGGCCCGCCGCGTCACGCTCGTCGCGGTCCGCCGCGAACACGACCAGGCACACCATGCCGATCGTCGCCGCGAGGATCACCGCGAACACCCAACGTCCCGACCGGGTATCGACGGTCTTGCGCAACTCCAGCGCGGTAAGGGTGCGTTGCGGCACCGGGGGAGCGGCGTCGAGGAGCCTCCCCGGGGTGCTCGCGACCGGGTCGAGCCCGCCCTCGGGGACCTGACCCCGTGCTGTCGTACGGACATTCATCGTGCGCCCTCCCCGGCCTCCGGCGAACCGGTCAACGACAGGAACAACTCCTCCAGCCCGACCCCCGCGGTGCCGTGCAGCTCCGCGAGCGCCACCCCGGCGCGCGCCGCGGCACGGCCGACCAGGGCCGGCTCGGCGTCCACGACGAACGCCCGGTCCGCCCGCGCCTCGCGGACCGCCAGACCGTCCGCAGCCAAGGCGGACCGCAGCGCAGCCGGATCGTCCGCGGCACGCACCACCGCACCCGAACGCCCTTGCGTCAGCTCGTCCTTCGCGCCCTGCGCGACCAGCCGGCCGCGGGCGATCATCACGAACCGGTCCGCGACCGACTCGACCTCGAACAGCAGGTGGGACGACAGCAGCACCGTCCCGCCGCGATCCGCGAACCCGCGCAGCAGCCCGCGCATCTGGTGGATCCCCTCCGGATCCAGCCCGCTCGACGGCTCGTCCAGAATCAGCACCGCCGGATCGCCCAGCAGCGCCTGGGCTATGCCCAGCCGCTGCCGCATGCCGAACGAATACCCGCCCACCCGGCGCTTCGCCGCCGACGCCAGCCCCACCTCGTCCAGCACCGCGTCGACCCGGGCATCCGGCACGCCCTGGGCGCGCGCGGCGAGCAGCAGCGTCTCGCGGCCGCTGCGCCCCGGATGGCGTGCCGCCGCGTCGAGCAGCACGCCCACATGCCGCCCCGGATTGGGGATCGTGCGATACGGCACGCCGAGCACCGAGGCCCGCCCCGCCGTCGGCGCGGTCAGCCCGCAGATCATCCGCATGATCGTCGACTTGCCCGCGCCGTTGGGCCCGAGGAACCCCGTGACGGTCCCCGGCGCGCACGTGAACGACACGTCCCGGACGGCGTGGTGGTCGCCGTACCGCTTGCTGAGTTTCTCGACCTGGATCATGCCTTCGAGCTTGCTCGCCGGCCCCGGGCCGCGGCAGCGGCCACAGGTCGAGACCTGCGTCGACTTCGGGTGGGAATCCACCCGCCGCAAGTCGGCGCCCGGTCAGACCGACGGCCAGACGCCACAGACCTTGGAGAGGCCCCCACAGCCGCAGCCCGCGGAAAGGGTCGGCGCCCCCGCACGGGAAACGACCTACCGCGGCGGCTCGGCGTCGTGCACCAGGATCGCGATCTGCACCCGGTTGTTGAGATCCAGTTTCGTGAACACCCGCGACACGTACGCCTTCACCGTCGCGATGCTCAGCGACAGCGCCCGCCCGATCTCCGCGTTGCCGAGGCCCTTGCCGACCAGTTCCGCGACGTCGCGTTCGCCGGGCGTGAGGCGTCCCAGCAGCGCCTGTGCGCGGTCGCGGCGCGGGTCGGCGCCGGTCTCCGCGACGAAGTCCATCATGCGGCGCAGCACCGACGGCGACAGCATGGGTTCGCCGCCCGCGACCTGCCGGATCGCCCGCACGATCTCGGCGGGCGGCGTGTGCTTGAGGAGGAAACCGCCCGCGCCCGCGCGCAGCGCCCGCAGCACGTGGTCGTCGGTGTCGAACGTCGTCATCACGACCACCTGCGGCGCATCCGGCAGCGCCCGCAGCCGGGCGGTGGCGGTGAGGCCATCCATGCCGGGCATGCGGATGTCCATCAGGACGACGTCCGGCCGCAGTTCGCGTACCGCTGCGGCGACGCCGGTGCCGTCCGCGGCCTCGCCGACCACCGCGATGCCGGGATCCACGGACAACATCATGGACAGCCCCATGCGCACGAGCGCATCGTCGTCCACGATCAGGACGCGCACCGGCGCGCTGTCGTCGGAGGATGCCTGCTCGGCGGGGACGTGGTCCGTCGCGGACGGTTCGTGGGAGGTCACGGGCTCCACGGTAGCCATGCCCGGAGCCGGAATTCTCCCTGTTCGTGCCCGTGTTCGAGTCGCCCGCCGACCAGCGCGACGCGTTCGCGCAGCCCGATCAGCCCGACTCCCGCACCGGGCAAGGCCGGTGGCACCACCGGCCGGTCGACCCTCGGCGGGTGGTGCAGCGAATTCGCGATTTCGACGGTCAGCGTTCCGGGTGACACCACGTCGACCAGGATGCGCACCGGCTTGCCCGGCGCGTGCTTCCGTGCGTTCGTCAGACCTTCCTGCACGATCCGGTACGCGTGCCGCCCCACCCGCGGCGGCACCGCCTCCGCATCCGCGCGCCCTCCGTCGTACGCGACCGCGATCCCGGTGCGCCGCGTTTCCTCGACCAGCCCGGGCAGATCGGCCAGTGTCGGCTGCGGCCGATCCGCGTCGTCGGCGCCCCCGGCCGGGCCGCCGTCCGGCCCGTCCGTACGCAGCATGCGGATGACGTCGCGCAGGTCCTCCAGCGCCTCGTGCGCGCATTCCCGGATGATCCCGGCCGCGCGGGACTGCGCGGTCTGCGTGCCCGCGGCGTACTCCAGGGCGCCCGCGTGCACCGCGAGCAGCGAGATGCGGTGCGCGAGCACGTCGTGCATTTCGCGGGCTATGCGCTCGCGTTCCAGGTGCCGGGCTTCCTCGACGCGCAGGCGCTGCTCTTCGTCGGCCTGCCGGGCGCGCTCCTGCAACGAGCCGACCAGGCGGCGCTGCGACCGCAGCAGCATGCCGGAGGTGAGCGCCACCGCGTCCAGGAACAGGAAGGTACCCGCACCCTGCGCGTAGTCGTGCCAGGACGCCGCCGCCGGCCAGAACAGCAGCAGCACCAGCAGCGCGTGGGCACCGGTCACGGTCACGGCGATCCGCGGCCGCCGCGCCGCCGCGGTGCTGCACAGCGCGGCCAGCGTCGCCCCCGCGGCCGCGGGCGCGATCAGCCCGACCGGGATGAACAGCACGGCCAGCCCGGTCGGGAACCGGCGCCGGTACAGCAGCAACAGCACGGCCGCGCCCAGCCCGACACCGATGTGGAGGCCGAGGGTGTCGCGGAGGCCCGGGTCGTCGACGAGGCTCGCGAGCAGCAGCAGGGTGCCGAGCACGAGGGCGCACAAGGTGACGGCCGCGTCGACCGCCCATAGGCGGGCGGTCCGCGGAGCCGGGAGCAAACGTCGCAGGTCGGGCACCCGACGAGACTAGCCACGCGGTCCGGCGGCGCAGAACAGCCGCAGGTCTACAGCCGCATCGACCTTGGTCGACGGTCCGGATCCGACGGTCCGGATCCGACAGTCGGCGCGGGAGCCGACCCGATCACGCCCCGGCTGGCCGCCGCACCGCAGCCTTGTGCGGCCGAGGCCGCCGCGCCCACAGCGTCCGCGCGGTGACCGCCGGGTCCCAGGTCCCCTTTCCGCGGGCCAGCGGGTAGCAGGCCAGGCCGAGGAGGACCGACGTGAGGTGCCCGATGTCGGTGAAGGTCGTCCCGTCGGCGAACGGGATGCTCACCGACAGCATGATCCCGGCCAGGTAGAGCCAGCGCCACGGCCGCGCGACGTACCAGACGAGCACGCCCATGACCGCTTTCAGCCCGTAGCTCACGCCCACGTCCACCACGTCGCGCAGGCTGCCGGGCAGCGCGCCCGCGTGGATCCCCAGCAGTACGAGCCCCTGGCTCAGGTACGTCGCGCCGACGTGCCCGATGACCACGACCGACAGCCACCGCCAGGTGCCCAGCCACTGTTCCGCGACCGCGTGGAAGACGGTGAACATGATCGCGTAGTACACCAGTCCGCCGCCGCTGGTCCACAGCGCGCTGCCGACCAGCACGTGCACCGGGTCGGAGCTGAGGTGGTCGATGTTGGTGCTGCGCTGCTTCAGGAAGACCTCGCGCGCGTCCTCCGGCAGCGAGTTGTAGATGAAGGTGGTGATGAAGAGGATCAGGTACCAGATGTACGTTCCCGGCGCCGACTTGATCCAGTCGCGGACGAAGTGGGCGACGCGGACCACCGTCCGCTTGGTGTCCGTCAGCCGCACGGCACGTCACCTTTCGGGAGACTTGTACAAAATCCTCCCTGAAAGCCTCCCAGACAGCCGCAGAGTCGGCGCGTTCCAGCGCGGCAGGTCCTTCACCAACTCGTAGCAGGCGAGACCGATCAGCACGGATGTCACGTGCCCGGCCGAGGTGAAGTCGCGGTCGACGTAGACCGGCACCCCGACATACGCGCCGAGCAGCGCCAGGTAGCACCACCGCAGCGGCCCGCCGAACCGGTAGAACAGCACCCCCGCGATCGCCATCAGCGCATAGCTCGGCCCGACGTCCACCGCGTTGCGCAGCCGCACCGGCAGCGTCCCGAACTTGATACCCAGCAGCACCAGCGACTGGCTGAGGTAGGTCGCCCCGACGTGCCCGAGCACCGCCACCGACAACCAGCGCCACGTGCCCATCCACCGTTCCGCGACCGCGAAGATCAGCGTGAACATCACGGTGAACTTGACGAGGTGCGGGCCGTCCGCCCACACGGCGCTCGCCGTCAGCACTTCCACCGGGTTCTGGTTCAGGTGCTTGATGTTCGTGCTGCGCTGCTTGAGGAACGACGTTCTGCGGTCCGGATCGAGATGCAGGTACACGTACGTCGTCACATACAGCACCAGCAGCCAGATGTACGTGCCGGGCGCCGAAGCCGCCCAGTCGTGCACGCCGCGGAGCCCCCGCCCCGCCGCGCGGACCGTACGCCCCATCCCTCCGCCCTTCCTCGACGCCTTCGGGTGGGTCGTGCCCCACCGTGCACCGTCCGGAACTCCCGGTACTTCCGGAACTCTCGGAACTCCCGGAAACGCCGACGGCCCCGGCCGAAGCCGGGGCCGTCGCCCGTACGTGTCCTACCGCCGTACCGCGAGCGCGGTCAGCGGATCATCCGGACGCCGATGAAGCGCGCACCGCGCCGCGTCATCGCCGCGACCGGAATGCTCATCGCGAGGCAGATCTGCAGGCTCGCGCCCATCATCAGCATCGAGTCGCCGCCGGGGGAGTCGGTCGCCCACAGCGTCAGGCAGCTCACGCTCGCCGCGATGAACAGCATGGTCAGAAGCGCCAGCTTGCCCTGCGGCTTCGGGTACTCGATCCGGCTCACCATCAGCCATGCGGTGGTCAGGATGCCCGCCGCGGCCACCGCGAACGGCAGGTCCAGCAGGACGATCGACACCACCGTCAGCGCGCCCATCGGGATCGGCATGCCCTGGAAAACCCCGGGGCGTCCCGGCGTCGACGCGAACCGGGCGAGCCGCAGCACACCCGCGATCAGCACCGCGAGCGCCACCAGCACGGCCGGCGTCTTGCCCGGGCCGAGCGGCACCGCCGCCCACGTCACCACGAAGAACGCGGGCGCCACACCGAACGTGATCACGTCCGCGAGGTTGTCCAGCTCCGCGCCCAGCGCCGAGCGGCGCAGCTTGCGCGCCACCAGGCCGTCGCACAGGTCGAACAGCGCGCCGATCAGCATCAGCACCACGGCCGCGCCGGCGCTGCGCCGGTCGGCGGGGACGCCATAGCCGTCCATGTGCTGCGCGACCGTCGCGACCGCGAGGAAGTACACCGCGAGGAAACCGCACGCGGCGTTGCCGAGCGTCAGGACGTCGGCGGCCGAGATGCGCGACGAGAGAGGGGTCTCCTCGTCGACGCAGTCGATCTTGGGGATCGGCCGGTCGTCGCCGAACTCGGCGATCTGGTCGAAATCAATCCCGGTCAAGGCGTGTCTCCCCGGCTTGCGTCCGCTGTCCCACGGTGACCGCCGGCTCGACGCCGGGCGGGAGGTACACGTCGACGCGCGATCCGAACCGGATCAGGCCGATCCGCTCGCCGACCGCCACCTCGGCTCCGGGCTCCAGGTACGGCACGATGCGCCGCGCCACGGTCCCGGCGATCTGGACGAGCTCGATCTCGCCGCGCGGGGTGTCGAACACCCACACCACGCGCTCGTTGTTCTCGCTCTCCTTGTTGAACGCCGGGATGTAGCCGCCCGGCTTGTGCTCGACGGACTTGACGACACCCGCCAGCGGAGCCCGGTTCACATGCACGTTCAGCGGGCTCATGAAGGTGGCGACCCGGATCCGGCCGTCCGGCCAGGGGTCGATGCTCTGCACGACGCCGTCCGCGGAGGCGATGATGCCGTCCGTGCCCGGAGTGCGCTCCGGGTCGCGGAAGAACCACAGCATGCCGCCGGTCAACGCCAGCGTCGGCACGGCCGCGAAGGCCCAGCGCCGGGAGCGGAGCGCCGCACAGCCGGTCACCGCGGCCGTCAGCGCGGTCGGCACCAGCCAGGGGGAAGCCCCCTTGGCGAGGCGCACGGCCGGGCGGCGCGGCGGGACGGCTGCGGAAGTCGGCGCGGGGGAATCGTCACTCATCGAGAACCTTTGTCGGGGGCGTGCCCGTGATTGGCGGGCGGCATTCGGCGGATGCTACCTAGACTGAGGGTCGTTGCGCTCCCCACCTCGGCCACTCTTTGACCGCGGGAGCACGGAGAAATCACCAAAATCGGATGGTTCCGGGATCTTTCCTGGCCGGGCACACGGCCGGAGGGATGCCCGATCGTGCCTGCTCGTGCCTTCCAGGTTGCCCTCCGGATACGCCCCGTGCCAAATCCCCTCCCTCGGAAAGACGCTGCAGCCAGGCGTTTCGAGCCGTTCATGCCATCTGTTTCGCGTTCTGTTACACGAGCGTGACAAACGCCGGGCCGGGCAAGGTGCCCGACCCGGCGTTTGGCCGTGGTCATGCGGGGGCGCGGTATGCCGCCTGCCGCGCGCGGGGTGTTTCGACCGTCCCCGCTTCCCCTCTCGGTGCTGCTCCGGACTCCGGTGTGCGGGTCAGGCGCTGCGGCCGATCATCGTGCCGGGCCGCTCCCCGGTGGGTTCCGCGCCGAGGACGGTCGGCACGCCGCGGACGACGGTCGCGCGGACGCCGGAGTTGCCGCGGCTGAAGCGCCACGACCCGTCGGGGTTGTCGTACAGCTTGATCTCGGGCCGCACCTCGATCTCGTCGAGGGCGAACACCGCGAGGTCGGCGGCCTTGCCTTCGGCGATGACGCCGCGGTCCCGCAGGCCGAAGTAGCCGGCGAGCTTGCCGGTCAGGTTGTGTACGGCCTCCTCGACGCTCAGCAGGCCCGCGTCGCGCACGTAGTGGGTGAGCAGGTAGACGTTCTCGCCCGAGCCGCAGAAGAGCTGGAGGTGCGCGCCGGAGTCGTTGATGTTGGTGAGCGTGTGCGGCTCCTTGAACAGGTCCGCGACGACCGGCTCGTCGAACTCGTCCGGGATGCCCTTCATGCAGGACTTGATGCCGTTGGCGATGATCCAGTCGGCGAGCGCGTCGGAGAGGTGCTTGCCTTCCTGCTCGGCGTAGGCGCGCCACGAGATGTCCAGCGGGCCCGCGCCGGTCTCGGAGATCGCGAAGACGAGCGACTCGGGGCGGTCCAGGCGGGACGTCGACGAGCTGATGCGGTTGTCGTAGTCCTCGCGGGCCTGCGCGCGCCACTCCGGGTCGGCGAGGACGGCGAGCTTCGTCTCGGCGGGGCCGTTGATCCACTCGTTCCAGGCGGCGACCCGCTGGAAGGTCAGGGCGCGCTCGAAGTTGAAGAACGGCTCGAGGGGCTTGTGCGGGACGTTGGGCCAGAAGTCGATGCCCTGCTCGCGCAGCCGGCGGTGCAGCGCGATGGTCTGCTCGCGCAGGTAGTCCTCGCGCACGGTGGAGGGGATGGCGGTCCACTGCCCGCGCACGCCGCGCGGGCCGCAGATGCGCGCGAACCGCTCGACGTCGCCGTCGATGTTCTCCGGCTCGTTGAACCGCGTGATCATCTGCAGGGTGGCGCCGGGGTGCTTGGCCAGCACGTCGATCAGGGCCTCGAACTCGGCGTCCTCGGCGAGCCGGGTGGGGACCAGCTTGAGGTAGCGGTCCTTGTCGAAGACGTTGGTCGACAGGCCGATCGCGCCGTGGCCGAGCGACTCGTCGAGCAGCTCGGCCATCGCGGCGATCTCGTCCGGCGTGGCGGCGCGTGCCCAGGCGGCTTCGGCACCCATGACGGTCGTGCGCAGCGTGAGGTGTCCGACGAAGCCCGCGACGTTGACGGTGGTCTGCTGGCCTTCGCAGGCTTTGCGGTACTCGGGCCAGCGCTCCCAGGTCCACGGCACGTTGTTGTGGAACGCGTCGAGGGGGAGGTCCTCGAGGAAGGTGAACAGGTCCAGGACGGGGCCGCGGGCGCTCTCCTTCAGCGGGGCGACGGACATGCCGCAGTTGCCGAAGACGACGGTGGTGGTGCCGTAGGCGGGCAGCGGGTCCAGGTCGGGGTTCCACCACATCGCGCCGTCGACGTGGGTGTGGGCCTCGATGAAGCCGGGCGCGACGTACGCTCCGGACGCGTCGATCTCCGGCTCGCCGCGCGACGCGAGGTCGGGGCCGACCTCGGTGATGAGGCCTCCGGTGACGCGTACGTCGGCGCGGTAGGCGGGCGCGCCCGTGCCGTCGACGACCGTTCCTCCACGTACCAGCAGATCGGCCATGGCCGTCTCCTCGCTTCCTTGCCGCGATGCTCGGGCGGGTGAGGCAGCTCCGAGGGGGCGGCCTCACATCCGGTTACGATGCAAGTTGTAATTTAACTAGGTGAACTAGTCAAGGCTTCGGGGCGGCTGGAAGAATCCCGGCCGTGCCGAACCGACCTTCCGCCCCGCCCGCCCGGGACCCCGCGAGCAGCCCCGCCGAGGAGCCCGTCCGCCGCCGCCCGATGGGCGGCCGGCCGCGCGACCCGCAGATCGACGGGGCGATCCTCGGTGCGGTACGCGCGCTGCTCGCGGAGGAGGGCTACGCCAAGCTCAGCTTCGAGACGGTCGCCCGGCGGGCGGGGGTGACCCGGCCGACGATCTACCGGCGCTGGTCGTCGAAGGCCCAGCTCGTGCACGAGGCGGTGTTCCCGACCCCGGGGCACGCGCCGCTGATCCCGGACACCGGGGACTTCGCAGCGGACGTGCGCCGGATGGTGGCGACCACCGTCGCGTCGTACTCGCGGCCCGAGGCGCGCGCGGCGCTGCCCGGGTTGTTCGGCGACCTGCACGACCGGCCGGACTTGCGCGCGACCGTGATCGACGGCCTGGAGACCCGCGTACGGGAGCACTTCCGGTCCCTGGTCGCGGCGGCGGTGGCACGCGGCGAGGTACGGGCGGACGCGGATGCGGACGTGGTCTTCGACGCGCTGATGGGAGCGGTGTTCAACCGGACGGTGGTGCGGGGGGATATGTCGGAGGCGTTCGTGGAGGGTTTGGCGGGGGTCGTGGTGGAGGGGGTTCGGGGGAGGGAGTGAGGTGGGTGTCGCCGCCTTTTCCCCAGCCGGGCCGTTGTCCACAGGCCGTCGCCCGAACCCCTCGGATCCTTCGCCCGTTCATGCCACGATGCGGCCACGGCATCGTTGATCACGGCACCCGCGTCCCGGAAGCGGGCGCGGGTCGGGGCGAAGGAGGCATGCGATGAGCCTGGACGGGTGGAATCTGCCCGAGGAGCGCGCGGGGCGACCCGCGCCGGACGACCTCGCCGCGCGCCGCAAAGCCGTCGCCGGGATACCCCAGCAGGTCGAGCCCGGGGCGACGGTGCGCCCGGAGACCCTCGGCGGCACGCCCGCGCTCGTGGTCGAACCTCCCGCGCCGGGCCGCACACTCTTCTATCTGCACGGCGGCGGCTACCGCCTCGGCGAGGCGGCCGGCTGGACCGGGTTCGCCTCGCGCCTCGCGCTCGCCGCGCAGGCGCGGATCGTCCTCGTCGACTACCGCCTCGCCCCCGAGGCGCCGTTCCCGGGCGCGCTGCGCGACGCCGCGGCGGCCTACGACGCGGCCTGCGCGGCGTACGGCCCGCTCGCCGTCGGCGGCGACTCCGCGGGCGGCGGCTTGGCGGTCGCGCTCGCGCTGGCGATCCGCGACGCGGGCCGGCCGGCGCCGACCGGGCTGGTGCTGCTGTCGCCGTGGCTGGACCAGACGTTCGGCGCGGAGGCGTACGTCCGCAACGGCGAGTCCGACCGGATGTTCGGCATGGAATCCGCGCGGGCCGGTTCGGAGCTGTACCTCCAGGGGCACGATCCGCGCGACCCGCTGGTCTCGCCGCTGTTCGCCGACCCGGCCGGGCTGCCGCCGGTCCTGCTGTTCGCGGGTGGTGCGGAAGTCCTGCTGGACGACGCGACGGCATTCGCCGGCCGGGTCGCCGCGGCGGGCGGCACGGTCGAGGCGTCGTTCGTGAGCGGAATGCAGCACGTGTGGCCGACGGTGTTCCCGGACCTGCCGGAGAGTGCGCGGGCGGTGGAGTCGATGGTGCGGTTCCTGACGGCCTGACGGCCTGACGGCTCAGTGGCGGCCCCACCCCCTCGCGCCGCCCCGCGCCCCCGCCCCCGCTAGGGCATGATCAACCCGTGACCACCACCCCCAACCGCGACGCCGCCCCCCAGTACGTCCTCCCGCTCGTCGTCCGCTTGGAGCGGGATGCCCCGCCCAGCCGCACCGCAGCCCTCGAAGCGGCTGCGCAGGCCGTGCCGGCGTTCCTCGCCGACGAGCGGTCGGTCGGTGACGGGGAGTGGGCGGAGCGTATTACCGCGTGGACGGACGGCCGGATCCGCAAGGTCGTCCGGCGGGCGCGCGGTGCCGAATGGCGGCGGGCGTCCGCGCTCGACGGGCTCACGTGGGAGCACGACGGCGCCGAAGTCCGGGTGTTTCCGCCCGTGCCGCTGGACGGGTGGCCGAAGGACCTGGCGCGGCTGCAGGTTTCCGGTACGGATCTGACCGACCCGGAGCCGCCGCCCGCGCCCGGTCCGGGAGTTCCGGTGCTGTGGCTCAACCCCGAACTCGACATGACCGCCGGCAAGGCCATGGCCCAGGTCGGACACGGCGCGCAACTCGCCTGGCTGCGCCTCGGCGACGAGGCCCGCGTGCGGTGGGCCGCCGACGGCTTCCCGCTCGCCGTCCGCACCGCGTCGGCTGCGGACTGGCCGGCCCTCACCCGCGGCGATCTGCCGCTCGTCCGCGACGCGGGTTTCACCGAAATCGCGCCCGGTTCCTGCACGGTCGTCGCCGACGTCCCGGAACTCCGCGGCGGCTACGCCTGACAGCGTCTGCGTCCGGTTTCGCCGACAAGTCGGGCGAGTGGTCGGCGAAATCCGGCCGACGGACAGGGCATGCCGGTGTCAACAGCCCCTCACCCTCCGTATCCCCCATCCCATGACACATCGTCAGAACACCATCGGATAGCGGCTTTTGACCTACTATCCACCACCACCGGTGACGAATTCGGACAGGAACCGAGACCCCCGCGTGACCGTGCCCTCCTGGGGTCGGCCGACGGCGGGCACTACGGTGGTGACCGGCCG
This sequence comes from Yinghuangia aomiensis, assembly GCF_039542225.1. NCBI lineage: Bacteria > Bacillati > Actinomycetota > Actinomycetes > Kitasatosporales > Streptomycetaceae > Yinghuangia > Yinghuangia aomiensis. The sequence continues at coordinate 294,080 of NZ_BAABHS010000006.1, read as the reverse complement.
GGTCGACCGCCCGGCTCCCGCGCCGCGCGGCCAGGGTCGCATGGGTCGCCGCGCGGATCCGTCCGTGATCAGGGAGCTGCCCATCGTGAATCTCCAGGTGACCACCGAGGACCACGAAGGCTGGACCGTGCTTTTCGTCGCCGGGGAGGTCGACTTCGCCGTCGTCCCGGAACTGGGGGAACACGTCAGACGCGCGGTGGCCCAGGGGCGGCACCAGCTGATCCTGGAACTGACCCGGGTCGTGTTCCTCGACTCGACCGGCATCGGCGCGCTGGTGGGTGCTCGGCGCCTGCTGCGGTCCTGCTCGGGCGAACTGCGCCTCGTCATGCCGGAAAGCACCGACCACCACGTCAACCGGGTCTTCACCGCACTGGGATTGCGCCGCCTCTTCGACGTCCACCCCACGCTGGACGAGGCCTTGGCCGACGAAGACGCCACCGGCGCGGTCGCCGCGGGCTGAACCGCCAATCCGGACCGCGAAACCGCAAAACCGAACCGCACGCTGAACGACCCGCTCCTGCACCGCATGCCCGGGACCCCGGCCCCCGCCCCCGTGCCTGACCTGCGGCCGCGCGCACCTCTCTGCCCCCTGTCCAGCGCCGCACCACGGTGCCCGCTCCCCGCGAAATGATTGCTCCTGTCAAGGGCCTGCGCTAACTTGCCGCCAATACCCGCAACGCAGGAGGGCTCGGCATGGCACTCGAAGGCTCGAAGATCGTCGTCACGGGGGTGACCGGACAGGTTGCGGAGCCGGTGGCCAAGCTCCTCGCGCGCGACAACGACGTGTACGGCGCGGCCCGCTTCGGTGACGAAGAAGCCCGGGAGCGCCTCGAAGCCGCCGGTGTGACCTGCGTCAAGATCGACCTGGGCGCCGGCGAGGTAGCGGACCTTCCCGCGGACGCCGACTACGTCATCAACTTCGCGGTCGCGAAGAGCGGCGACTGGGACGCCGACCTGGACGCCAACGCCGGCGGCGTGCTGTGGCTGATGGACCACCACCGCTCGGCCCGCGCCTTCCTGCACTGCTCGTCGACGGCCGTCTACCAGCCGAACGGGCACCGGAAGTTCAAGGAGTCCGACGCGCTGGGCGACAACCACCGCGTCTGGTCGTTCCTCGAGACGTACAGCATCTGCAAGATCGCCGCCGAAGGCGCCGCCCGCTGGGGCGCCGCGAAGTACAACCTGCCGACGACCATCGCCCGGCTCAGCGTCCCCTACGGCGACAACGGCGGCTGGCCCGCCATCCACCTGGAGATGATGATCGCGGGCGCGCCGGTGCAGGTGCACAGCGATGCGCCGAGCATCTACCACCCGATCCACGAAGAAGACATCGTCGCGTCGCTGCCCAAGCTGTTCGCTGCCGCCGGGACTCCGCCGACCGTCGTCAACTGGGGCGGCACCGAAGCCGTCTCCGTCGAGGAATGGTGCACCTACCTCGGCGAACTCACCGGCCTCGAGCCCGAATTCGACGCCACCGACGCGACCATCAGCAGCGTCGCCCTCGACCTCACCCGCATGCACGAGGTGATCGGCACCACCAACGTGCACTGGAAGGACGGCATGCGCCGCATGGTCGAGAAGTTCCACCCGGAACTGCTCAAGGGCTGACCCGGACCACCGTGCGGCCGACGGCACTTGCCTTGCCGTCGGCCGTGCGCGGTGTCACCGGGGTCCGCGGCGTCGGCGGTATCGGCCGCACAGGCGCCGTCAGCGCCCCAACCCCTCCTCCAGCTGGTCCGCGCTGCGGCTGCGGATCAGGTCGTTCGACGCCTGCCCCGGGCCGACGTTCTCGAACAGGGCCGGCGGGTGGTACGTCACGTACATCGTCCGCCGCCCGCCCTCCCCGGTCGGCGCCGGCGAGGCGTGCAGCACGTCGGCGATGTGCACGGTCACGTCGCCCGGCTCGGTCGGGATCGGCATGTACGGCAGATCCGCCAAGTCGCCCTGGCCCGGCGGCAGGCAGGTCTTGCCGTGGGTGCCCGCGACCGCCTCCAGGCAGCCGGTCTCCGGTGTCGAGCCGGTGAGTTGGATGCCGACGGCGACCGAGGGGCACATGATCGGGTGGCCGCCGAGGCCGCAGTCCGTGTGCCACGGAATGTTCGCCAGTCCCTTGAGCCGCCCTGCGGGCTTCAGCAGCGCGACGATGCCTTCCATGCGGTCCGTCGACGGCGCCAGGTCGTCGTGCAGAAGGCTCGACAGGCGCAGCAGCCGCGGATCGTGCGCGAGTGCGGCGATCGCCGAGGAATGCTCGCTCGCGTAGACGAGGCGGCACAGGACGTCCTCGCCGTCCTCGGTGGCCGCCCACCACGACCGGTCGTCGCCGGGCCGGGCGGCGTCGGCGAGCCGGTCGACCTCGGCGTTGAGCGCCGCGACCTCGTCGGGGGAGAACACCCCGCGTACCCGCATGACGCCGGTCGCCGCGAAGAACGCGGCCAAGTCGGCGTCGCTGTCGTCGAGCGTCCAGGCGCGGTCGAGATCCACGCGCCGCCCCTGGGCGTCGCTCAGCGCGGCGCCGGTCGGCAGGAAAATCGGAATGCCCTGGTAGAGCGCGCGCAGCACCGGCTCCCACGCGAACAGGTCGAGGACGGTGCCGTCGTGCACCTCGACTTCGCCCGCGATCGCCAGCGCGGCGGCGGTGCGCAGTTGGCTGACGAAGTCCGTCCACGCGGTCACCGACAAGGTGCACTCGCACGCGCTCGCGCGGCGGCCGGGCTCGACTCGCAGCCGCCCGTCGACGCCCCGGTAGGTCCAGCGCGAGTCGCCCACCCGCAGCGTCAGCGGTCGCAGCCCGCCCAGGCCGGTCGCGGCCATCAGCCCGCGTTCCCCGGCCAACAGGCTCGGCACGATGTCCCGGTGGTACGTCTCGGCGTCGATCGGATCGACCGCGTGCATGACGGCGCCCCTCCCCGCAGGTGACAACGGCCGCAGTATGCCCGGCTGGAAGCGGGGTCACCAGAGTCCCGGCGCCGCGAAGTCCGCGACGGATGACCTCCGCGCCGGAGCGGGGGAGTTCCCAAGTGAGGAGGCCCGTCCCGCGGCCCTTCGAGTGACCCAGGGTTTGGTCTCATATGGTCGATTTCGATCGAATTGGCCCGAATGGGCGTGACTTGTGTGATTAATGGTGTTCAATCGTCTTGGCCACTCTGCGTTGTGACGGCGAGGAAGGTGCTCATGGACGCCCCCGAATTCGACGACGTCGCCGATCCCTCCTGCACGTGCCTCCCCTGCGTGAGCGCCCGCAGGCTGGAGGCGCTCGCCCTCCGCACCGGGGGAAGTCCCGTGCGGCGCGCGCGGCGTACCGCCGCGACCTTCGTCACCGCCGGATTCGTCGCCGCCGGGGTGGCCCCCGCCGCCGCGCACGTGCTCGACCACGACAAGACCCTCGACGAGAACTCCCCGCGCCAACCCCTCGCCGACGGATCCGACGCGCAGGAGCAACTCCCGCCCGACGCCGGACTCGCGGGCTGGGACGGCAACGGCTCGCCGCAGGGCAGGCCCGGGCCGCTGCGCTTCGGCACGGCCGTCGGTACGGCCGGCAAGAGCGTCGCCCCTTCGATCGCCACCCCGAAGCGCATCGGCCTCGACACGATCACCCGGCAGCAGATACTCGACCGCGCCCAGTCCTGGGCCGACGCGGTCGTGCCGTACAGCCAGTCGGCGTACCGCAACGGCTACCGCACCGACTGCTCCGGCTACGTGTCGATGGTCTGGGGGCTCAGCGAGAACGCCTGGACCGGCAACCTCGCCGACTACGCCGTGCCCATCAGCCGTTCGGACCTGCAGCCCGGCGACATCCTGCTCTTCCACAACGCGGCCAACCCGGTGAGCGGCTCGCACGTGACCATTTTCGAGAAGTGGGCCGACTCGTCGCACACCAGCTACGTCGGCTACGAGCAGACCCCGCCCGGCACCAAGCACCGGACGATCCCGTACGCGTACTTCAGCAACTCGTCGAGCTACAAGCCCTACCGCTACAAGAACGTCACCGACGGCGGCGGGGGCGGCACGACGAGCCCGGGCAGCTCGGCGTTCCCCGGCGTCGAGTACTTCGGCCCGGGCAAGTCGAACGCGTACGTCACCCAGCTGGGCCAAGCCCTCGTGGCCAAGGGCTACGGCATGTACTACTCCGAAGGCCCCGGCCCGGAATGGGGGTCCGCGGACCGGAACGCGACCGCGGCGTTCCAGCGCGACCAGGGCTGGACCGGCTCCGAGGCGGACGGCATTCCGGGGCCGGACACCTGGAGCCTGCTCATGTCCGGCAGTTCCGGCGGGTCGACGGGCGGCGACGGAGGCGGGAGCACGCCGGCCACGCCGCCATTCCCCGGTGTGCAGTACTTCGGACCGGGGAAGTCGAACGCGTACATCACGCAGCTCGGCACGGCACTCGTCGCCAAGGGCTACGGCAGCTACTACAGCGTCGGCCCCGGCCCGTCCTGGGGCTCGGCGGACCGCAACGCCACCGCGGCCTTCCAGCGCGCCCAGGGCTGGACCGGCTCCGACGCGGACGGGATACCCGGGCCGGACACGTGGGATTTGCTGATGCGCTGACCACTCCGGAACCTCGACAACGGCCGCCTACCCGCACGGGTGGGCGGCTTCCGGCGGCCCGCCGGGACCTGCCACACCACGAACGGACCACTTGGCGGAACGTCCACCGCCACAGCAAGGCGTCGACGTACGACGCGTGAGGAGCACTGGTGACACGCGAAGACTCGACGGGGCGCCCGGCAGGGACGGGCCACGGACCCGACGGCACCCGACAACTCGCCGGAAACGCCACCACGGACGGCGGACGCCAAGCCGCCCCGGACCCGTGCGCGACGACCGGGCCGACCCCCCGGACGCCGCTCACCCGCACAGCCGACGCCGCCCGCGCGGTAGGCGCCGCGCTCGAACCCATGGCCGGCCACACGCGTCGCCAGGACACGACCGCCGCCGCGCCCTCGACGGACCACGGCGTGCCCGCCCGCGCCGACGGCATCCCGCCACGAAGCCCCGACCGCCGAGGCCCCGAAAGCCACTTCACCGCCCAGGCAGCGCCGGTCGACGCGCGCGCGACCACGCCCGCCACCGACGCGCCCCCCGCCCGCGTCACGGCCGCCGCGAAGAACGCCGCCGCAGCCCGGGACGCCGTCATCGCCACGGGCGTGGCCGGGACCCGTCCCGGTCGCGCCGGGTACGGGTGGGACCGGGCCGGCTCCCCCGCGCCGGATATCTCACGCGTCACCCCTGCCGCCGCGGCGTCCGCCCTCGGTCGCGACTCCGCTTCGGACACCCGGGCAGAGGCCCCGGGCCGAGCTTCCGCGTCGTCGCAGGGCGGCGTGGCGGAACCGGCGGTGCGTTCGGCCGGATCCGTTACCGGCGCCCACCCGTTCGCCGACAGTCGGGCGGGGGTGTTGGGGCGGGCTTCCGGGCCCTTGCAGGGCGGCGTGGCGGAACCGGCCACGGGCTCGGCCGGATCCTCCCCGGGTGCCCACCCCTTCGCCGGCAGTCGGGCGGACGCCCCGGGCCGAGCTTCCGCGTCGTCGCAGGGCGGCGTGGCGGAACCGGCCCCGGGCTCGGCCGGATCCGCCCCCGGTGCCCACCCCTTCGCCGACAGGGGAGCGGGGACCTCTGGCCGAGCTTCCGCGTCGTCGCAGGCCCGCGCGACGGAGCCGGCCCCACACGCCGCCGGAGCCGTCCCCGGCGTCCACGCCTCCGCCGCCCCCACTGCCTCTGTCCGGCAAGCTCGCTTCACCCCCGCCCCGGCAGCCGTGGAGGTCCCCAACCCCGCCGCCAGGGCCCCCCGGACCGTGCCGCCCCTTCCCTTCCTCCGTCAGTCCCGTCCCCCCAGACACGCCTCGCCCTCCCCCTTCCCCGCGCGGGCTGCCGCCGCGGGGGCTTGGGCGCGGCGGAAGTTGGCGGCGCGGGTCGGGGCCGCGCGGGTGCCGGTGGCGGTACGGGAGAGCGTGCCCGCTTCGGCTCCGGGGCCGTTCGTGGTCACCGTCCTCGACCACGACACGGCGGGCGGCGGCGATACCGCGCTGGACGGGCGCATCCTGGACACCGCCGAAGTCCGCGCGCTGACCGCGTCCGGAATCGGCTCGGCTCACCCGCGGCACGCCGACGGGCCACCTCGGGAACGAGGCACGCAGATGGCGACGACCCACAGCACCCCCGCCGACCCCGCCCGCCACTCCGGCGGCGACGGCACCCACGCCGGTCGGGCGGCGGCCGCGGACGCCGCCGCCGACAAGGCGCAGCCGACCGTCGTCCGGGCCCGGTTCCCGCGCGCCGACCAGGACTTGCGGGAGCGCGGCGCGTTCACGCTGCCCGGGTGGCTGGCCGGGGCCGCGCTGCTCGCCGCGGTGTCGGCGATCGCGTGGGCGGTGGCCGCGTCGGGACACTTCGACACGCGCCTGCCCGACCAGTTGCGCGGCAGCGAACTCCTCGACGCGTCGCCTGCCGCCGTCCTCGGCACCGGCATCGCCGCGGCCGCCGTCGCGCTCGCGCTGCTGGCCGGCTTCTTCGTGGTGCACGCGGGCACCGTCCGCGTGCTGAGCCGGTTCGGCCGGTACAAGGGCACCGTGCGCCGTACCGGCCTGGTCTGGGCGGTGCCGCTGACCCGGCGCCGCAAGGTCGACGTGCGGCTGCGGCACTGGCGCAGCCGTCCGATGGACCTCACCGACCGGCAGGGCACCCCGCTCCAGGTCATGGTGCTCGTCGTCTGGCAGGTCCGGGACAGCGCCCGTGCCAAGTTCGCGGTGCGCGACCACGAGCAGTACCTGCGCCAGCAGATCGAAGCCGCGGTGAGCAGCGTCGCGGCGAGCCTGCCGTGCGACAGCTTCACGCGCGGCGCGGATTCCCTCCGCGACACCGAGCACATCGGCGAGGAGATGACCCGGCGCCTCGCGGGCGCGATGACCGCGGCCGGCGTCCAGGTGTTCTCCGTCCAGGCCCTGCACATCGACTACGCCCCCCAGGTCGCCGAGTCGATGCTGCGCCGCCGGATCGCCAGCCTCGACGCGGCCACCCGCACCGCCGTGCTGGACGACGTCGTGGACACCGTCTCGCAGGCCGTGGACATGTTCACCCGGCGTGCCCTGGTCCGGCTGGACGAGGACGGCCGGACCGACTTCATCCGCGAACTCACCGTCGCGATGTACTCGTCGCGCGGCACCGCCAATCCGGCGTCCCGCGACTGAGCACGCACGCGCACGCGGCCCCGGATCCACTCGGATCCGGGGCCGCTCGCGTTCACTCGACCGGGACCTCCAGCAGCTGCGCCAGCTCCCGCGTGAACTCCCGCGTGCGGTCCGCGTCCGGGCCGCCCAGCGGCGCCAGCAGCACCTCGAAGCGCTCGTGCGCCAGGTCGATCGCCTGGACGGCCAGCTCCATGCCGTGGTCGGTCAGGGCGAGCCGCACCGCGCGGGTGTCGATCGGGTCGCGCGTGCGTTCGACGAGGCCCGCGGCCTCCAGCGACCGGGCGAGCTTGGACACGTACAGCGCCTCCAGGCCCGTGTGGTCGGCGAGTTCGCGCTGGGTGGGCTTGCGCCCGGCCTGCCGCATGTCGCGCAGCGAGGCGACCAGCGAGTACTGCGCGTGGGTGAGGCCGAGCGGCGCCAACGCGCGGTCGACCGCCACGCGCCATTTCATCGACAGGCGCCAGACCAGGAAACCGGGCGTGGGGGCCGAAGGTGCGTCGCTCATACCAAATAGCGTACATGGCTACTATCGGGCGGGTGGCGTGAATCCGGAAACGCCGAACGGCCGCGTCCGGCGATCGAAGCCGAGCAGGCGAACCGTGGCCTCACACGGGGATGGCCAGCGCCAGCCCGAAGCGGTTCTCCGGGTCCGTCCACCACCGGGCGACCGCGAAGCCCGCCCGCTCCAGTTCCATCGCGAGCCCGGACGCCCGGAACTTCGCGGAGATCTCGGTGCGCATCTCCTCGCCGTCCGCGAACTCCGCGACCAAGTCCAGGCCGCCCAGCTTGACCGTCTGGTCGCCGAGCGACCGCAGCCGCATCTCGATCCACTCGTCGTCGGAGTCCCACACCGCGACGTGCTCGAAGCGCTCCGGCACGAAGTCGCCGTCCAGCTCGCGGTTGAGCACGTGCAGCACGTTGCGGTTGAACTCGGCCGTCACGCCCTGCGCGTCGTCGTAGGCACGGACCAGCACGTCCGGGTCCTTCACCAGGTCCGCCCCCAGCAGCAGCCCGTCCCCGGCCCGCAGCTGCGAACGGACCGCGGCCAGGAACACCCCGCGCTGGTCCGGCGTGAGGTTGCCGATGGTGCCGCCGAGGAACGCGACGAGCTTCGGCCCGGGCTCCTCCGGGATGCCCAGGTGGGCGTCGAAGTCGGACACGACCGCCTCGACGGTCAGGTCGGGGTAGTCGCGCAGCAGCGACTCGCCGGCCTCGACGAGCGCTGGGGCGCTGACGTCGACCGGCACATAGCGTTCCAGCGACCCGACCGCGCGCAGCGCATCCAGCAGCAGCCGGGTCTTCTCGGACGACCCGGAGCCGAGTTCGACGAGGGTGTGCGCGGGCAGCGACTCGGCGATGTCGAGCGCGTTGCGGCGCAGGATCTCGCGTTCGGCGCGGGTCGGGTAGTACTCGGGAAGCTTGGTGATCTCCTCGAACAGCCTGCTGCCGCGCGCGTCGTAGAACCACTTCGGGGGCAGGCGTTTCGGATGCGCGGTCAGCCCGAGTTCGGCGTCGCGGCGCAGCGCGTCGGCGAGGTAGCCCTCGGGGAGGTGGCCGCGCACGCTGAGCCTGGTCGTTCCGGTCACGGGTGATCAGCTCCTGTCGATGGTGTCCGTTCGGTCCGGCGAAAGCGCGGAGCCGATGGCGGAGGATCCGGCAAAGCACGTCCGGTGGAAGAGATCTGGCACGAGGAGTCCGGCTACCGGGTCAGGTGGCCGGGGGTCTGCCCGGTCCGTTCCCGAGCGGGCGGAAGCGGACGGCTTTGCGGTCGGCGGTCACGAGCGTCCGGTCCGGGACCGGGCGCCAGTCGCCGTCGTCGGACGGTTCGGAGGCGACCCGCACCCCGTCGGGTCGTTCCGCGACGAACAACGTGTCCCCGTAGGCGGTCGCGGTGACCGTCTCGCCGTCGGTCAGCAGCACGTTGAACCGGCCCGCGGTGTGCGCGGCGACCCGCTCCACCACCGCGGCCACCGCGGCGCCGGCGGGTTCGCCGTCGGCGAGCCGCCGCCGGATCAGCGCCCACAGCAGCGCCGAATCGCAGCGTGCTTCGAGGCGCAGCAGGTCTTCCGGCGGCAGGTCGGCGGCGAGCGGGCCGAGGCCGTCGGGCCAGGCGTCGAGGGTGCCGTTGTGGCTGAACAGCCAGGTGCCGTCGCGGTACGGCGCGGCGGCTTCCTCGCCCGCCGCGGTTCCCGCGGTGGCGGAGCGGACGGCGGCGAGCAGCACGCGGGTCCGGGTGACCCGGGCGACGTCGGCGAACGACGGGTCCGCCCAGATCGGCACCGCGCGCCGGTAGCGCGCCGGGACGGGGTCGCCGTCGACGTACCAGCCGACGCCGAACCCGTCCGCGTTGACCGTGCCGTGCCGCTGGTGCCGGGGCCGCCACGACTGCTCGTAGAGGCCGCCGGGCGGGTCGACGACGAGCGCGCGCAGCGTCGTCTCGTCCCCGACGTACGCCAGATGCCGGCACATCAGACGGCCCCCGTGCCGCGGGCCACCGGCCCGGCGTCGCGCGCGGTGCGGAAGCCCGCGAAGATCTGCCGCCGCTGCGGGAAGTCCCAGTTGCGGAAGGTGCCCCGGCACGCCACCGCGTCGGTGCCGAACGAGCCGCCGCGCAGCACCTTGTAGTCGGGGCCGAAGAAAACCTCGGAGTACTCCCGGTAGGGCCACGCGCGGAAGCCCGGGTAGCCGGTGAAGTCCGATGCCGTCCACTCCCACACGTCGCCGAGCAGCTGCCGGACGCCGTAGGCCGACGAGCCCGCCGGGTAGGCTCCCGCCGCGGCCGGGCGCAGGTGCCGCTGGCCGAGGTTGGCGTGTGCGGCGCGCGGCGGTTCCTCGCCCCACGGGTAGGTGCGCGAGCGTCCCGTCTCCGGGTCGTGCCGGGCGGCCTTCTCCCATTCGGCTTCGGTCGGCAGGCGGCGTCCGGCCCAGCGGGCGAAGGCGTCGGCCTCGTACCAGGACACGTGCACGACGGGTTCTCCCGGCGGCACCGGTTCGAGGACGCCGAAGCGGCGGCGCAGCCACTCGCGGCCGTCGCGCTGCCAGAACAGCGGCGCGGTCATGCCGTCGTCGGTGCGATGGCGCCAGCCTTCGTCGGTCCACAGGCGGGGATCGTCGTAGCCGCCGTCCTCGATGAACCGCATGTACGCGCCGCAGGTCACCGGACTGGTGTCGAGGGCGAACGCGGCGACGGCCACCTCGTGCGCGGGCCGCTCGTTGTCGAGGGCCCACGGGTGGGTGGACGTTCCCATGGTGAACGTGCCCGCGGGAACCACCACTTCGTCCGGCGGCAGGTCGATCGCGGCGGGTGGATCCGGTGCGTCGATGACCGGCCCGCCGGCCCGCAGCTGGTGGGTCGCCAGCATGGTCTCGTCGTGCTGCTGCTCGTGCTGGGCGATCATGCCGAACGCGAACGCGTCGCGGGTGAGCGGATCGTCGCCGGGTGCCCGGTCGAGCAGGTCCAGCACTTTGCCGCGCACTTCGTGGGCGTACGCGCGGGCCTCGGCCGGCCCCAGCAGCGGAAGCTGGGGGCGCGACGCGCGCGGGTGGCGGAAGGCGTCGTACAGGTCGTCGATCTCCGGCCGCAGCGGGTCGCGGCCGCCGACGTTGCGCAGCAGCCAGATCTCTTCCTGGCTGGCGATGTGCGCGAGGTCCCAGACGAGCGGCGACATGAGCGGCGAGTGCTGGCGCACCAGGTCCGCCTCGTCGACCGGGTCGGTCAGCCCCGCGGTGCGGACGCGGGCCGCTTCCAGCGCGATCCAGGCCTCCGCGGGCGTGTAGCCGGAACTGGCCGGGTCGTGCGCGGTGGTCTGCGGGTCGGAGGGGTTCTGTTCAGACTGCGGGTGCGGCATGGCGGGCCCTTTCGTGCGCGGCCCCCGGCAGCAGGTCGTCTCCCGGGGAACGCCCCCGATCGGTGTAGCGATACGCGAACTCCACGCATTCCGTGAACACGTCCGGGCTCACGCCCATCCCCGGCAGGGCGTCCAGCGCGGCGGCCGTGAGCGCGCGGGCCGTCGTCCGGAGCAGCGGCTCCGCCAGGCCGAACCGGGCGGCGCGCAGCCACCACGCGAACGGCGGCGCGTCGGCCGCGGATTTGGCGAGCTGCTCGGTGTGCACCCAGGCCGCCTCGGCGGCCTCCGGGTCGTCGAGCAGCGCGGTGGCGATGGCCAGCGGCACCGTCCAGCCGTCGCCGGGCTGCGCGTCGAGCATGCGCAGTTCCAGATGCGTGCCGTGCGCGCGGACGGGCGGGAAGAGCGTGCTGAGGTGCAGCTCCAAGTCGGCCGTGGTGGGGGCCGGGCTCAAGGCGCCGCGAGTCCAGGCGCGGAAGGTCAGGCCGTCGGGCACGAGCCATTCGCGCGGCTCGTCGCGGCGGATGCACATCACGGGCGCGTCGAGGACGTACCGGGACCACACCTCGCGCGGGTCCCCGTCGGAGTGCGCGGGCGGTCGCGCGCGGTAGCCGTCGAGCCGCGACCAGGCGAGCTGGCGGGTGGACACCCAGCCGGTGGAACGTCCGCCGTGGTGCGGCGAGTTCGCGAACGCGGCGAGCAGCACGGGGCCGATCCGGTGGGCCAGCGCCCAGCGGCGGCGCAGCCCGGACCAGGAATCGGAGTCGTCGCCGGGATCGAGGCAGACCTGCACGGAGGCGGTGCTGCACATCATCACGCGGCCCCAGTGGCCGCGGCGGTCGAAGTAGCGCTCCATCGCCGTGTAGCGCGGCGTCTGGAGGACGCGGTGCGGCGCGCGGTAGGCGTCGACACCGGTGCCGGTCAGGACGAGGTCCGCTTCGGCGGCGGTCCCGCGCAGGACCGCGGCGTCCCGGCGCGCCGCCTCGATACATCGCTCCAGGTCGGGCTGGGGCGCGCTGCTCAGCTCCAGTTGGCCGCCCGGCTCCAGGGTGATCGTGCCGCCGGCCGGCAGGTCCGCGGGGCACAGGGCGGCGCAGACGCGTTCGCCGGTGACCTGGCGGGCCGGATCGTCGGCGTCCTGGACGAGCCATTCGATCTCGACGCCCACCCGGTGCGGCGTGCCGGTCCGGAAGGACGCCTCGGCGGCGTACTCCTCGGCCGCGGCTTCGGTCAGGGGTATCGCGGCATTTGCGTGGGCAGCGTTGGCTGCCGTCGTGGCGTGGGACATATCGCCCTCTCCTGGAGGATTCCCTCGACTCAACCCGCGAGGCGCCTACCCGCTGGGTAACGGCGGCATGCGCGCGGCTGGTGACGGACGGAAAGCAGAGGGCGATGAGCAGGGTGTTACGAGCGGAAATGCGGGCGTTGCGGAGGATTGTGCCGCTGGCCTGCGCGGATGGGCCGGGCGGGTGAACCGGGGGGCGACTCGGGAGCGGGCCCGTCGCTCACGCTTCGTAGGTCTCCGCGAGCGGCGGGTGGTCGTTCCAGGTGACGAAGATCGACGACGTGGCCGTGCCGCGGGTGAAGTCGACACGTATCCACTGCTCGCTCGTCCACACCTTCGACGACCAGCCCGGGTTGGGCGTCGCGGAGATCAACGTGGCCGAATCCGGGCTGTAGTCGAACGTGAAAGAAGCCCGGCCGCCGCGCACCTCGTAGGCATGCGGGCCGGCGCCGTCGACGCCGCTGTCGGCCTTGCCGCGGGCGTTCGGGGGAGCGGCCGGGCCGCTCGTCGGCCCCTTCGGGCTGCTCGCCTGCGCGGGCGACACCGGGACCGTCGACCGCGACGCGGAGGGCGAGCCGGTGGGCCGCGCCGTCGCGGAAATCGTCGGCGGGACGGGCGGCGGACCGTCGCTGTGCTGCGCTCCCAGGGCCGGGGCGCGGGGCGGTTCGAAGACGGTGTCGCGCAACACACTGCGGACGCCGTACCAGGACAGCGCGACAGCCGCGGCCGTCACCGCGGTCCACGCCCCCACCTTCGTGATCGCTCGTCGCACGCGGCACATCCTGCCCTGCCGGGGCGGAGGAAACGGTTCCGGGTCGGGATTCGCCGGGAAGTTGCACTGGTTCGATCGTCGGACGATACGGTTTCACGCCATGGCACAGGTGCTTGTGGTCGAAGACGACCAGTTCGTACGGTCCGCGCTGATCCGGTACCTCTCCCAGGAGGCCCACGGGGTGCGGAGCGTCGGCACTGCGTTGGAGGCGCTCCGCGAGGTCGCCCAGCATCCGTTCGACGTGGTCATCCTCGATCTGGGGCTGCCCGACCTGGACGGCGGGGAAGCCCTCAAGATGCTGCGCGGCATATCCGACGTCCCCGTCATCATCGCGACCGCCCGCGACGACGAGGCGGAAGTCGTCCGGCTCCTCAACGCGGGCGCCGACGACTACGTCACCAAGCCGTTCTCCGGAGAACACCTCGGCGCCCGGCTCTCCGCGGTGCTGCGCCGCACCCGCGGGCGCACCACCGGCGACGTCCTGCAGTGCGGCGGACTCCGCATCGACATCCGCCGCCGCGAAGCCGACCTCGACGGCACACCCCTCAACCTCACCCGCCGGGAATTCGACCTGCTCGCGTTCCTCGCCTCACGCGCGGGCGCCGTCGTGCCGCGCCGCGAAATCCTCGCCGAAGTCTGGGGCCAGGCCTACGGCGACGACCAGACCATCGACGTCCACCTGTCGTGGCTGCGCCGCAAGCTCGGCGAAACCGCCCGCCAGCCGCGCTACCTGCACACGGTGCGCGGCGTCGGGGTGAAGCTCGAGCCACCCGCGTGACGGCCCGCCCCTCCCGCGTGACGGCCCGCCGATGAGAAGCACCGTCCTGCGGGTCGCCCTCGCGGTGACCACCATGGTCGCGCTCGCGTTCCTCATCCCGCTCGGGCTGGTCGTCCGCGAGATCGCCCGCGACCGGGCGTTCTCCGACGCCGAACGGCAGGCCGCCGCACTCCAGCCGGCGCTCGCCATCACCACCGACCCCGTCGCCCTCGAACCCGCACTCGCCAAAGCCACCGCCGGCTCCGAGGGCCGCATGGCCATCTACCTGCCCGGCACCGCCGTCATCGGCCACCCGCATGCCGACCCGCGCGACCTCCAGCGCGCCCGCGACCGCACCCAGGCCTTCCGGGTGCCCACCACCGGCGGCTGGGTGCTGCTCCAGCCGGTCGCGCTCAACGGGCAGGTCACCGTCGTCGAGGTCTACGTCCCCAGCGGCGAACTCAGCCGCGGCGTCGGCAAAGCCTGGCTCGTGCTCACCGCCGTGGCCGTCGCTCTCGTCGGCGGATCGCTGGTGGTCGCCGACCGGCTCGGCGCCCGCGTCGTCCGCTCCGCCAAGAGCCTGTCCGGCGCCGCCCAGACCCTCGGCGGCGGCGACCTCACCGTGCGCCTCACCCCCGAAGGCCCCACCGAACTCCGCGACGCCGCACACGCCTTCAACAGCATGGCCGACCGCGTCGAGCAACTCATGGCCGCGGAACGCGAACTCGCCGCCGACCTGTCGCACCGCCTGCGCACCCCGCTCACCGCGCTGCGCCTCAACGCCGCGTCCCTCGGCGACGGCCAAGTCGCCGAACAGACCCGGCACGCCGTCGCCCAGCTCGAACGCGAAGTCGACCGGATCATCCGCACCGCCCGCCGCCAGACCGAAGCCGTCGCCGAACCCGCCGGCTCCGACCTGGCCGAAGTCGTCCGCGAACGCATGGCGTTCTGGTCCGCCCTCGCCGACGACGAGGAACGCGACTGGCGGCTCGACGGCGCGGAAGCCGCGGACGGCCCCGTCCGGGTGCCCGTGCCGCGCGCCGAACTCGCCGCCGCCATCGACGCGATGCTCGGCAACATCTTCCGACACACCCCGGAAGGCTCGCCGTTCGCCGTCACCCTGCACGTCGGCGGCCCCGACACCGTCATCCTGCTGGTCGCCGACGGCGGCTCCGGCATCGCCGACCCGGAAAGCGCGCTGCGCCGCGGACACGGCCACGGCGGCGACGGATCGACCGGCCTCGGCCTGGACATCGTGCGGCGCGTCGCGGAAACCAGCGGCGGCGCCGTGCGGCTGGAACGGTCGGTGCTCGGCGGCGCCCAGATCGCCGTGCGCTTCGGCGCCGGCGCCCGCCCGCCCGCGGCCCGCACGGGCCGCCGCGGACGCCGGGCACGCGCCAAGTCCAGCCGCTAGGCACCATGGGAAGCTGCCCGGCCGGGCGGGACGGAACCGCGGGATCCGGAAAACGCGTCAGGAAGGGCAACAGCCGCGAACGCGCCGCAGAAAAACGTGCCGGAGAAAAGAAAGGGGCGCGGGCACACCGGGTGGGGGTGGGTGTACCCGCGCCAGGGGACCAAGTCCCCTTATGGCACAGACCCTGGGGGGTTGGGTCGAGCCTCGGCCGTCCGGAGGGGGGGAGCCCCGTGTATACCCGACGGCCTGCAGTGCAACGTTAACGAGATCTGGCGCCGTTGAACACCTGCTGTCGCTGATTTAAGGAAGGCTTAAGTTCCGGCCGTCGGCGAAACGGCGCACTATGCCCCACCTGTGACGGAACGTCAGGGGCCGAAAACGACCTCTGCGGAACCACACGTGCGAGTGACGTCACTCCCCGGTCGCATGCCGACAGTCGCGCTCACGCGTGCGCCCGCCCGTGCGCTCACCCGGCTATCGCGGTCGTCGCCTCGTGCCGGACCGGAAAGTTCATCGACCGGGCGATGAAGCACTTCGCATGCGCTGTCGCATGCAGCGCATCCGCCTTCGCCGCCATCGACGCGTCCGCGACCGTCACCTCCGGCCGCAGTACGACCTCGGTGAACTGCCCTGCGCCGTCCGCCTCGGTGACCATCAGGCCCTCGGCACGGTCGCGGTAGGCCGTCACCACCACGCCCTGCTGCGCCGCGAGCGCAAGGAACCACAGCATGTGGCACTCGCTGAGCGACGCCACCAGAAGGTCTTCCGGGTTCCACCGCGCCGCGTCGCCGCGGAACGCCGGATCCGCCGAACCGAGAAGGGGCGGCTTACCGGGAATGCGCACGTCGTGGTCGCGGCTGTAGCTGCGGTAGTCGGCCGTCCCGCCGCCGGTGTTGCCGGTCCACTCGATCTCGACGCCGTAGCGGTGCTCAGGGGAGTGCGCTGCCATCGGGGCCTCCTGCCCTCGGGCGACCGGCTGGGCCGCCGGCCGCAGAAGTCCAGGTATATCCCGGACCCCCCGCGGGCGGACGCGAGGCCCGTGTGCCAGGCTGGAACGAGAACGGAGCGTCACAAAGCATGTGTTGGAGCCCCACCGCGGACATCACCGCCGGAACCGTGGTCAGCGCGGTCGGGATTGCGACGCTCGCCTCGGTACGGCGGCCCCGCGACATCCCGCTCGCGACGCTCCCGCTGGTCCTCGGATTCCACCAGCTCGTCGAAGCGTTCGTGTGGCGCGGCGAACTCGGGCAAACCGCCCCGGGAACCGCCGAACTCGCACGGAACATATGGGCGTTCATAGCCTTCCCCTTGCTGCCCTTCCTCGTCCCGCTCGGCGTGCTCGTCGCCATGTGGCCGCAGGCCTCCCGCAACCGCCGCATCGTGCTCGGCGGGTTCTTCGCCGTCGGAGCCGTCGTCGCCGGACTGCTCCTCGACGCCATGTCCTCCGGGGTCCGCGCCGAGATCCACGGGCACACCGTGCAGTACGCCATCGGCATCCCGAACCCCCATCCGGTCATCGCCGGATACCTCGTCGCCACTCTCGGCGCGCTCCTCGCCTCCGGCGACCGCTGGCTGGTCCGCTTCGGCGCGGTCGGGGCCGTCGGAGCCCTGGTCTGCGGCTGGCTGTGGACGGTGGAATTCGCCTCCACGTGGTGCGCCCTCGCCGCCCTGGTGTCGATGCTGCTGCTCGCCTGGGTGCGCGACCCGCGCACGCCCCCCGCGCTCGGCGCCGACGGTGCGCCGGGCCGGCGGCCGCGCCTCCGGCTGTCCGTCCGGCACTGACCTACGGACCGTCCCCGGCGGCCGCCCGGGGACGGGAAGATGCCAGGCAGCGGCGGTAATCGGGGGTGATCCACCGCCGCATGTCGACAGTGTGAAGCCGTACCTTGGGAGACATGCGCGTTCTCAATGGGAAAGTGGAGCAGGTCACCCAGGTGCGATACCGGCGTGCGCGCCGGGGCGGAGGCACCGAGAGCGCGCTCCTGACCGTCGAGAACCTCCGCGTCGACACGCTCCCCGAGGGTGTCGACGCCGTCGTCCTCACCGGCGACCTGCAAGGCATCGCCCCCTCGCCCTACGGCGGCGAGGACGTGCTGCTGGGCATCGCGCTCGCCGACCACATGGCCGTGTGGTCGGCGAGCGGCCTCCTCCCGGCCCTCGACCGCACCGGCGTCGTGCTGGCCGGCGACCTCTACTCGGCACCCCGGGCGAACCGGCGCGGCGCGTCCGGCGAGGTGGTCGACGTGTGGCTGGCCTTCGCTGCCGCGGGCTGCGCGTGGATCGTCGGCGTCGCCGGAAACCACGACCTGCTGACCGCCGAAGAGGTCGCCGGGCTCGGCAGCGAAGCGGCGCTCCTGGACGGCGACTGCGTGGAGTACGGCGGCGTCCGGTTCGGCGGGGTCAGCGGTGTCATAGGCGATCCCAGACGCACCGACCGCAGAGCCGAGGAAGAGTTCCTCGCCCTCCTCGCCGCGGTCGGCAAGGCCGCCCCCGAGGTCCTCGTGCTGCACGAGGGCCCGCACGGCGCCCGCCGCGAGCAGTACGGCAACCCCGTCATCAGCGAACACCTGCTCGAAGGCGCCACCCAGCTCACCGTCTGCGGCCACGTGCACTGGGATCGACCGCTCGCCCGGTTCGGCGGCGGCCACGTGGTCAACGTCGACGGCCGCGTCGTCGTGCTGACCCGCTGACCCGCTGACCCGCTGACCCGCTGACCCGCCGGCCCTGCTGACCCCGTCGGCCCCGTGGGTCCGCCGATCGGCCGATCCGTCCGCAGGGCCCCGCACCGCCGCGGGGCCCGCCGGACCGGGTTCCCCGGCCGCGGCCCGGAGCAGGCAGGATGGGGGGCGTGAACCTCATCGACCGGCTCCCCTCCGACACCGACCCCGACAGCCTCTTCGAGGCCTTCTCCGCGTGGACGGAGGAGCGCGGGATCAGCCTGTACCCGGCGCAGGAGGAAGCCCTCATCGAGGTCGTCTCCGGCGCGAACGTCATCCTCAGCACCCCCACCGGCTCCGGCAAGTCGATGGTCGCCCTCGGCGCCCACTACTACGCCCTGGCCCGCGGCGTGCGCACGTTCTACACCGCGCCGATCAAAGCCCTGGTCTCCGAGAAGTTCTTCGACCTGGTCAAAGCCTTCGGGACGTCGAACGTCGGCATGATGACCGGCGACGCGTCCGTCAACGCGACCGCGCCCATCATCTGCTGCACCGCCGAGGTGCTCGCCCAGATCGCGCTCCGCGACGGCTCCGACGCCGACGTCGGCCAGGTCGTCATGGACGAGTTCCACTTCTACGCCGAACCCGACCGCGGCTGGGCCTGGCAGATCCCGCTCATCGAGCTGCCGCACGCCCAGTTCGTGCTCATGTCCGCGACGCTCGGCGACGTCGCCCGGTTCGAGGAGGACCTGACCCGGCGCACCGGCCGGTCCACCGCGGTCGTCCGGTCGGCGGTCCGGCCCGTCCCGCTGACCTACGAGTACGTCACCACGCCGATCCACGAGACCCTCGAAGAACTCATGCGGGTCGGCCAGGCGCCCGTCTACGTCGTGCACTTCACGCAGGCCGCCGCCGTCGAGCGCGCCGCGTCGCTGATGAGCATCAACCTGGCCTCCAAGGAGGAGAAGAAGGCGATCGCCGACCTCATCGGCCATTTCCGCTTCACCACCAAGTTCGGCCGCAACCTGGAGCGCTGGGTCAAGCACGGCATCGGCGTGCACCACGCCGGCATGCTGCCCAAGTACCGGCGCCTCGTCGAGCGCCTCGCCCAGGCCGGGCTGCTCAAGGTCATCTGCGGCACCGACACCCTCGGCGTCGGCGTCAACGTGCCGATCCGCACCGTGCTGTTCACCGCGCTGTCCAAGTACGACGGCACCCGGGTGCGCCGCCTCCGGGCCCGCGAGTTCCACCAGATCGCCGGCCGCGCCGGACGGGCCGGGTTCGACACCGTCGGCCACGTGGTCGTCCAGGCGCCCGAGCACGAGATCGAGAACCTGCGCGCGCTGGCCAAGGCCGGCGACGACCCCAAGAAGCGCCGCAAGGTCGTCCGCAAGAAGGCCCCCGAAGGCTTCGTGTCGTGGAGCGGCGAGACCTTCGACCGCCTCCAGACCGCCGAGCCGGAACCGCTGACCTCGCGCTTCAAGGTCAGCCACGCGATGCTGCTCTCGGTCATCGGCCGGCCCGGCAACGCCTTCCACGCGATGCGCCGCCTGCTCACCGACAACCACGAGGACAAGCCCGCCCAGCGCCGGCACATCCGCGACGCGGTGGCGATCTACCGGTCGCTGCTCGACGGCGGCATCGTCGAGCGGCTGGAGGCGCCCGACGCGGAAGGGCGCATCGTCCGCCTCACCGTCGACCTCCAGGACAACTTCGCGCTCAACCAGCCGCTGTCGACCTTCGCGCTCGCCGCCTTCGACCTGCTGGACCGCGAGTCGCCGTCGTACGCGCTCGACATGGTGTCCGTCGTCGAAGCCACCCTCGACGACCCCCGGCAGATCCTCGCCGCCCAGCAGAACAAGGCCCGCGGCGAGGCCGTCGCGCAGATGAAGGCCGACGGGATCGAGTACGAGGAGCGCATGGAGCTGCTCCAGGACATCACCTACGAGAAGCCCCTCGACGAGCTGCTCGACCACGCCTACGAGGTCTACCGCACCGGACACCCGTGGGTCGGCGACCACGAGCTCAGCCCCAAGTCCATCGTCCGCACGATGTACGAACAGGCCATGACCTTCGTGGAGTTCACCAACTACTACGAGCTGGCCCGAGCCGAGGGCATCGTCCTCCGCTACCTCGCGAGCGCCTACAAGGCCCTCCAGCAGACCGTGCCCGACGACCTCAAGACCGACGAACTGCTCGACCTCATCGAATGGCTCGGCGAGATCGTCCGCCAGGTCGACTCCAGCCTCCTCGACGAATGGGAGCAGCTCGCCAACCCCGAGGCGGTCGAAGCCGCCGGGCCCGACGTCCTCGACGAGAAGACCCGGCCGGTCACCTCCAATGCCCGCGCCTTCCGCGTGCTGGTCCGCAACGCCCTGTTCCGCCGCGTCGAACTCGCGGCACTGCGCCGCTACTTCGACCTCGGCGAGCTGGACGGCGAGAACGGCTGGAACGCCGACCGCTGGGCGGAGGCCATGGGCGCCTACTACGCCGAGCACGACGAACTCGGCACCGGGCCGGACGCGCGCGGGCCGAAGATGCTGCTGGTCGAGGAGGAGGACTGGGGCTGGCAGGTCCGGCAGATCTTCGACGACCCGGCGAGCGACCACGACTGGGGCATCAGCGCCGAGGTCGACCTGGCCGCGTCGGACGACGAGGGGCGTGCGGTGGTGCGTGTGACCGGGGTCGACCGGCTTTGAGCCGGTTCGTCCGTCCGGGAAAATAACCCTCCGTTTTCACCCGGTTGCCGGTTGTCATCGGGCCCCGCGGCGCCGACGGTGGATCAGGAGGCCGCCGGTCCGTGGCGGGCTCCTGGTTTTTCCGAGGCTCGTAGGGAGTTATTCACGTGACGAACTGGGTCAAGAAGACTGCCGTGACGCTGGCTGCCACCGGTGCCGCGCTCGCCTTCGCCACCGGGACCGCGTCGGCCGACGCCTGGGCCAACGGTGCCGCGGTGGGCTCGCCGGGTGTGCTGTCGGGCAACGTGGTCCAGGTGCCCATCCACGTGCCGATCAACGTGTGCGGCAACTCGGTGAACATCATCGGGCTGCTGAACCCGACGGCCGGGAACGTGTGCATCAACAAGTGACGGCGCCCTGATCCGCGCCTGAAGCAGCCCCCGTCTCCATCCGTGGATGCGGGGGCTGCGGCGTTTCCGGGACCCGGGGCGCGCGGCGGCGTGGCGGGATTCGGTGGGGGAGGGGCGTGTGGGGCACGATGGGGGAATGGGTGATGCGGAGCGTGAAGGCAAGGTGAACCGGCCGGGGCGGTCCGGGCGTTCGGTGCTGTCGCTGTGGTCGCACGGCTCGGTGCTGTCGATCGCGTCCGAAGGATCGGTTCTCTCGATCGGGTCCATCGGGTCGGCCGCGTCGATCGGGTCCATCGGGTCGGCGGCGTCGGCGTTCTCGATCGGGTCGTGGCTGAGCATCGGATCCGCGCTGTCGTCGGGCTCGCTGTGGTCGGTCATGTCGGCCGATTCGCGCGGTTCGGTGATGTCGTGGCGGTCCAGCGGCGGGCACATGGACGCGCACGAGTGCCCCAGCCGCCGCGGAAAGGGCGGGCACGGCGAGCGGAGCGGGCAGCGGCTGGTCGGCGGATTCGTGGCGCTCGGCACCGTCGGGCTGCTGTGCGCGGCGGCGCGGTTCGGGCGCGGGCGGTGCCGGTCGGTCGGCTGACCGGATCAGGCCCCCGCGGGCGGTTCGCCGGGTGTCTCGGGCGGCCTGCCGCGCGGGTCGTCGCTGTTGGGGCTGGTGACCTGCTCGTCCTCGGTGCTCATCGCCTCGGCGAGCTTGGCGGCCATGGTGCGCAGCAGGTCCGGCCGCCCGGCCGACGAAGGGGACGACGAACCCGGTGACGAGGCGGGTGACGCCGCCGCCGCGGGTTCCGGGGCCGCCGGCAGTTCCGGGGTGCCCGCGGGGGCAGCCGCGGGGGCCGTGCGCTCGGCGGCGCGGGAGCCGAGTTCGGCGGCGGCGTTGTCGAGGTAGCGCAGCAGCTCGACCGGGAACGGCAGGATCAGCGTGGAGTTCTTCTCCGCGGAGACTTCCACGATGGTCTGCAGCAGCCGCAGTTGCAGCGCGGTCGGGGTCTGGGACATGACCTGCGCGGCGGCGGAGAGCTTCTCGGACGCCTGGAGTTCGCCGTCCGCGGTGATGATGCGCGAGCGGCGTTCCCGCTCGGCTTCCGCCTGGCGGGACATCGACCGCTTCATCGACTCGGGCAGCGCGACGTCCTTGAGTTCGACGCGGTCGATCTCGATGCCCCAGCCGACCGCGGGGGAGTCCAGCATCAGCGCCAGGCCCTGGTTGAGCGGCTCGCGGTTGGTGAGCAGGTCGTCGAGGTCGCTCTTGCCGATGATCGACCGCAGCGAGGTCTGCGCGACCTGCGACATCGCATACGTGTAGTCCTGCACCTCGACGATCGCGCGGACCGGGTCGCGGACCCGGAAGTACACGACCGCGTCGACGCGCACCGTCACGTTGTCGCGGGTGATGCCCTCCTGCGCGGGCACCGGCATGGTCACGATCTGGACGTTCACTTTGCGGACCCGGTCGACGATCGGCACGACCATCGTCATGCCCGGCGGACGGGTCTGGCCCTGGACGCGGCCCAGGCGGAAGACGACACCGCGCTCGTACTGCTGGATCACCCGCGCCCCGCGCGCGGCCGTGATCAGCGCGATGAGGGCCACGACGACGACTACGACGACAACTACGGCCATGGCAAGCTCCGGCGGCTCGGCAGAAAGCCCGTGTGCCTCCAGGGTAGAACTCCGGCGCACCGGCCACGAGAACCCGAACGGGGAGATATCGGGCTGGGCGGCCCGCCCGGCCGCGCCGGGACCGCCCCGGGCCGCCGCGCTCGCGCGCGCCCTCGAGCCGGCTCCCGCAAGCCGGCCCGGGCGCTGTCGCGGCCCCGGAGGTCACCCCGCCTGCGGCAGCCGGTCCAGGCTCTGCAGGTACGGGGCGGGGGCACCCGCGACACGGGTCGGCTGCTTGGGGGCGTAGCGGCCGCTGTTGAGGCCCCACTCGTAGTTGCCGCGTATCCAGTTCGCGCAGCCCTCCACGCCGCGGTCGACGGATTCGCGGTCCTCGTCGGTCAGTTGCAGCTCGTCGCACATGGCCGGGATGCGGTCGATCAGCTCGACGACCTCGTGCAGCTTCTCGTAGGTGATCTCGATGGCCGCCTCCAGCGCCGTGGCCCGGTCGCACGCGAGTTCCGCCTGCAGGACGGTGACCAGGTTGTGCTGGTCGCCGCGGCCTTCCTCGCGGTCGAGGGAGTGGATGTCGTTCATGTAAGCGATGCAGTCGGTCGTGGTGTGCCGCAGGGCGGCCATCACCGGGTGCGCCTGGACCTGCGGCGGAACCTCGAACCGGCCGATCCGTTCGATGGCGTCCAGCGAATGCTGCAGGCCTACGGTGTGCTGACGCAGCGCCGAGTAGCCCGCGAGGTCCATGATCTGCCGGTGCGACGCGAGGTGGATCTCGCACACGGCCGCTGCCATGAACCGCGCCCAGTTGCTCGCGAACCGGTTCTGCCAGGTCAGCGACATGCCCTCGCTCATTTGCGGCCAGATCTCGACCCACGCGAGCGTCACCGGGCAGACGATTTCCGGCGGTGTACCGGCCGGGCGGAAGGGGATGGCGATCATCTCGCGCGCCACCGCGGATACCTGCGCGGGTTTGTCGCCTGACGCGTCGAACTGATCGTCGAACAGGAACGCGAAGCCGAACCAGTTGATCAGCATGTCGAGGTCGTCACCGGTCGCGTACGGGTACGTGCGGGCGGCCGCCTGGGCCAAGTCCCACGACGCGTACTCGCGCAGCCCGGCCTCGCCCCGCACGAGGCCGTGGTTCCACGTCCAGTCCAGGTTCCGCACCCGGGCCCGGTCCAAGTCCGGGCTGATCCGCGAGGCGAAAGGAATCGAGAAGTGCACGTCCTGTGGCATAGAGGCTCTCCGTCCGACTCTGCCGGCGACCGTGGCCCCGGCCCCCGCCCGAGCCGCGCCCGCCGCACCGGCGTTCCCGGCTCGCCCCACCTCTACCCCCGGGTGCCCAGCGTCGCAAGGTTCCTATACCGGTGAATTACTGTGCGTGGCCCCTCTGTCGACTGATCGGCAAATTGGTGGAAAATTGCGGCAGTTGCTGTCATGTGGGAGGGGAGGCTCCGGATGCGGGTGAGGTATCCGGACACGTCGTGAACGCCCGCGGGCGGGGCTTCACAGCGGAGTTACCGGGTAGTAATGTCCGGCGCCATGACGAGCGAGCAGAGCAGCCCGCACCCGGCCGGCGGGGCCGGCCCGTCCGTCGCGGGCCCGCGGCACCACTACGACGTGATCGTCGTCGGCTCCGGCTTCGGCGGCTCTGCCGCCGCGCTCCGGCTGACCGAAAAGGGCTACCGCGTCGGCGTGGTCGAGGCCGGTCGCCGGTTCGCCGACGCCCAGCTGCCGAAGACCTCGTGGGACCTCCGCAACTACCTGTGGGCGCCCAAGCTCGGCATGTTCGGCATCCAGCGCATCCACGTGCTCAAGGACGTCGTCGTGCTCGCGGGCGCCGGGGTCGGCGGCGGCTCGCTCAATTACGCCAACACCCTCTACGAGCCGCCCGCGCCGTTCTTCCGCGACCCGCAGTGGGGCCACATCACCGACTGGCAGGCCGAACTCTCGCCCTTCTACCGGCAGGCCCGCCGCATGCTCGGCGTCGTCGTCAACCCGCACATGACGCCCGCCGACGTGCACATGAAGGCCGTCGCGGACGAGATGGGCGTCGGCGGCACCTTCCACCTCGCGCCGGTCGGCGTGCTCTTCCCGGGCGACGGCCAGAAGGCCGGGCAGCGCGTCGCCGACCCGTACTTCGGCGGCGCCGGACCCGAGCGCACCACGTGCACCGAATGCGGCGCGTGCATGACCGGCTGCCGCGTCGGCGCCAAGAACACCCTCCTCAAGAACTACCTGCACCTCGCCGAACGGGCCGGCGCCGTCGTGCACGCCGAGCGCACCGTGCGCCGGGTCCGCCCGCTGACCGGCGGCGGCTACGCGGTCGAGACGGTGTCGACGCGAGCCCGAGGGGGCCGCAGCCGGCACCGCACGTGGACCGCCGACCAGGTGGTCTTCGCCGCGGGCACCCTCGGCACCCAGCGCCTGCTGCACCGGATGGCCGGCGAAGGCACCCTGCCGCGGCTCTCCCGCCGCCTCGGCGAACTGACCCGCACCAACTCCGAGGCGCTGCTCGGTGCGGCGGCGCTGAAGACCGGCGTGGTGGACGCCAGTGCGGGAGTCGCGATCACCTCGTCGTTCCACCCGGACACCGACACCCACATCGAACCGGTGCGCTACGGCAAGGGCTCCAACGCGATGGGGCTGCTGCAGACCCTGCTCACCGACGGCGACCGCCCCCGCGTCCGGCAGTTCGTGGGGCAACTGCTCCGCGACCCGCGCAAGGCCCGCATGATGTCGGTGCGGAACTGGTCGGAACGCACGATCATCGCGCTCGTCATGCAGTCGATAGACAACTCGCTGACCGTCTACCGCAAGCGCGGCCTGCTCGGGGAAACGCGCATCACCACCAGGCAGGGCCACGGGCGGCCCAACCCGAACTGGATCCCGGCCGGGCACGAGGCCGTCGAACGGCTCGCCAAGCGGCTCGGCGGCATGGCGGGGGGCACCTGGGGCGACCTGTTCAACGTGCCGATGACCGCGCACATCCTCGGCGGGTGCGTGATAGGGGATTCGGCGGAGACCGGCGTGATCGACCCGTACCAGCGCGTGTACGGGCATCCCGGCCTGCACGTCTTCGACGGCGCGGCGGTCAGCGCCAACCTCGGGGTCAACCCGTCCCTCACCATCACCGCCCAGGCCGAGCGGGCGAGCGCGATGTGGCCCAACAAGGGGGAAGCCGACCCGCGGCCGGCGCTGGGGGACGCCTACCGCCGCATCGGGTACGTCGCCCCGCACCACCCCGCCGTTCCCGAAGCGGCCCCGGGAGCACTGCGGCTTCCGGTGGTGGAGGTGAAGTAGGAGGAAAGCGGGTCGGCCGGGGAACGCCGACCCGTGATCGCGTCGGGACTGGGCGCCGTAGTTTTGTGATGAGATACGCGGCATGGACACAAGGGCAGCCACCGGACACGAGGACGTCGCCGAATCGGTCGACGGCGGCCCCGCGCCCGATCCCGTGCCCACGGTGTTCGGCCGGCCGCTGTCCCGCCGGTGGGGCCGTGTGGTCGCCGCGCTCGGCGGGCTCGTGCTGTTCGCCTCGTTCCAGCCGGTCGGCTGGTGGCCGCTGGCCTTTGCCGGGCCCGTGCTGCTCTTCGTCGCCCTGCGCGGACGCCGCGCGAAGACCGCGTTCACCTACGGCTTCGCCTTCGGACTCACGCTCTTCGCGCCGCTGATCTTCTGGCTCAGCAATCTCGGCTGGGCCCCCTACATCGGCCTCACCGTCGCCGAATCGGCGCTGTTCGGGCTGCTCACCATGCCGGTGCCCGCCCTGCTGCGCAGCCGCGCGTGGCCGCTGTGGGCGGTCGCGTGGTGGATCGCCGTCGAGGCGATCCGCGGGCGCGAACCGCTCGGCGGGTTCCCGTGGGGACGGCTCGCGTTCAGCCAGGCCGATTCGCCCGCGCTCGGCTGGGCGGGCGTCGCCGGGGCGCCCGGGCTGAGCCTGATCGTGGTGCTGGTGCCGGTCGCGCTGGCGTGGCTGGTGCTCGCGGACGGCGCGTGGGGGCGGCGCGGCGCGGCGGCGATGCTGGCCGGGTCGGTCGGGCTGGTCGCGGCGGGGCCGCTGCTGCTGCCCGCGCGGACCGGCGGCGGGCCCGAGGTGACGGTCGCGGCGGTACAGGGGAACGTGCCGAAGGCACGGAACCTGGAGGAGCAGACCCGGGTCAAGAACGTCACCCAGAACCACGTCAACGTCACCGAGCAGCTCGCCGCGGATATCAAGGCCGGGAAGGTGGCGCAGCCCGACCTGGTGCTGTGGCCGGAGAACGCGACGGACACCGACCCGCGGTTCGAGGGGGAGCTGCGGCTGATGATCGACGCCGCGGTCAACGACGTCGGCGCTCCGGTGCTGGTCGGCGCGATCCTCGACGGCCCCGGCGACCGGCCGTACAACGCGGGGCTGATGTGGCGTCCGGCGACCAACGCCGACGGCACGCCGCAGGCGCAGCCGGGGCCCGGCGAGTGGTACGCCAAGCGCCACCTCGTCCCGTTCGGCGAGTACATCCCGATGCGGGACGTCATCGGCGGGCTCGGCGACCTGCAGCTCATCCCGCGCGACTTCCAGCCCGGGCCGGACAAGCCCCAGCTGTTCCATGTCGGCCCGATCGTCCTCGCCGACACCATCTGCTACGAGGTCGGCTACGACGGCAACGTGCGCAGCACGGTCACGCCGGGCGCGAACCTCATGGTCGTGCAGACCAACAACGCCACCTACGAACGCGGCATCCAGGCCGGCCAGAGCCAGCAGCAGTTGGACATGTCGCGGATCCGCGCGGTCGAGCACAACCGGGCCACCGTGGTCGTGTCCACCGTCGGCATCAGCGCGATCGTCGCGCCGGACGGCACGGTGCTGCAGAAGACCGGGCTGTGGGAGCCGGACTACCTCGTCGCGAAGCTGCCGCTGCGGGACGGCACGACGCTCGCCGACCGGGTCGGCTACTGGCCCGAACTGGCGATCTGCCTGATCGCCGGCATCGGCGTCCTGCGGACCGTCCGCTGGGACCGGGTCGGCGCCCGGGTGCGGCGCGGCCGGGGCACTCCGGTGGGCTGAGCGCGCTGAGCTTCGGGCCCGCCCGGTAGCGTCCTCGGCCGCCTGCCGCGGCCGGGTCAGTCGATGCGGACGATGCCGTCCGGGGTTTCGAAGTACACCGCGAGGAGGCCCGCACCCGCGTCGTCATCGTCGTCCGGGGTGCCCGGGGCGGACCAGTCGACGTCGACGTCGTCGAGCGGGTGGTTCTCCGGTTCGCCGAGCCACTGCGACACCGTCGCCGGGTCGCCCGCGATGGCGAGCTTGCGGATGCACACGGTCGTCCGGGCGTCGGCCGACGGGTGCTGGTTCATATCCAGCCACTCGATGATGTAGGGCAGCTGCGGGTCGTCCATCAGGTCGAGCACGCCGATCTGCCGCCACTTGAGGTCCACCCGGTCGGGCCGCACCCGGTGGCCGTCCACCGCGGGCCGGCCGAGGCGCTCCTCGGCGGCGCCGATGTCGTCCACGCGGGCCACCCAGCCGAGCCATCCGCCGCCGAGTTCGGCGCGCTGCTTGACGGCGCGGCCGAACGGCGCGGAGTCCGTCGCCGGGTGGTCCAGCGGCGTGACGACTTCCAGGTACATGCCGCCGGCCAGCGGAAGAACGAAGTTGCGGGTGCCGAACCGGGGGTGCACGCCGCCGTCCTGGAACGGGGCGCCGAGCAGCGAGCCGAGCCGCCCCACGGTGGAGACGAATTCCTCGGGGGACACGGCGTACGAGACGTGGTCGAGTTGCATGCGCGGCTCCTTCCCGAGGCTTCCCGGGCCAACCACCGCGACGCAGGGTTCCCTCGAACGAGGGACTCAAGGAGAGGGTGCGTCCGACCGAGTGATGCCACGTACGGGTTTACCGTCCGGCGGCGTGCCGCGGGCGCCCCGCATGCACGTGCAACCGTGTCCGATTCCGATCCCTGCCCGCCCCTGGAGTGGCCTCGATGACCAGCCCCGCCCGCCTGCCCGCCGGGAGCCGCGGATGACCGCCTCCACGACCGCGGCGGCGTCCCCGTCCGAAGACCGCACGCCCGGCCGGGCCGCCACCCTGCACGGCGATCCGCGGTTCGTCGAACTCAAGCGGCGTTTCCGGTGGTTCGTCTTCCCGATGACCGCGGTGTTCCTCGCCTGGTACCTGCT
The DNA here is from genome assembly GCF_039542225.1 of Yinghuangia aomiensis. Taxonomy (NCBI): domain Bacteria; kingdom Bacillati; phylum Actinomycetota; class Actinomycetes; order Kitasatosporales; family Streptomycetaceae; genus Yinghuangia; species Yinghuangia aomiensis. The sequence goes on along the minus strand of NZ_BAABHS010000006.1, from coordinate 265,302 downwards.
CTACGTGCTGCTGTGCGCGTACGCCCGCGACTTCATGGCCCACAAGGTGGCGGGCAACGTCAACGTCGCCCTGCTCTTCGGCCTCGCCCAGTTCGCGACCACGTTCCTGGCCGCTTGGCTGTACTGGCGGTTCGCCAACCGGCGCCTCGACCCGCTGTCCGCCGAGCTGCGCGCCGCCGAACCCGCACCCGACGTGGAGGTGGCCGCGTGACCGACCACAAGACCCTGACCGTGGCGCTGTTCACGGTCTTCATCGTGGCGACGCTGGCCATCACCGTGGTCGCCGGACGCCGCACCCGCAGCGCGTCGGACTTCTACGCGGGCGGCCGGTCGTTCTCGCCGCTGCAGAACGGCATCGCGATCGGCGGCGACTACATGTCCGCCGCGTCGTTCCTCGGCATCACGGGCATCCTCGCGCTGTCCGGCTACGACGGGTTCCTGTACTCGATCGGGTTCCTGGTCGCGTGGGTCGTCGCCCTGTTCATGGTCGCCGAGCCGCTGCGGAACAGCGGCCGGTTCACCATGGCCGACGCGATCTCCGAGCGGCTGCGCTCGCCGCAGGTCCGGGTCGCGGCCGGGATCTCCACGATCGTCGTGTCGGTGTTCTACCTGATCGCGCAGATGGTCGGCGCGGCGGCGGTCGTCGCGCTGCTGCTCGGCCTGACGTCCGACGCGGCGCAGATCTGGACGATCGTCGCGGTCGGTGCGCTGATGATCTTCTACGTCACGGTCGGCGGCATGAAGGGCACCACGTGGGTGCAGATCGTCAAGGCCGTGCTGCTGATGGTCGGCGCATGCGTCATGACGGTGTGGGTGCTGGCGAAGTTCCACTTCGACTTCTCCGACCTCATGGGTGCGGCCGCGAGCCAGTCCGGCAAGGGCAGCGCGTTCCTCGAACCCGGTCAGAAGTACGGGGCGACGGACGCGTGGTCGAAGCTCGACCTGATCAGCCTCGGCATCGCGCTGGTCCTCGGGACCGCCGCGCTGCCGCACATCCTCGTGCGCTTCTACACGGTGCGGGACGCCAAGGCCGCGCGTAAGTCGGTGAACTGGGCGATCGTCATCATCGGCGCCTTCTACCTGATGACGCTGGTCATCGGCTTCGGTGCGGCGGCGCTGGTCGGCACGAAGGCGATCAAGACCGCGGACCCGTCCGGCAACACGGCGGCGACGCGGCTGGCCGAGCACCTCGGCGGCGGGGCGGGCAGCGACGGCGGCGCGGTCATGCTGGCGTTCATCGCGGCGGTCGCGTTCGCCACGATCCTCGCGGTGGTGGCCGGGCTGACGCTGGCCTCGTCGTCGTCGTTCGCGCACGACCTGTTCGCGGGCGCGATCCGGCAGGGCCGGACGACCGAGGCGCAGGAAGTGCGGGTCGCGCGGATCGCGGCGGTCGTCATCGGCGCGGTGGCGATCGCGCTGTCCGTGTTCGCCCGCGAACTCAACGTCGCGTTCCTCGTCGCGCTCGCCTTCGCGATCGCGGCGTCGGCGAACCTGCCCGCCTTGGTGTTCTCGATCTTCTGGCGGCGCTTCACCAAGGCCGGCGCGATCGCGGGCGTCTTCGGCGGGCTCGTCTCGGCGATCGCCGTCGTGGCGCTGTCGCCGATCGTGTGGGGCGGCGCGAGCGACACCAAGCCCGCCGTGAAGCTGTCCGCCACGCAGGCGAGCAAGTGCGGTGTCGCCGCCAATGCGACAAATGTGGGCAATCCGACCGCCCTGGGGTCCTGCACGGCTGTCGCGCCGATCCCGCTGGAGAACCCCGGCCTCGTGTCGATCCCGGTCGGCTTCGCATGCGCCGCGGTGGGAACGCTGCTCAGCAGCCGCCGCCGGACGGTGGAGGACGAGCTGGCGTTCGACGAGCTGGAGGTGCGCGCGCTGACGGGCATCGGGGCGCACTGACCGGCGTCTCTCCGGGCGGTCGGTTTCCGGTGGTTCGCCGGGAACCGGCCGCCCGGACGGGGGCGTACCGGCCGGTTGCGGAAGGCGTCGCCGAAACGGGCGACATACCGTGCCCCGGTGGCGGCACGCCATAGGCGATGCGTCACAGTGGATGCCATGGCTCCCGCACCCCGCACCTCAGGGTCCACCGCAAGCCGCGCCCCCGGCGACGCCCGGGCCCGCACCGCCGCCCGTACTCCCGGTCCCGGCGCCTTCCGCGCGGTGGCGCTGATCGCCCTCGGCATCGCCCTCTTCCTCGGCGCGCTGATGCTCGGCGACAGCCAGCAGGACCTGCACGGCAAGCACGGGGAGCACGGCGACGGCCTCAGCGGCATGGCGGGGATGGCGGCGGGCCTCGGCAAGCCCAGCGCGTCCAAGATGTTCGGCTGGTACCCGGAACCGATCTTCGTCGCCGGATCCATCGCCGCCGCCGTGCTCTATCTCGCCGCGGTGTGGCGCCTGCACGCGCGCGGTGACAAGTGGCCGATCCGCCGCACCGTCGCGTTCCTCGCCGGCATCGTGACCGTGCTGTACGCGACGTCCAGCAGCCTCGCCGCTTACGGCACCGCGCTGTTCAGCATCCACATGATCCAGCACATGATCCTGAGCATGCTGTCGCCGCTCCTGCTGCTGCTCGGCGCGCCGATCACCCTCGCGCTCCGCGCCCTGCGGCCCGCGCCGCGCGGCAAGCGCGGCCCGCGCGAACTGCTCCTCGCGCTGCTGCACAGCCGCTACGCGCAGGTGATGTCCTCGCCGTTCGTGACACTGCCGCTGTTCATCGCGAGCCTCTACGTCTTCTACTTCACGCCGATCTTCGACGCGACGATGGGCAGCATGTGGGGCCACCGCTGGATGATGGCCCACTTCCTCGCGGTCGGCCTGCTGTTCTTCTGGCCGATCATGGGCATCGACCCGGCGCCGCGGAAGCCGTCGTACGTCATCAAGATGCTGGAGCTGTTCGCCGGCATGCCGTTCCACGCGTTCTTCGGCGTCGCGGTGATGATGTCGTCGACGCTGTTCGTGGACTCGTTCGCCAAGCCCCCGGCGTCGTGGGGCGTGGACACCCTCAACGACCAGCAGGTCGGCGGCGCGATCGCGTGGGCGTTCGGCGAAGTCCCGACCGTCATCGTGCTGCTGGTGATCTTCTCGCAGTGGATGAGTTCCGAGGAACGCCTCGCCCGCCGCAAGGACCGCCAGGCCGACCGCGACGGCGACAAGGAACTCGAGGCCTACAACGCCTACCTGGCCCGCCTCGCCGCCGCCCGGGGCGCGGGCGACGCCCAGCCGGAGGGCTCGGGTACCCGGGTCAGCACGGCGTCCGCGAGCGCGGAGCCGGGAGCGGCCGACTAGCGCGGCACCGCTACACGCGGTTCAGGGCGACCGCGGCCCAGACGGCGGCCAGCCACGGGGTGACCATCGCGGGGATCGCCAGCGCCAAGTCGACCCCGCTCACCGGATACCCCAGGGCGAGCGGGAGCGACAGCGCGCCGCCCGCGGCCAGGATGGCGAACGCCGGCAAGTGCACCAGCGGGTGGAAGACCCGTGCCCGCCGCAGGAAATCGGCGGACATCACGAAGGGCACGAACAGCGCGGGGAACGCGAAGAAGCCCCAGATGAAGATCATCGGGAAGAGTGTGTCGAAGAACCCGTACGGGTTCTCCAGCACCCCCAGGTCGGGGCGGTCGGGCGCGTAGAGCAGATGCACCGTCTCGCCCGGCACGGGAGCGCCCAGCGTGTGGACGCCCTCGACGGTGACGACGCGCGGGCCGGACGTGAACGGGACGGTCACGGTGACCGTCGCGGCGTACTGCACGTGGTCGTTGATGGTGACCCCGGTGTCCCGCGGCTTCCCGACGACGCCGTCGATCCGCAGCTCGTGGTCGCCGCCGCCCGCCTCGCGCACGTCGGCGATGTGCCGGCCGTGGGCGCCGTCGGGCCCGATCGCCTGACCGAGCGCGGCACTGGGACCGAGGACTATCAGCAGCGTGATGCACAGCCGCAGGAACGCGTTGAGAAGAGGCGTTCGGGCCTTGCCGCCGTCCGGGTGGGTCAGGTCGAAACGGGACACTCCGCGCTGCCGGACACCCGCCACCGCGGCCCACGCACAGGCGAACACCAGGGCCGCAACGGCCGGATAGAGCGCCGGCGCCTTCGGCGGCAGCAGGAAGAGCGGCAGGTTGCCCACCACCACCGCACACGCCGCGCACAGGAGCGCGAGCCCCCCGAGTATTCGCGTCACGCGGGGAGACTAGGCGGTGTCCGGTGGATCTTGACAGCCCCCGGGACCGGCCGACCGCTCAGTCGTAGTGGCGGGCCTCGAGGATGTTGCCGTCCGGGTCGGCGAAGTAGAAGGTCTCCGGGGCGTGGCCGCGGGCGCCGAACGAGTCGGTGATGCCGGCCGAGGTGTCGACGCCCTCGGCGTCGAGGCGGGCCCGGAGCAGGGTGAAGTCGGCGTGCGAGACCGCGACGCAGATGTGGTTCACGCGGTGGCCGGAGGAGCCGGGCGCGTGCACCAGCTCGTCGATCCCTTCCGCCTTCGCACGGTTCATCAGGTCGATGATCGCGTGGTCCGAGACGCGGACGCTCGGGAACGGCGCCTTGCCGTCCCGGAACTCCTCGGCGCGCACACCCGCGAAGCCGACCACGCGCTCGTAGAAGTCGAGCGAACGGAGTTGGTCGCTCACCCAGATCACGATGTGGTCGATGGTCGCCTGCACGCCGTCACTCCGATTCCGCGGGGGAGTCCCGGCGGACTCCCGGGCAAAACAGCCGGGTCACGGCCGCCACGCCGCCTCCGGATCGTCGAACATGGTAGCCGGGTCGGGCAGGATCACCGCGCTCAGCGGACGGACCATCCAGTCCGGGTCGATCCGGACGCGCATGACGCGTTCCATGAGGGCCAGGCACGACGCGCCGGGCGCGGCCGCGTCCGGGCGGACGCCTTCGGCCCAACGCGGCAGCGGCACCGCGGCGCCGGCCGGTACCCGGGAGTCGTCGACCGGGTCGTAGGCGACCTGGACCCGGCCGTCCTCCGCGTACATCACCTGGTGGTCGCCGTGCATGTCCCAATAGGCGCTGAAAAAACGCCCGCCGTCGGCGGACGCTCGGCGGGCGATCTCCGGGATGCTCCCGTGATACCCGGTGTTCTCGATGGTCACCACGCACGATCCGGTCGACACGATCAGCATCGGGTGGAACGAACCTGCTTCCGGCACCGCAAGCACGTCGCCTATCTGACGGAACGTCATCACTCGCCGGGGTGCTGTGCTGCCACCGAATGCCTGTACGACGTCTTCCTCGCTCCGGCCTGCCACGACCGAAATGGTGAGGGCGACAAGAGCATCCTGTTCAGCCCACCGGTAGCGCTCGACCAGTGTGTCCAGCATCGGCCTTCTCCAGCCTGTCGTGATCGTCCCTGCCCGGTTCCAGCATGCCTGTCGGGTGCGACAGGCGGCGGAGGTTCACGCAACGCGAACATCCGCTTACCCAGTTCCTCGCCGACCTCAACGGTATTGATCGAGATATCCATATGGCGATGAGACGCGTCCCAGGCGAATGGCGTTCCCCGCGCGCGACTTGACGTAACGGAAGATCGGGACGTAAGGCAACGAACCTGGGGCGAAGGCGGCATGGTTTCGCCGACCGTCAGACATCGCTCGCGATCAGGACGCTGAGGTGGACGCGCGCCGCGTCCAAGGCCAGACCGTCCGGGCCCGGCACACGCCGCCGCAGGTCCACGATGCCCGGCCCGAGGTGGCGCGCCGCGTCGGTGCTGCCCAGGCGCAGCCACAGGGCTTGCGCGGCGTCCGCGGCCGAACACGCGCCGGGGTCGGCCGGGTCGCGGGCGTCGGCCAAGCGCTGGGCGAGGGCGGCGTACTGGCGTGCGGCGGTGGCGAACAGACCGGCGGACGCGGTCAGATGCGCGCGCACCTCGTAAGCGTTGAGCGTGTGCGGGTGCCCCGGCCCGTGTTTGGCTTCGACACCGCGCGTGAGTTCCTCGGCCAGCGTCAACGCCTCGACGTGGTTGTCGGCGGCGGTCGCGGCTTTGATCGCGGTGAGGTAGGCGCGGAATTCGGGCGGCGGGGCTTGGGGGGTGGAGCGGGCTTCCGCGTGTGCCGCGGGTGCCTGCGCGGGGGACCCGGTTTGCGCGATGGGGATCTGCGGCGGCTCGGTGGTCCCGGGGGGTTCGGCCTGTGCCGCGCGCGGCGGCTCGGATGCGTGAGTCGGGACCGGAGCGCGGGGTGCGGGGACGGGCGGGGCCGGGATGGAGGGGGGCCCGGCGGCGGCGGGGGCCGGGGCCTCCGCGGGCGCGGCCGACGGAGGGGTGGTGGAGTCGGACGGGGTGGTCGCGGACGACGCGGGCGGCTCGGCCGGCGTGCTGTCCGGTCCGGTGGCCGGGCTCCCCGGGAACGCGGGGACTTCGCCCGAGCGGTCGGCGGCGTCGTGCGGTGCCGGGGGTTCGGGTCGTTCGCGCTGTCCTTCCTGGTCGGGCGGTTCAGGGGCGGTGGGTGCCGAGGCTTCCGGTGCCTCGGTGCCGTCGGGGGTGGCCGGGGCCGTCGGGGCGCCCGGCGGCTCCCCCGCGGTCGGCGGCGGCGCCGACGTCAGCTCGTCCATGCGGGCCAAGGCGCCTTCCAACGCCCGTCCGCCGGGCCCCGGGACGCGGGTGCGCAGGGCGACCAGGCGGTGGCCCGCCGCGGTCGCCGTCGCACCGTCGGGCAAGCGCAGCCACAGCACGTGGGCGTTGTCGACCGCGGAGACCGTGTCCGGGTGCTCGGGTCCGCCGACCGTCATGCGGTCCTCGGCGATGTCGAGGTAGGCGGCGACCGCTTCGGGCAGCCGCTCGGCCTCGGCGGCCAAGTAGGCGCGGATTTCCCGCACGTTGAGGGTGTGCACGTGGCACGGGCCCAGGTCGGCGACCAGCGCCGCGATCACCGCGTCCGCGGCGCCGAGGGCTTCGGTGTAGCGGCCGTCGGCGGCGGTGTCGGCGATCTCGTCGAGTGCCTCGCGGAGTTCGGGAGGCGGGGGGAGTGCATCGTCGAGGAGGGGCTCGGCGTCGGGGGCCGCGTGGGAAACCGGGGCGGCCGAAGAGGTCGAGGCGGGCACGGTGGCCGTGGAACGGTGGGTCGTCGGAGCGGTCTCGCCGTGGGCTTCGGGTGCGGACTCGCGCGCAGGCTCCGGCGGTGCGCCGTGCGCCGGAGCGGGGCGCGCCGACGTAGGCCCGGGCGCGGCGCTCGGGCCGGAGTGCGGGCCCGGTGCGCGCGGCGGCGTCGAGTCGGGCGCCGGCGCCCACGGAGTCGCCGGTGCCGCATCGGGCGGCGGCGTCGACGCGTACGGCGGCGTTGGCGTCGGCGGTTGCGGCGGAGCCGGGATCGGTGCCGACGCGGCTGCCTCGGCGGCCCCCGCGAGTTCCGCCAGGTGCGCCGCGGCCGCTTCGCGCGAGTGCGGGCCACGGCCGAGGACGAGCCCGCGCAAGGCGACGACCGCCGGACCGAGTTCGCGTGCCGTGGCGACGTCCGCGACCTGCAGCCACAAGGTGTGCGCGGCGTCCGCGGCGGCCTGCGTGGCCGGGTGGCCCGGCCCGTGCACGCGGGCGTTGCGGCGCGCGGACTCCGTGTAGAGGCGGACGGCATGCCCGATGCGGCCGGTGCGGGCCGCGAGCCACGCCCAGGTCTGCAGCGCCTCGATGGTCTCGCGGTGCTCCGGGCCGAGGCCGTAGCGCGTCTCCATGTCGTGGGTGAGTGCCTCGGCTTCGCCGAACGCCGCGTCGAAGTTTCCCGCGGCCATCGCCGCGCGTAGTTCGGCGGCCCGGCGGAGGAACTGCGGTGCGCCCGAGGGCGCCGACGACTGCGGCGGACCGTCCGGCATGGGCTCCGCGGCGGGCGCCGGTGCGGGGGAGACAGGCCAGGTCACCCGCAGGTGAGACGTCTCCGGGGCCCGCTCGACGGGACTCGGACCGGGCTGCGGAGCGGGGCTCGGCGGGGGACTCGGAGCGGCTCCGGCGGGCGGCGCCGCGGCGAACGGCTCGCCGGTGGGCGCCGGATACTCCGCGCCGTCCCCGGACGGTGCGGGCGCGGAATCCGGCCGTGTGACGGTCACCACGTACTCGGTCGACACGTCGTCGACCGGCAGGCGGTTGGCCAGCCGCAGCGCACCGCCTTCCGGTGGCACGATTTGCACGGTCCCGTCGGGCAGTTGCGCACGGCCGAAGATCGACGGGTGCACCGCCGCCACCTCGACCTGCGCCGGGCAGCCGAGGAAGCCGCGGCGCGCGGCCACGGTCAGCGTGCGGGTGAACGCGTGCGCCGGCTCGTCGTGCGACGACGGCGGCGGCGCGACGACCGCCCACAGCGGGAGGCGCGCGGCGAGTTCCTCCGGGGCGGCGTGCACGCGGGCGCGCACGTCGTCCGAGGCGGTGAGGTCGGCGACCACGAGGGTGTCCCGCGGGTCCCGGATGCGCAGCGTTTCGGCGATCCACGCCCACGGCAGGCCGTCGTAGCGCACGCTGCCCGGGCTGGAATCACGCAGGGTGAGGTGCAGTTCGCCGCGTCGGTCCGGCATGAGGTGGCCGGTGACGTACACGACCACCGGGCCGCGGGTGACCGACGCGCGCTCCAGGTAGCCGCGCACCGTCTGCGGGCCGGAGCCCGCGGGCAGCTGCACGACGTCGGCGGGCGCGTCCGCGATGAGGATCTGCGGCGGCAGGCCGACCCAGCCGGCCAGCGCGGCCTCGGAGTCCTCGAGCGCGCGCTTCTTGCGGCGGCCGAGTCCGACACCCGCGACGAGCAGGACGAACCCGCGGCGCGCCGCGGCCGGTTCCGTTTCCGGGTACGGCGAGACCGCGTCCCGCCTGGAATTTTCGTCCCTGGACATTGCCCACCCCCGCGCGATGACGCGATTCCGGCCAGCAGCGGGAACCTACCGCACGTCCCGATGCACCCGGTATGACCCGAGGCCGGGCCACCCTTCCAACCTTCCGGTAGTGCATACGAGTTGGCCCGATACACGGCACAATGCCCTACGTCTCGCACGCATATGCGGGTCGGAGCGAAACCGAGCGCACGGAAACGCACAGGAGTGCGAATCGTCCGCCACACCAGGGGGCGCGGCTGGACACACGGGGGTGGCGTCGGGGCAGGATGACCTGACCGAACCCGGCATCGTCCGGGACCGGCGGGACGTTTTGTCGGCCGACCCGGGCACCGCCCTGCCCGGCGCGGCCGAGGGATCGGGGGCACCATGCGGCAGACGACGACAGCCGCCGGGCGTTGCTGCGCGCGTACGCGGAGCATGCCGTGAAGGCGGGCCGGGCGGTACTCGCCGTCCTGGTCGTCCCGTTGGTGTTGACTGTCGGCGGGCTGTTGGTCATCGCGGCGCTCGCGGGCGGACTTCCGTCGACGGGTGTGGCCGGTGCGGCGTACAACGCGGCCTACAACGAGGGCCAAGTCCCGGCGGCTTACCGCCAATGGGTCGCGAAAGCCGGGGCGATCTGCCCCGAAGTGACTCCGCAGCTCCTGGCCGCGCAGTTGGAGCAGGAGTCGGGGTGGAACCCGACGATCGTCAGCCCGGTCGGCGCGCAAGGCATCGCGCAGTTCATGCCGGGCACGTGGGTGTCCTGGGCGACCGACGGGGACGGTGACGGCACGGCCAGCGTGTGGAGTCCGCCCGACGCGATCATGGCGGCGGCGCGGTACGACTGCGCGATCGCCCAGCAGGTGCGCGGCTATGTGCAACGCGGCCTGGCCTCGGGCGACATCCAGGACCTGATGCTCGCCGGCTACAACGCGGGCCCGGAAGCCGTGCTCAAGTACGGCGGTATTCCGCCGTATGCCGAAACACGCGGCTACGTGACGACGATCCACCGGCTGATGACCAAGTACCAGACGGTCATCACGGACATCAAGGAAGGCACCCCGTTCGGGGCGGCGGTCGTCGCCTACGCGATGCGGTGGCGCGGCACGCCCTACTCGTGGGGCGGCGGCGATACCAACGGCCCGTCCGGGGGCTTCGGGTCGGGCGCCGGCGTGATCGGCTTCGACTGCAGCAGCCTCGTCCAGTACTCGGTCTACCAGGCGTCGGGCGGCCGGGTGGTGCTGCCGCGGGTGTCGCAGGAGCAGGTCAACGCCGGTACGGCGGTGGACCCCCGGGCGATGATTCCGGGCGATGTGATCGGCTTCGACCCGCACCACACCGGGGACTTCAGCCACATCGGCATCTACATCGGCAACGGGCAGATGGTGCATGCGCCCAAGACGGGCGACGTCGTGAAGGTGTCGAACCTGAGCGAGTCGTACTACGCGAACTCGATCTGGAAGGTCCGGAGGTACGGATGAGCGGCGGCAGCCCGCAGATGCGGGCGCAAGGCCTGCGCGGCGCGGTCGGACTGCTGGTGTTCCTGGCGTTGCTGGTCGGCGCGGCGCTGTTCGGCGGGTGCGCGCTGATCGGCAAGCAGAACCGGGCTTCCGACGCTGGGGCTTCGCCGTCCGCGTCGACGCTGCCGCCGATCGTCAGTGTGCCGCCCGCGCAGCCGATTCCGCGCGGCCCGGGCACGCCGACGCAGCCGCTGCCCAGCCTCGACGCGCAGGCGTCGGCGGACGCGACGGCGGTGTCGCAGGCGGCGCTCACCGTGCTGTTCTCGTACGACACGATGACCGACACCACAGGGCAGGACGCGGCGATCCGGGCCCAGCAGTGGATGACCGACAAGTACGCCGCCACGCAACGCGAGCACATCGTGGTCGCGCCGCCGGGGGCGGACTGGACGCTGTGGACCGGGCACAAGGCGTACACGAAGCCGACGATGACGCAGTCGAACGAAGCGGCGCCGCCGGACAGCGACGTGCTCGCGTACCGGCAGTGGACCGTCCGGTACACCCCGACGGGCCGGGACAATTGGAAGGGCACCGAGTCGCTGGTGGTGGTGTTCGTGACACTGACCCGGGCGACACCGGCGGAACCGTGGCGGATTGCCGACCTGGGCGTGCGGGCGTGACGCGGTGAGGAGCGGCGCGGAGCGCGGGGAAGGGGACGCGGTGGCGGCCGGAGGACGGGAGCAGGACGGGGACGCGGCGGATGTCGGCGCGGCGCTCCCGGTACCGGCGTGGTTGCTGGACGAGGAGCCCGAGGGCGGGGGCGCGCCGGGGGGTGACGAGGGGCGGGTTGCCGCACCGGAGGGCGCGGGGGCGGCCGACGAGGCGCGCGTGACGGGGGCTGATGCTTCGGAAAGTTCGGGTGCGGACGGCCGGGAGACGGCCCCGACCGGCAGCCGACCGCACGAGTCGCCGGCAGACGAGGGCGGCACGCGGACCGACGGAGAGTCGGACGCGGACCGGGTGGGCGCGATCGGGGGCGGCGGCGAACCGCATGCTGCCTCCGAGGCTTTGGGCGAGGGCGCCGGGCCGGGTCACGCGAGCGGGAACGCGGACAGGTCGTCGCCCGTGCCGCACACCGGCCAGCGCGACGCGCGAAGCGCCGGCGGACCGCCGCGCGCCCACACCGCGTCAGGCGTCGACGCCGGCTCGGGGGACGTGGATCCGATCGGCGGTCCGCGGCTGTCCGAAGCCCGCGTCGACGAGTCCGGTGCTGTGGGCCGCGTCGACTCGGCGCGGCCCGCGCACCCCGGGGGCGTGTTGTCGGGAGTGCCTGCGTCCGGACCGCCCGACGGGGCGTCGTGGCGTGCCCCCCATGGCGCGGCGGCCCCGCATCCGCGCAGGAGCGTCGAGGAGCCCACCGCGCCGTCGGCGGGTGGGCCCTGGGGGCCGCCGAGCGTGCCGTCGCCCCTGCGTCCGCCGGCCGATGAACCCGCCACCGCCACCGGTGCTTTCGCGCCGCCGGCCGGGCCCCGGTTCGAGGCGCCCGCGCCGCCGGAAGCCCTCCGTGCGGACACGCAAGCGTGGCCTGCGGGCGGGGTGCCGGACGCCGGGCTCTCGGCGCCGCCCGCCGCGGGCGCGTCGTCTGCCGCGGAGTCCGCGCGCCGCAGCGCCCCACCGCCGCCTCCGGACGCCTCCGTGCACTGGGACACCCCCTCGGCGCCCCCCACCCCCTCCGCCGACCTCGAACCCGACCCGTTCCCCGCGGCCGCCTACACCACCCCGCGTGGCGCCACCGAAACGGCCGAGCACGACGACGGCGGCACACGGGTCATCGGCTTCCGCGGCGACCAAGCCTGGGAGGAAGCCGGCGATCGGCCCGCGCTGTTCCGCCGTCTCGTCATCGCGGGCGTCGTCGTCGGCATCCTCGTCATCGCCTTCGTCGTCGTCGCGCTCGTCCACCGCGGCGGCAGCGGCGCCGACGACGAGCGCAGTCCCGAGCCGTCCGCGAACGCCACCACGAGCGGGGCCAAACCCGGGCCGCCGGTGCTCCCCGCCCAAGCCCCGCCGGGCTGGTCGAAGAACGCCGCGTGGATTGCCACCGTCGCCGTCCCGACCGCGAAGGCCCCGACGGTGGCGGCCAGTACCACCGCCGTGGCCGTCATCACCACGGACGGCAAGGTCGCCCTGCTCGACCCCGCCACCGGCCACGTCCGCCGCGCCTTCGACCTGCCCGCGGGCGAACACCGCGGCGTGCGGCTCGCGCTCGTCGACCGCGTCGAGTCCGTCCTCGTGCAGGCGGGCAACCAGCTCGCGTATGCCCCCGCCGACGGGTCCGCCGCGCCGACCGTCCTCGACCTGCCCGACAACGCGCAGGTCAGCTACGCGGGCGACGCGCCGCTGGTGGTCGCCGGCGCGGCCGCGTCCGTCGTCGAGGACGCCAAGCTCGTCCCCGTCGACCTCCCGCCCAACGCCACCGCCATGGCCGCCGACGGGGCCACCGTCATCGCCGCCGTCCCGGTCGGCCCGTGGTGGAGCGCCGCGCCCGGCCGCGAGCCCGTCGCGGTCACGCCTGTCCCGCCGCGCGCCGGGGCGACGATCTTCCGTATCGCCGCGGCCGGGCACAACCGTGTCGCGGTCATCTGGAACGGGCCCGACGCCGCCACGGTGACCGTCGTCCTCTACGACGCGACCTCCGGCCAATCCCTCGTCACCACCGACGCGCCGCTCGACCAAGTCCGCAAGACCGCGTGGGTCTGGGGCACCGACGGCCGTGTCGCCGCCCTCGGACCGGTCGTCTACGACCTCCAGGCGAACAAAGCGTCGGTGCGCCCCGGGTTCGGACCCGTCGTCGGGTGGGGCAAGCTCCTGTACGGCCAAAGCATTTCCGACCCGCAGACCACACTCGTCCTCGACGCGACCGACCCGGCCAAGCCGCCGACGCCGCTCGGCGCCGGCGTACCGCTCCCGTGGGGCGGTCCGACCGGGCAGTTGCTGCTCATCCTGGACAGCACGCCGACGACGACGCCGACGTTGTACGCCCTTACGCCGGCGCCGAGATAGCGCCCGAGTGGTGGGCACGGCAGCCGCAGGGAAGGAACACACGGGAGACACGCCAGACCGGGAAGCCTCGGTGGGGGAATGCACGACAAGGGGGGCCGAGATGGGCAGGGGAACGGCGGACGGCGGCCGCGAAGCGGCTTTAGCGCAAGGCGGGATGGCGGAGTCGGTGCCATGCGGGCCCGCTCGGTCGCGCGGCTGTTTGGCATTTCGTCCGGAGGCGGACGGAATGCCGTTTTCCGTCACGTATCTTGACGGAGTGTCAGGCCGATGGGCGGCGAAGGAACCCTTGGAGGAGGTGGCCGTATGAACCACGGGCTGCGACGCAAGGTGATGACCGCGGCCGTCTCGGTGTCCCTGACGGTCGCCGCGTTCTCCTCGGCCGCGGCGGCGCACGGCGCCGAACTGCCGGGCGGCGCGTCGTCGGAAGCGGGACGCGAGCCGGGCACACCCGGCTCGTCCGACGGATCTTCAGGCGGTACGCCGGGGCGTGGGCCGGTGGCGCCCGACGTGCCGTCGTTGCCCGCGGCGGGGAACGGGATGAACGCTCCGGAGCCGGACGGGCCGGGTTCCGGCCCGAAGCCGCCGGCCGGAACGTCCGAAGTTCCGCCCTCTGGGCCCACCGCCCCGTCCGGTGGCGCACCGAACCCCGGCGACGGATCCGGCGCAACCCCGGCCGGCAGCGGAAGCGCCGCACCCCTTCCGGGGAACAACGAAGCGGGCGGCAACGACCGGCCCGCGACCCCGTCGCCCGCCGGGAACACTCCGCAAGGCACCACACCGCAAGGCACCACACCGCAAGGCACGACCCAGCCGGGAACCACACTGCCGGGCACCGCGCAACCGGGCACCCCGCAACCGGGCAACGGCACACCGGTTGATGCCGTCCCCGGCAAGACGGGCCCCGGCAACACCGGAGTTGCCGACAACGGCCCCGGAATCCCCGGCCTCGGCACCATCACCGCGGGTGCAGCACCAGGCTCAGTCCCCGCCGCTCCACCCCGCATCGCCCTGGGCCCCACCGCCCCCGCCGACCAACCCCTCCCCGCCCCGGCCGCGGACTTCCCGGCCGCGGCCTCGGGGGCCGGACCGGCGGCTCCGGGAACGGTCACGCAAGCCGACTACGCACCCTCGCAGCGTCCGACCGCCTTCGGCCCGATGGCCGCCGACGATCTCCCGCTGCCCGCGCCCGCCCGGGAGTTTCCGGCCGCCGCGGTCGACAGCGCGGTGTTCCGGCAAGGCGACGCGGGGCGCAACGCGGGGCATCTGCCGCTGGGGCCGTCCGTCCCGGACGTTCCCGAGCTGCCGCCCGCGCCCCGTCCCGCGGATCCGGGCACGGTCCCGGCCAACCCCGTGGTGCCGCGCGTGGACGACGAGCAGGAGCCGCCTGCGGGGAAGACCAAGCCGGGTACCCCGGGAACACCCGCGAAGCCGTCCACGCCCCCGCGGAAGGCCCTCCCGGTGGTGGCCGTGGCCCCGGCGAAGCCGTCCGGCACGTCGAGCACCACAAGAGGCACCAAACCAGGTGCGGAAAAGCCGACGAGTCCGACCCGCACCACCGTGCCCGCGCTGGTCCCGGCCGTCCTCCCGGCGGACCTGCCCGAGGCCGCCGAACCCGTCGTCGACGTGCTTCCGGCTGCTGAGACGCGGCCGGAAGACCCCTCAACGCCCGCTCAGCCGCCGGCACGCGGCGCGGGGGTGTCCGTCCCGGAGCAGCAGCCAGGCACGCAGGCGGCGGCGCCAGCGGCGGTGGAGGAGAAGCCGCAGGCCGAACCGGCGGACGCGCCATCGGGTACGGCGGACGAACCGGTGTCCGGCCTTGTGGAGCCCGCCGCGGGATCCGGGGAGGTACAGGCGCGCGGCGCCGAAACCCCGGACCCGGAATCCGCCGGCGGCGGCACTGCGCCCGTCGACGAGCCCGTCTCCACCGGCCAAAGCACTGCGAAGGCCGACGACGGGCAGGCCGACGACGGGCCGTCCGACGTCGTGCCCACTGACGGCGGGAAGACCGGCGGCGCCAAGCCGACGGCCGCCAAGCCCTCCGTCGCTCCCGCGGCCGGGGAAACGGCGCACCTCGACACCGGCGGCGGCCCCGATGCCGCCGCGGTGCCGGCCGGGGCGGGCGACGCGCACACGCCCGACGCGGAGGCGTCCGCGGACTCGGATACCCATACCGCTCCCCATACCCCGGACCCGCTGTCCGTCACCGGAAAAGTCGGGCCCGACGACGTCAAGCTCGACCCGCGCGCGGTGCCCTAGCCGTGCCGCCGACGGGAGAAACGCAGGAAAGCGCGGGAGGAAACCCGCTTGCCGGGCAACTCCTCACGGCGTCTCGCCAGGGTCGGATCGCGCGGATTCGGCACGCTCGTCCGGCGCGCGGAAGCGGCCCCGGGCCGCCGATCCATCGGTGCCGGCAAAACGCACGGCTGCATGGCCGTACGGTGAACCGGGTCGGACAAACGGACGACGGAAGTGCCCTCGCGGCCCCGCACTTCCGCCGAGCGCTCGACGACGTCACCATGATCCACGAACGTGCCACACCGACGCAGGAGTTCGCATGACCGACCGACCGCACGCGAGGCTCAGCCGGGTCGCCGTGCTGCTCCTTGGCGTGGTGGCGGCGCTGATCCTCGGCACCGGACTGGCCGCGGCGGACACGCCGTCGCCCACGCCTTCGCCGAGCGGGAGTTCGTCGGGGACTCCCACGCCCGGCGGCACCACCTCGCCCGGTGCCGGCGGTGGCGGCGGCGGTACGAACTTCTGCGACCAATTGCCCAGTCCCGCCCGCGAGCAGTGCAACCAGCAGAACGGCGCCAACCCCCTCGGGTTCGCCTCCGACCCGCTCGGGTCGATCGCCAAGGCCACCGCCGAAGCCGCCGTGTGGTTCATCGGCAAGCTCGCCAAGGCCATCAACGCCACCACCGGGGTCGACTTCACCAATCCGAACTTCGTGAAGCAGTACGCCGTCGTCTTCGCGGCGTCGGCCTTCATGACCCTGATCGTGTGGATGGTGGCGGTCACCAAGCGTGCGGTGCGCGGTATCCCGCTGGGCACGGCGATCGGCGAAGCGGTGGGCTACCTGTGGCTGGCCGTGATGGCGTCGGCCTTCACCCCGCTGGCCTTGCATCTGTCGGTATCGATGGTGGACTCCATCACGGCCGCCATCGCGAGCGGCACCAAACAGGACACCGACCAGTTCCTGGACGGCTTTTCCAAGGGCCTCGACCCCAACTCGCTGGGCGGCGGGCCGGTCACGCTGATCTTCGTGTCGATGTTCGCGATCCTCGCCGCGATGATCCTGTGGATCGAACTGCTGGTGCGCGCCGCGCTGCTCTACGTCGGGGCGATCCTCGGCACCGTCGTCTATGCGGGCATCGTCGACCGCGACCTGTGGGGCCATGTGCGCCGTTGGGCCGGGATGATGGTGGCGATCCTGCTCGCCAAGCCGATCATCGTGATCGTGCTCGGGCTGGCGATGGCGGCCAGTGCGGGCGGCGGTTCGGGCGGCGACGCCCTCGGGGGGGTGCTGACCGGGCTGGCGATCATGTTCCTGGCGATCTTCGCGTCGGTCATGGTGTACCGGTTCGTGCCCGCGCTCGGCGACGACGTCTCGGCCTTGCGGGCCGGACGTATGCAGATGCAGAGCAGCACGAAGACGGCACTGACCGGGGGGCCCGCGTCGTACGTGCGGGCCGGCATGGGCGTCCACGCGGGCCGCGCGGGCACCGCTCCGGCGGCCGCGGCGTCGACGGGGACCGTAGGTCCCGGGGGCGGCGGTGGCGGAACGGCCGGCGGCGTCTCGGGCGGCATTGCGGCGCACGGCGGGGACGGCGGCGGCCGGGGCGGCGAGGCACCCGCGCTGCGTTCCCCGAAGTGGCTGTCGGACGGCGGCCAACCGCCGTCGGCGCCCCGCGCGATGCCGATTCCGGCGGATCCGACGCCCGCGCCGCGGACGCCGGGTCCGCGGCGCCGCGAAGACTGACGCCGCACCGGAAAGGCCCACCCACCCTGCGTGCGTCGGCGGGCGGAGTCCTAGGCTCCGCTCGTCGACGATCGGCGATCATGCAGGGGCGGGAATCCGGTGGGGCTATGGGCGTGATCAAGGGGATCAACCTCGGGGTGATCTTCCTGATGGAACTGGCGGTCCTGGCTGCCGCCGGGCTGTGGGGCTTCACCTTCCGGCCGCAGCTGATATGGCGCTTGCTGCTCGGCCTCGGAGGGCCCGCGGTGCTGATCGTGCTGTGGGGGATGTTCGGGGCGCCTACCGCGTCCCACAAGCTGCACGGCGCCGCACGCGTGGTGTTCGAGCTGGGGTGGTTCGGCACCGGAGTGGTCGCGTTGGCGGCGGCGGGCTACCTGACACGGGCCGTGATATTCGCGGTCATCGGGATCGTGAGCAAGACACTTGCGGTGGTGTGGCACCAGTAGGCCGCCCGCTGTGAGCGCGTACCCCGCCTGTTCGCACGCCGATCGCACCCGCCCGAGTGTCGCCGTGTTGTGCCAGGATCTGACCCGTTCGGCGCTCCGGGCGTTCGAATGCGGAGTCCCCGAAACGCGAAGGCCGAGGATCACCTCCCGTGCATGAACTCGTCACCGCCCTGCGGCTCGCCGGTCCCGACGTCCGCGCCGCGCTCGTCGAGCGCTTCCGCACGCAGATCACCACGACGGTGACCGAGTACGCGAAGCTCCCCGAGCACGCCATCGCGAAGATCCTCGCCGACGGAGACTTCGACGCCGCGGGTTACCTCGCCGAGGGCGGCCCGTTCGAAGACGACCTCATGCTGCGCGCCGCGCGTCTCGGCGACCCGCGGGTCGCCCTGGCACTCCTCGGCCGGCGGGGCGGCATATCCGAGGCCCTTCTGCGGGAGATACGCACCCACATCACCGACCCCGAAGACCCGGCCTGGCACGTCGAACGCGGCTTCGTCCACACACTTCGCGCGCACGCGGCCGCCGACCCGCTCGCCGCCGCCGCTTGGCCGTTCCCCAAGCTGGTGTTCGACGTGGCGTCCGATCTCTGCAAGGACCTGCCGTACGCCGTCGCGATCGACCTCTGCGTCGCCGTCGCGGACCGCGGCGACCGCGAAATGCTGCGGCGCCTCGCGCTCCGCGACCTGGTGCACACGGGACTCAACGACCTGGTGATGGCCGCTGCCGATGCCCCGTCGCCGTCCGCCTACCTCGCCGACCTCCGGCCGCCGGAGGAATGGATCGACGCCGCCGCGGTCCGCGCCATCGCGGCGGTCCGCCGGCACGACGGCAAGCCGTCGCAGGACACGGAACTGCCGCCGCTCGACTGGGACCTGGTCCGCCGTGAACACGAACGCCGCCCGTTCGACCGGGACAGCCTCCCGTGGCTCACCCGCTGGCCGGACTGCCCCGACGACCTCGTGGCCGCCGCGCTGTCCGCACACCTCGTCAACACCGTGGAGTACGCCGCACGGCTGCCGTTCGACATCGTCGAGAACCCCCGGCTGGCCGACTGGAACTACCACTTCCGCGACGTCGTCCGCCGCGGCGTCACCGCGGGATGGCTGTCCCTGGACCGGCTGCTGACCGAAGCCGTTCCCGCGGGCCGCATCGCCGGGGCACTGCCGTACGAGGCCGACGAGGTCGGCACCACGCTGGCGAAGGCCCTCGCACCGCTGGGCACCGACCCGGTGAACTGGCTGACGCTGTACTCGCGGCTGCCGCGTTTCGAAGGAACGATCGCGGCGCTCGTCGACGAGGTCGCGTCCGGCGCGGGCAAGCGCGCGACCAAGTTCCCGCGCCCGCTCCCCGCCGCGATGCCCGCGACGCCGCCGGAGAACACCCGCGAGACCTTCCTGGGCATCCTGCGCGCCATGCCGGACGAGGTCACCATCGCGCTCGCGCCGTACCTCGACGCGCGGAGCGTCCAGCACATCCTCGTCTACCGCGAACCCTCGGACACGGTGCGCGACGCGCTCGTCGCCGCCCACGGCTCGGTCGCGCTGGCCGGATTCGCCGCGCACGCGCTGGAGCGCGACCGCGTCGAATGGCTGATGGCCCACGACGACCCGGCCACCGACGCCTCACTGTTCGCCCACGCGCCACTGACCGACGCCGACCGCGTCCGCATGCTCGCCGGGATCCGCACCGACGGCAGCCGCGGCCCGGTGCCCCAGGAACTCCTCGACGTCCTCGGGGAAGTCAACCTCGGCCACTACCGCGACCGAGTCACGGCCGGCCTGACCTCCGGCGACCTCGGTGTCGCCCGGGTGGTCGCCGGGCGGCTGCGGCTCGCCACCGAAGGCGGCCGGATGCGCCTTCTCGTCTCCGTATGGGAGCGGAACGGGCCGGAAGCCGTCCGCGAGATCCTCGGCATGGACCGTTTCCCGGCGAGCACCGTGAAGGCCGTCGAAGCGGCACTCGCCCAGCCCGACGGCATCGACCGGCTGCGCGCCCGCATGGCGGCGGACGACATGCCGGAGGAGTTCCTGAAGCGCCTCCGCAAGAAGTCCTTGTACGCCCACGATCGCCTCCGCAAGCTCGTCGGCGAAGGCCGCGACGTGCCGTGGGACGCCGCCGTCGCCGCGGCGGACGCCGACACACTCGACCGCGACGTCGTCGACGCGCTCGTCGACCGCCCGGAACTCCCGGCCGAGTTCGCCTACGCCGCACTGCGCTGGGCAGCCCGCAACGGCGACCTGCGCTCCGCCGACTGGCGCGAACATCTCCTGCTCCGCGGCCTGACCCCGGAGGACCTGCTCCGCCACGCGCCGCAGCCCGCGCGCTACCTGAAGGTGGTCGCCTTCGACCGGCGCCACCAGAACCGCCGCCGCGGGCGCTGGGCCGAACCCTGCGAGGCCGCACGGGCGTTGGTCGACGAACATCTGGGCACCAACCCGGACGCGTGGACGGTGGCACTGCACTTGCTGCCGGACTTCACCGGGACGCTGCCGGAACTCCTGGCGACGGCACGGGCGGCGGCGGGGTAGGCCGTACCCCGTGCCGCTGTGGTTCCACGGGGACGGGACCGCGCCCTGGCTGTACAGCCGGTCGGCCAACCCGACCGGCCGCGACCTGCGCGCCGTGCCCCGGGCGACGCCTACGGCTACTTCCGCGTGCTGCCGCGGAGCATCCAGGTGTGGCGCGGCATACCGGAACTCGCGGGCCGGTGGGTGATGCGCGACGGCGCGTGGGCGGACTGACGGGGCGGTCGGTTCATGCGGGCAGTGCGCTTTCCGGAAGATTGCCGAGCCAGTCGATCAGCAGGCGGTTGACCTCGTCCGGGCGTTCCTGCTGGATCCAGTGGCCGCAGCCGTCGAGCAGGTGGCAGCCCATGAGGCCGGGCAGGGTCTTCGGGTACGCGTCGATGGCGTCGGCGAGCCACATCGTGGAGGCGTCCAGGCGTCCCCCGGCGAACAGCGAAGGCTGGGTGATCGGGGCGCCGTCGACGACCGCGAGATCGGCCCAGTCGCGGTCCATGCTGCGGTAGCGGTTGAGCGCTCCGGTGACGCCGGTGCGGGCGAACTCCGCGGCGTAGAAGTCCAGATCGGCTTCGGAGAGCCAGCCCGGCAGGACGTCGGCGGGGAAGCGCTCGCGGAGCGTGCCGCCCCGGGTGACGAAGTGGGGGTCGGGGGCGTCGGGGCCGGGCATCGTGTCGGCGGACAAGGCGGCGTAGAAGCCCGCGAGCCAGCCGCGGATGTCGGGCTCGATCTCCGCCTCGGCGCGACCCGGCTCCTGGAAGTAGGAGACGTAGAACTCCTCGTCGCCGCCCATGCCGGCGAAGACGTCGCTCGGCCGGGGCCCGCCGCGCGGCGTGTACGGGACGCTGAGCATGCCGACGGCGCGGAAGACCTCGGGCCGGAGCAGCGCGGAGTTCGCGGCGATGCCCGCACCCCAGTCGTGGCCGACGACCACCGCCGATTCGGCGCCGAGCGCGCGGACGACGGCGACGTTGTCCTCGACGAGTTCGACCATGCGGTAGGCCTCGGGGGCGGTGGGGACCGAGGAGTGGCCGTAGCCGCGGACGTCGACGGCGGCCGCGCGGTACCCGGCCGCGGCCAGTGCCGGGAGCTGGCGCCGCCACGAGTACCAGGACTCCGGGAAGCCGTGCACCAGGAGGACCAGCGGCCCGGCGCCCTGTTCCGCGACGTGGATGTGGCCGGCCGGGGTCGGGACCGACCGGTGCTGGATCTCCGCGGGCACTGCGTCACCTCCGGGTCGTGCGGCCGCCTCGGGGGGATTCGCCCGATTCGCGACGCCGCACAACCGATCATGGACGGCTCCGTGAGCACGCGCAAGGAGCCTTGCCGAATCGGCAAGGCTCCTCGGGGTGGTGCGCCGGTGCGGTCAGCGGGTTTGCGGGCGGCGGAAGATCAGCACCGCCGTCGCCAGCAGCAGCACCGCGCACGCGGCCTGCTCGCCGACCATCCAGGCCGGCAGCGGGAGGAAGAACAGCACCCCGGTGAACGCGACGAGCAGCACCGCGACGATGATCCGCAGGCGCAGCGCGGCACGCGCGTCGCCCTTCGCGGCACGGGTGGCGAACAGGAGCGTCAGCATCGACGTCCCCGCGACGATCACGCCGCGGACCCAGGCCTCCGGCGTGGCCTGCCCGGGGTCCGCACCGGCCAGCACGGCGAGCGCGACGACGGTGAGCATGCTGAGCATGGCGTACGTACCGATCAGGCGGCGGATCGCCGGGGTGGTGGTCATGACACTGCCTCCTTGGCGGTGGCCCGGTCGAAGAGCCGGACGGCTTCGGCGATGTGGTGGTCGATGTCCAGGCCGGGATTCGCGGTGAAGTGGAACGACGCGCCGTCGATGACGGCACGGATCGCGAGCGCGACGATCTCCGGGTCGAAGTCGCCGAACTCGCCGTCCTTTTGCCCCGCCGCCAGGATCCTGACCAGCCCCGGTACGGCGGTGTCGTCCTCGACGCGGCGCCCGGAGTTCTCGACGATCCGGTGCACGGCGCTGACGTGCCGGGCGTGCTCCGCGATGAACCGCAGGTTCGACTCGATGTACACGTGCAGCCGCTCGCGGTGGCCCTCGGCGGCGAGGATCCGGGCGGTCATGTACTCGGTGCCGGCGTCGAACAGCCCGGCGACCACGGCTTCGTACACGGCCTGCTTGGAGCCGAAGTGGTAGAGCACCGTGCCTTTGGTCGTCCCGGCCTCGCCCGCGATGGCCTCCAGCGAGGCCGCGGGGAACCCGTCCCGGTCCAGCACCGCCACCGCCGCCGCGACGACGTCCTCACGCCGCGCCCGACGGGTTCTGCTGAGCTGTCGACCGGCATTTTCTGACCACATGGTCAAATCATAGACCGGGCGGTCAGAATTTCAAGAGGTGCCGGCAGTCGGATGCAGTGGGAATCGGCGCGGCTGCCACGATGGGGTCCATGTCCGAAGACGTCGGCCCCCTGGACGTCGCCTGGCCGCTCGCCCTGCCCGACGCCGTCGCGTGGCTGCGGGAACTCTGCGACGACGACGGCGTGACCGGCTTCCTGGCGCCGCCGATGCCCGACGCGGCGTGGGTGCTCAACGCGATGTACGAGCACGAGCGCGGCCCCGGCACGGTGTCGTACGACGAGTGCGAGCAGACGGCACTGGCCGACGGCACGATGCGGCCGCAGATGATCGGCGACGTCGACTTCACCGCGGTCGGCGTCGCCACCGGCGGCAGCCTCGGCCGTGCCGGCCACCCGGGCCCGGGTTGGCGGCGGCTGCGCTGGGCGGAACTCGCCCGGAGGATCGGCGATCCGGTGGTCCCCGGCGGAATGCTGCCCTGCCACCGGTGCTTCCCGTCCGTGAAGAACAACGGCAGTTGGCCGGTCGGCATCATCCCGCCCACCGAGGGCAGCCCGGACCGCGAGACCTGGCTGAGGCTGATCGATGTGCTCGCCGCGTACAGCCCGGCAGGCCGGGACACTCGCTGCTCGGCCTTCTACAACCCGCTCGTCTGCCAGGACTTCGACAACGTCCACGTCCGCACCGGACGTCTGCGGGACGCCGCAGCCCTCTATGACGACAGCGAAGCCGACTTCAGCGCGTCCAACCTCTGGCCCGAAGACCGCTCCTGGCTCCTGTGCACGGACTACGACCTGTGGGGCACCAAGGTCGTCGGCCCGCCCACACTGATCGAGGCATTGCTGACCGACGACGAACTGGAGGCCCTGCGCCTGCCGTAACGATCACGCGCCGACGCCCCGGGCCCGCGGCGCGGGTCCGGGGCGTCGGCGTGTTGGGTCAGTCCGTCTTCGCAGTCTCCTCCACGGTCCTCCGCGGGCCCGTAAACCAGCTGCGGGCGCCCGCGAACCACCACGCCGTGATGGCGATCAGGACGCCGCCGACCGCGATCGGGGCGTAGTTCACCGCCGTCCAGTCGAACTCGCTGCGGCCGGGGATGCCGGCCGGGGAGAACGGGAGGACGAAGTAGACGGAGATGACGGCGATTTCCGCCACGGCCACCCAGCACATCCACTTGTACTTGGCGCCGAGGTTCCAGGGCCCGGTCTGGAAGGCGTCGCCTTGGCGCAGGCGGAGCCAGATCGGGATCAGGAAGGCCAGGTAGAGGCCGATGACCGCGACCGAGGTGACCGCGTAGAACGCCGTCGGGGCGCCGTTGGGGCTCTTGTAGAGGGCGGGCAGGGTGATCAGGGCGGCCACCACGCAGCCGCCGATGACGGCGTTGACCGGGGTGCGGTTGGCGTCGACCTTGGCCCACAGCTTGGCGCCGGGGACGCCGCCGTCGCGGCTGAAGGCGTAGCCCATGCGGGAGAGGCTGGTCACGCAGCTCATGCCGCACAGGAATTGGCCGACGACGGAGATCAGGATGACCAGCTTGGCGAGCTTCGCGCTGAGGGCGGAGGTCAGCAGGACGTCGATGGCGCCGCTGCCGTCGTTGATCGCGGCCACGTCCTTCGCGGCGAAGAGGAACGCCAGCAGGAGGATCCAGCCGCCGATCGCCGAATAGAAGATCGACTTCCACAGGCCCTTGGCGGCCGACACCGACGCGCCCTTGGTCTCCTCGGAGACGTGGGCGCACGCGTCGAAGCCGGTGATCGTGTACTGGGTCAGCAGGAAGCCCAGCGGCAGGATGAAGAACCAGTACCAGCCGTCGCCGAAGCCCGAGTTGTTGATCTGCTCGGTGAACACGAACTTCGCGCTCTGGTGCGAGTCCGGGCCGAAGAACAGCACCAGGATGATCACCAGTACGCCGAACACGTGCCAGTACACGGACGCGTTCTGCAGCAGCGCGATCAGCTTGTGGCCGTAGATGTTGATGACGGCGTGTGCCGCCAGTATCCCGAGGAACAGCAGGAAGACGGTGTTGAGGTCGCCGTCCCAGCCCGGCGAGTACATCTTGATGAGGATGTTGAGGAACGTCGCGCAGCCGTAGTCGACCGACGCCGTCACCGCGATCAGACCGACCAGGTTGAGCCAGCCGGTGAACCAGCCGTGCACCGGCTTCCCGAGCTTCGCCGCCCACCAGTAGATGCCGCCCGCGGTCGGATACGCCGACACCAGCTCGGACATGCAGAACCCGATGATCAGGATGAACACCGAGATGATCGGCCAACCCCACGCGATGGCGACCGGCCCGCCGTTGTTCCACGCCTGCCCGAACGTCGTGAAGCAGCCGGACAGGATGGAGATGATCGAGAACGAGATCGCGAAGTTGGAGAACCCGCTCCAGGTCCGGGACAGCTCCTGCTTGTACCCGAGTTGTGCGAGCCGGGCCGCGTCGTCGTCCACGGGCGGCTCGGGTACATGCGGGGCTTCCTCGGGAACGGTGGTCGCCATGGCACCTCCTGGCTGTGGTCGGGCGGCAGACTTCGTCGACCGCGGGGGCTAACTTCTTCGGCCGCTTTCCTGCCTGCTGATTCGGCTGTCCGGCACGCCGCCTTGAGCGGACGGCGCGGCGGCCCGGCCCGCGGCCCGGTCGAGGAGGGTGCCGAAGTCGTCCGCGTCGAGGGCCCGGACGGCGCGCGCCCACTTGTCCGCGGCCTCGGCGTGGTAGTCGAACGCCGGCGCCGCAGCCGTGCCGGCCAGCAGCCCGTGGTGCACGGCGAACCACAGCGTCCACGCCACGTCCGACGCGATCCGGTACAGCAGCACGCGTGCCAGCAGGCGCGGGCTCGTCTCCGCGCCGAAGTACGCGGCCGTCAGCAGATCGACCAAGTCGTCCGCGAGCTGCGCTTCCGCCGCGATGTCGCCCAGGTCGAACGCCGGGTCGTTCATGCCGGACAGCTGGTAGTCGACGATCCGCACGCTGCGCCCGTCGTCCAGCAGGTTCGCGGGCAGCAGGTCGTTGTGGCACGGGGCCTGCGGCAACGGCACGGCGGAGAGGGCGTGTTCGATGCGGGCGAGGTCGGCGAGGCGGTCGGCGTAGCCGTCCGGCACCGGCAGGTCGTGGCGCCGGCAGCGGGCCAGGAGTTCCTCGGTCTTGCGGAAGATGTCGAAGCGGTTCGCGAACGGCGGAGTGGACGTGTGGAGGCGGCGGCAGGCCGCGGCGATGCGCACGAGCGCGTCCGGGTCCGCGACGCCGTCCGCATCGAGGGTGCGCGCGTCCACGAACTCCAGGACGACAGCGGCCGGTTCGTCGACCGTGCCGAGGACGGCGGCCCCCACGCCCGAGTGGGCCGCGGCCAGCGTGTTGGCGATCTCCTGCCGCGCCGGGACGCCCAGTCCGGCCGCGCTGACCGCCGGATCGAGGACCCGCAGGATCCAGCGGCGCGGTCCGGCGTCGACGCGCACCACGCGGTGGCTCAACCCGCCGGTCAGCAGGGTGTAGTCGGCGTCCGCACCGGGGTCTAGCCCGGCCCGGGCGAGGAGTTCGGCGAAGGCAGCCGTCACGGCGTGGTCCCAGCGGTCGGCGCTACTCACGGATGGCCAATGGGTTGCCCTTAACCCATTCGAAACAGAACGTGATCGCGGGCAGTCGGGGGCGGACACGGAGTGCTTGTGGAGTGCTCGGTGACGCGGCATTGACGTGCGGTGCTCCGGAAGTCTGCGAGTCCGGGGCAACGGCGTCAAGAGGGCGTCAAAAGGAACTTCGGTCCGTCCAATTCACCAATTGGTATGTCCTTTAAGGGGGTCCGGGTGGTAGCAATGCGCCATGTCCGACGAGAACACCTCGTTGCGCGGCCGCGCCTGGCGCGGTGTCGCCGACACCATCCGGGCCGGCGGCTACCGCCCCGGCGACCGCCTGCCGTCCGAACGCGAACTCGCCGACCGGTTGGGCGTCAGCCGCTCGACGCTCCGCCTCGCCCTGCACGACCTGGAACGCTCCGGCTACGTCGTACGCCGCCCCGGCCGCGGTGGCGGCACCTTCGTCGCGGCCCCCAAAGTCGAGCGCGATCTGGGGCACTTCACCGGCCTCGCCGACTACATCCGCCGCCAAGGCCTGGAAGCCGGTTCGCGGATCCTGTCGGTAAGCCTCGCACCCGCCGACCCGAGGGCGGCCGCCGCCCTGCGCATCGCCCCGGAGGACCTGGCCGTGCACGTCACCCGGGTCCGGCTCGCCGACGGCGAGCCGATCGCGTTGGAGCGATCCCGGTTCCCCGTCGCGCTGTTCCCCGATCTCGCCGAACAAGCCCTCGGCGGATCGGTGTACGACCTGCTGCGCACCCGCTACGGCCGCGCCCCCGCACACGCCGTCGAACGCATCGAACCCGTCGCGGCCGACGACGAGATCGCCGCACTGCTGGAAGTCCCCTACGGAACACCGCTTTTGGCGATCGAGCGGGTCGCCTACGACGCCGCGGGCGTGCCCGTCGAGCACGCCGACGACCTGTTTCGCGGCGACCGCACGCGCGTCGTCGTCTGGACCACGCACGACACCCCGCCGAACACCCCGCGGCAAGCCCCGCACCGAACGGAAGGAAGCGCGCCGTGAACCGCGAACTCCCCTCCCGTGCCCGCGTCGTCGTCATCGGCGGCGGAGTCGGCGGCACCAGCGTCGCGTACCACCTCGCCCGACGCGGCGAGCGCGATGTGCTCGTGGTGGACCGGGCCGAACTCACCAGCGGATCGACGTTTCACTCGGCCGGCCTCGTCGGCCAACTGCGCGCCGACCCGACGCTGACCCGGATGAACATGTACTCCGCCGAGCTGTACCGCGAACTCCAACGTGGCGACACGCCACCGGGGTTCGTGGAATGCGGCGGCATCCGGCTGGCCTGCACGTCCGAGCGGCTGGAGGAGATACGCCGCCAGATCGGCTGGGCCCGGACGATGGGGCTGCCGCTGGTGGAGATATCCCCGGCCGAAGTCCGCGAGCTGTTCCCGCTCGCCGACCTCGACGGCGTACGCGCTGCCGCCTACCTGCCGACCGACGGCTACGTCGACCCCTCGCAACTCACCTACGCCCTCGCCGCCGGCGCCCGCGCCGGGGGAGTGGCCATCGCGACGCACACCCGCGTCCTCGGCATCGACACCGAGAACGGGCGCGTGACGCGCGTCCGCACCGACCAAGGCGACGTCGAGGCCGAGATCGTCGTCGACTGCGGAGGCATCTACGCCGCCGAGATCGCCCGCATGGTCGGCGTCCGCATCCCCCTCGTGCCCATGTCGCACCAATATCTGGTCACCGACCCGGTGCGTGAGCGCGACGGCACACACCTGCCCACCCTCCGCGACCCCGACAACCTCGTCTACTTCCGCGAGGAGGTCGACGGCCTGCTGATGGGCGGATACGAGCGCACCAGTCGGACGTTCGCCCTCACGGACGGCGAACGCGACGCCGTACCGGCGGACTTCAACGGCCGTCTGCTCGCCGAAGACTGGCCGCGCTTCGAGGAGATCACCGAGAACGCCGTCCGCCGCGTGCCGGCGCTGGCCGACACGGGCGTGCGCAAGCTCATCAACGGACCCGAAGCGTTCACCCCCGACAACGAGTTCTGCCTCGGCGAGACCGAAGTCGGCGGCTTCTTCGTGGCCGCCGGATTCTGCGCGCACGGCATCGCGGGCGCCGGCGGCATCGGGCGGCTCATGGCCGACTGGATCCTCGACGGAGATCCCGGCCTCGACGTGCACCACATGGACATCCGCCGCTTCGCCGCGCACTACCGCTCGCCCGGCTACACGCTCAAGCGCACCACCGAGAACTACGAGACCTACTACGACATCCCGTTCCCGGGTGCGGAACGCCGGGCCGGGCGTCCGCTGCGCGTATCGCCCGCCTTCGCCTGGCACACCGAGCACGGCGCGGTGTTCGGCGAGAAGGCCGGATGGGAGCGCGTGAACTTCTATGCGGGCAACGCCACCACCGCAACCGAAACGCACCGACCCCGCGGCTGGGCCGGCCGCGACCACACCCCGGCCGTCGCGGCCGAGCACCTCGCGACCCGGACCGCCGCCGGGCTCTTCGACGAGTCGTCGTTCGCCAAGCTCGAAGTGACCGGGCCCGGCGCCGCGGACCTGCTGGAATGGCTCTGCGCCAACCGGGTCGCCCGCGCCGTCGGCGACGTCGCCTACACGCAGATGCTCAACGCCCGCGGCGGCATCGAAGCCGACGTGACGGTGACCCGCACCGCCCCCGACGCGTTCCTCGTCTACACCGGAACCGCCTGCGGCACCCGGGACTTGGCGTGGCTGCGCAAGCACGCGCCGCGCGACGGCAGCGTGCGGATCGCGGACGTGTCCGGCGCCTTCGCGTGCTTCGCGCTGTGGGGTCCGGACGCTCGCACCGTCCTCGGGCCGCTCACGCCCGACGCGATCGACGACGCGGCGATCCCGTATCTCACCTCCCGGGAGATCTCCGTCGGAGACGTGCCCGTCCGCGCGAGCCGGGTCACCTTCGTCGGCGAACTCGGCTGGGAACTCTCCTGCTCCGCCGAGTACGGCGCCGCGCTGTGGCGGACCCTCGCGGAACGCCCCGGGGTGACGCCCGGCGGCTACCGGGCGATCGAGTCGATGCGGCTGGAAAAGGGCTACCGGGTCTGGGGCAGCGACCTGACCCCGGAGACCAATCCGTACGAAGCCGGCCTCGGCTTCGCCGTCAAGCTGCGGGAGAGCGACAAGCCCGGCGGCTTCCTCGGCCGCGACGCGCTGCTGCGGGCGCGCGACGAGGGGATCGGCCGCAAGCTGGCCTGCCTGCTCCTCGACGATCCGACGGCGGTGTGCCTCGGCAGCGAACCGGTGCTGCTGGAGGGCGCGGTGGTCGGGCGGGTGACGTCCGCCGGGTTCGGTCACACCGTGCAGCGTTCGATCGCCTACGCCTACCTTCCGGCGGACCGGGCCAAGCCCGGCACCCGCGCGCAGATCGAGTTGTTCGGCGAAACCTGCGGGGCGGAGGTCGCCGCGGGGGTCCTGCACGACCCCGCGGGTGCGCGCGTCCGAGGGTGAACTTCCGGCCGTGCGCAACACACGTGCGAGTGAATGCGATGCGTAATCAATCGACAGCACAGCGTGATATTTTGATGCTTCCACCCCCGGGGAAGATCGCGAAATGATTGCGAATTTCTTGGTTTGGTGGCGATTCCGTGTGAATTCCGTGGCGATGCCTGCGGCGGCTACCACGCAGTTGCCGGCCGCTGATGTGGTGTGCGGTATCTCGATCTCACTCCTGCGAGTGAGGAAGAGGTACACCGTTCGATGCACACGGAGGTGTCCCGTGAGTACTTGGGGCTGGAAGTGCCACAACTCGTCCTGCTCGGCCAATCGGGGACGGGATCGTCAGCGGTACCGCACGGCGCACGCGGCGCAGGTCGCCGGACGCGCGCACACGCAGGCAACCGGGCACGCCACCGAGGTTGTGGAGTTCCGGTAAACACATAGGACGGGGGCGGGGCGGGCGGCTCGTCCCGTCCCGCCCCCGGGGCAGACGACAAGGCCCCCGAACCACCCGCGGGAGTGCGGGGGTTCGGGGGCCTCGATTACTTGTGCGGCTATGCCGCCGTGCCGTTGGTCAGCGGCGGCCGCGGCCCGGGCCGCCGTCGCCGTCCACCAGTCCGGCCCGGCGCAGCGCGTCGGCGAGCGCGCCGCCGCCGAGCGGGGCGTTGCCGCCCTGCCGGTTGCCGCCGCGGTCGTCCCGGCGTCCGCCGCCGCCCTGCCGGCGGTTGTCCCCGCCCTGCTGCCGGTTGCCGCCGCCGCCTTGGCGGCGCTCGCCCTGCTGCGGGCGGCGCGGGCCGGGCGTCGTGCGGCCGCCTTCGCTCCGGTTGTCCCGGCTTTCGCGGCGCTCGGCCTCGTCCTCCAGCCGCAGCGTCAGCGAGATGCGCTTGCGCGGGATGTCCACGTCGAGGACCTTCACGCGCACGATGTCACCGGGCTTGACGACGTCGCGCGGGTCCTTGACGAAGCTGTCCGACATCGCCGAGACGTGTACGAGGCCGTCCTGGTGCACGCCGACGTCGACGAACGCGCCGAACGCGGCCACGTTCGTGACCACGCCCTCGAGGATCATGCCCGGCGTCAGGTCGGTGAGCTGCTCGACGCCTTCCTTGAACGTCGCCGTCTTGAACGCCGGACGCGGGTCGCGGCCCGGCTTCTCCAGCTCGGCGAGGATGTCGGTGACCGTCGGCAGGCCGAACGTGTCGTCCACGAAGTCCTGCGGCCGCAAAGCCCGCAGCACATTCCCCTTGCCGATGACACCGGTGATGTCGCCGCCCGCGGCGGCCACGATGCGGCGCGCCACCGGGTAGGCCTCGGGGTGCACGCTCGATGTGTCCAGCGGGTCGTCGCCGCCGGGGATCCGCAGGAAGCCCGCGCACTGCTCGAACGCCTTCGGGCCGAGCCGCGCCACGTCCTTGAGCTGCTTGCGGTTCTTGAACGGGCCATTCGCGTCGCGGTGTTGCACGATGTTCTCGGCCAGCCCGCCGCCGATGCCGGACACCCGGGTGAGCAGCGGCGCGGACGCCGTGTTGACGTCGACGCCGACGCCGTTCACACAGTCCTCGACCACCGCGTCCAGCGAACGCGACAGCGACACCTCGGACAGGTCGTGCTGGTACTGGCCGACGCCGATCGACTTCGGGTCGATCTTCACCAGCTCGGCCAGCGGGTCCTGGAGCCGGCGCGCGATCGACACCGCTCCGCGCAGCGACACGTCCATGCCGGGGAGTTCCTGCGCGGCGTAGGCGGACGCCGAGTACACCGACGCGCCCGCCTCGGACACCACGACCTTGGTGAGCGCGAGGTCGGCGTGCCGCTTGATCAGGTCGCCCGCGAGCTTGTCGGTCTCGCGCGACGCGGTGCCGTTGCCGATCGCGATCAGCTCGACCTTGTGCGCGGCGGCGAGCTTGGCGAGCGTCTCGATCGACTCGTCCCAGCGGCGCCGCGGCTCGTGCGGGTAGATCGTGTCGGTCGCCACGACCTTGCCGGTCGCGTCGACGACGGCGACCTTGACGCCGGTGCGCAGGCCCGGGTCGAGGCCCATCGTGGAGCGGGCCCCGGCCGGGGCGGCGAGCAGCAGGTCGCGCAGGTTCGCGGCGAACACCCGGACCGCCTCGTCCTCGGCGGCCTGGCGGAGCCGCCCGCGCAGGTCGATGCCGAGGTGCACGAGGAACCGGGTGCGCCACGCCCAGCGGACGCTGTCGGCGAGCCACCGGTCGGCGGGGCGGCCGCGGTCGGCGATACCGAAGCGGTGGGCGATGCTGCGCTCGTAGTCGGTGGTCGCGGCCGGGTCGGCGTCGCCGTCCTCGGGCTCCAGCGTCAGCGAGAGCATCTCCTCCTTCTCGCCGCGGAACATCGCCAGGATGCGGTGTGACGGGAGGCGCGTGAACGGCTCGGAGAAGTCGAAGTAGTCGGAGAACTTCGCGCCGGCTTCCTCGCGGCCGTCCCGGACCTTGGCGACCAGGCGGCCGCGCGTCCACATGCGTTCGCGCAGTTCGCCGACCAGGTCGGCGTCCTCGGAGAAGCGCTCGACGAGGATCGACCGCGCGCCTTCCAGCGCCGCGCCGGCGTCCGGGACACCCTTGTCGGCGTCGATGTAGGCCGCCGCGCTCGCCTGCGGGTCCTGCCCCGGGTCGCCCAGCAGCAGGTCGGCGAGCGGCTCGAGGCCCGCTTCGCGCGCGATCTGCGCCTTGGTGCGGCGCTTCGGCTTGTACGGCAGATAGATGTCTTCCAGGCGCGCCTTCGCGTCGGCCGCCATGATCTGCGCGCGCAGCGCGTCGTCGAGCTTGCCCTGCGCGTCGACCGACTCCAGGATCGCCGCGCGGCGCTCCTCCAGCTCGCGCAGGTAGCGCAGGCGCTCTTCCAGCGTGCGCAGCTGCGTGTCGTCGAGGGTTCCGGTCACCTCCTTGCGGTACCGCGCGATGAAGGGCACCGTGGCCCCGCCGTCGAGCAGGTCGACGGCGGCCTGCACCTGTCCTTCGCGTACGCCGAGTTCGTCGGCGATCCTCTTGTTGACAGAGGGATGTACAGAGGGTGTGGATGTCACCACGGACCTGAACCACCTTCACACTGGGGTACCCGGGCATTCTGCCGATGTTCGGCCCCGAATGTCGCACCGCGGCGCGCGTGTCCGCCCGGTCGGGCGCGGGTGGGGTCGGTGGGGACGGGTGGGTGGCGGCGGGGGCGGCAGGGCGGAGGGCGAGCGCCGGGTCGGCCGGGTCGGTCGGACCGGGTCGGTCCAACTGGACAGTCGGCCGCTTCGGTTGAGCCTTCGGGTGCGGGAGCGAAAGCCTGGGCCGGGTCGGGCCAGGCATGGTCGCCGGGTTGGGTCGGTCGGGGTTGGGTCGGTCGGGGTCGGGTCGCCGAGGTAGGCCGGTCGGGCTGGG
Source organism: Yinghuangia aomiensis (assembly GCF_039542225.1). Lineage (NCBI taxonomy): Bacteria > Bacillati > Actinomycetota > Actinomycetes > Kitasatosporales > Streptomycetaceae > Yinghuangia > Yinghuangia aomiensis. The sequence continues at coordinate 232,314 of NZ_BAABHS010000006.1, read as the reverse complement.
TTGCCCCGGTCGCGCGGCTCCGACCGGCTTGTCAGGCCGAGCAGCGCCGTGCGGCGGCCTGGTTGCCGCACCGCGGGCACACAAACACCTCGGGTCCGGGCCGCAGCCTTTCGGCGCGGCCCGGACCCGAGGGCGGATGGTGGGGCTTGGTTCCCACAATCGGGGGCGAAGCGTTCCTGAGATGGTTCCCCGATACCCGTGTCTCTCCCCGTCGGGGCCGACTACAGCTTCCGTCGAAGCAGCTCCTCACGCGGTAGCGCCCTGGAGACTCATCGGCACACGGCACGTTACGGCCCAAGCATTCGCTGCAACCGTTGTTCCGTCACACCCTGCACTCATGGCCGTGAGTGCTCTGCCAGGCTGGCAAGGAGGCACACATCGGTGGCATCCGGTTTTTCCGCCGCGCAACCTGCTGGCGCGGGAGCCGAGTTGGTGCTTGACCGCCGCCGAAACCTCAAGACGCCCCCGGCTCGATCCACGCCGGCTGCAGATCCCTTGGTCCGCAACCATCCAAGATCAAATGATCCGAAGGAAACGGCCGGGGTCAGGAGCCCCTCGTCGCGCGCAGCCGAGTGGCCAGCCAATCCGCGGTGTGGGGAAGCCAGTCGCCTTGGGCGTTGCCGAGTAGGTGGTCGCCGTGGGGGACGAGCAGGAGTTCGCCGTGCGGGGCGGCTTCGGCGGCCGCGGCCGCGGTGGTGACGCCCGGGGTGACGTCCGTGCCGCCTTCCACGACCAGCAGCGGGATGGGGATCTGGGCAGCGGTCGCGCGCAAGTCGACCGACGCGGCGAATGCGCGGGCGGCGTCCGGTGAGCCGCAGCGCCGGGTGAGCGTGTCGGTGACGAACGGCGGGAGTTCGTCCCACGTCAGGTGGTGCGGCCCGCTGACCGCGACCGCCGCCCGCAACCGCGGCTCGTGCGCGGCCGATTCGGCGGCGTAGTAGCCGCCGAGGCTCATACCGACCAGGGCCGCGCGGCCGACGTCGATGCCCGGCGCGTCCGCGAGGCGGTCGAGCACGGCGCCGACCACGCGGTGGTAGGCGGGTTCGGGCGCGCTCGTGGCGGCGCAGACGCCTTGTCCGGGACCGTCGAACGCGGCGACCGCCAGTCCGCGCGCCAGCAGCGCGTCGGCGAGGACGTGGAACTCCTCCTTGGAGGAGTCGAGTCCGGGCGCGACGAGGACGACCGGCGGCGTGGTGACGCCCGCCGGACGCCGCAGCCACCCGGCGAACCCGGGGCCCTCGACGCGTTCGGCGCGGTCCGGTTCGGCGAGTGCGAGGGCCCGGCCGGTGGCGGCGTCGGCCTCGGCTTCGAGCGCGGCGAGGAGGTCGGTGTCCGGGTGCGGCAGCACGGTGGCGATGTGGAACCAGCGCGCGGCCGTGCGGAACTCCGCGGCGGCGGTGACCCGGAGGCCGTCGGCCTCGGCGCGCAGCGCCGCGGCGAGGTGCGCGCGGGCTGCCTCGGCCAGCACGGGCGGCCAGCCGTGGAGATCAGGAACGCCCGCGGTGACCCGGTCATAGGCGAAGGGGTCGAGCCCCGCACCGACGGCACGGGAGCGGTTCAGGCCGATGAAGTCGGGAGTGATTCCCGGGGTGTCGATGAAGGAGGGCATGGCGGACGCGGGCTCCGTGGGTCGGGTCGGGTCGGGTTGCATCTGGTCGGGTCAGGAGTTGTCGGTCGGGAGCGGGTCGGAGAACAACACCCGTGCCGTGTGCTGCGTGTCCGCGTACTCGCGGACCGACGTGATCCGCCCGTCCCGTACGCCGAACACGCCCAGGCAGCGGTTGTGGTACTCCGTGCCGTCGACGGTGACCGCGTCGGACGTCCACTCGGCGACGACCTGGTCGCCGTCGGCGAGGACGTTCACCAGGGCGATCACCATCGACCCGGGGACGAACCGCGCACCGGCGCCGCCGAGGAAGTCGTCGACGATGGCGTCGCGCCCGGCCCACACCTTCGACCACGGCGTTTCGCCCGGGTACTCCCACGTGGCGTCGGCGGCGAAGCTGTCGCGGATAACCGCGAGATCGCCGGTACGGACGGCTTCGACGTAGCGGATGACAACGTCCTTGGGGGACATGGCAGGTCCTTTCCTGGAGTTCGGGATGAGGGGTGCGGTCAGCCGACGGTGAGGACGGCCTTGCCGCGGATGCGGCGGTCGCGGAGGTCGGTCAGGGTCTCGGCGGTGTGCGTCCAATCGGCGACGCGGCCGATCTCGGGGTGCAGACGCCCTTCCGCGACGAGCCGCACCAGGGTGGCGAGGTCGGGGCCGACCGGGCCGTCGTGGTCGGCGTAGCCGACATGCTTGACGGTCGCGGACACCGGGCCCGCGAAGAAGTCGAAGAAGTCGACGGTCGGAGGCGTCCGGCTCGCCTGCCCGAACCACAGGAGCGTGCCGCGGCGCGCGAGCTTGCCCAGCGCGACCGGCAGGGCGGTGCCCCCGGTCGACTCCATCACCACGTCGAACGGGCCGACCGCGTCGGCGACGTCGTGCACGACCGCGGCAGCACCCAACTCCGCCAGCCGCGCACCGCGTTCCGCATCGGCGGTCACGACGGTGACCTCGGCGCCCGCGCCCGCGGCCAGCTCGGTGACGTAGTGCCCGACACCCCCGGACGCGCCGGTGATCAGCAGCCGCCGCCCGATCAGCGGCCCGGCGGCCCGCAGCAAGGTGAGCGCGGTGAGGCCGGCCAAGGGGAGCGCGGCGGCCTGCGTCACGCACACCCCGTCGGGGATCTCGGCGAGCGCGTCGGCGGGCACCACGGCGTACTCGGCCCAGCCGCCGGACGGCGGGTGGCCGACGACGCGCCGCCCGACGGGCGGTCCGGAACCGTCCCGGGCGGCCTGCACCACCAGGCCCGCGATGTCCTTGCCGGGCACCAGGCCCGGCGCCGGGTTCTCCAGCTGGAACGTCTCGCCGCGGTTGACCGAGTAGGCGCCGACCTTGACCAGCACCTCGTCCGGGCCGGGCACAGGCTGGGCCCGGGTGCCGAACTCGACGGGAATGTCGCGATTTCCGGTGGGGATCTGGGCGCGCATCGGGGGCTCCTCGGTGCCGTTGTTCCGGTGACGTGCCAAGCTCACCGCGGGGCGCCGGAGCCGGTCCAACAACCACGGGCTAGGGTCGACAACCGAAGGTTGTCGGCACTGGTGGAGGTGGGTGTGCATCCGGGTCCTGATCTCGATCTGGCACGCGTGCGGGCGTTCGCGGTCACCGCGGAACTGCTGCACTTCGGGCGGGCGGCGGAGGTTCTCGGCATCACCCAGCAGGCGCTGTCCAAGCGAATCGCCCGCCTGGAAGGCGAACTGGGCGCGGTGCTGTTCGACCGGGGTGCCTCCGCGGTGTCCTTGACCGCGGCCGGAGAGGCGCTGACCGGTCCGGCGGCCCGGCTGCTCACCGCGGCGGGTGAATTCGTCGCCGCCGCGCGGGACACCGAGACCCGCCCGCTGCGCCTCGACGTGTGGGGACACCTGTACGCCCCGATGCGCACCGTCGCCCACGTCGTCGACGCGCTGCCGGGCGTGGCGGTGGAGCCCGGCTCCGGCCGCGACCTGCCGGGCGTGGCCGACGCGTTGCTGCGCGGGGACACCGACCTCGGGTTCGGCCGGGTGCACCCGATCCCCGGCCGCCGCTTCGCGGGGCTCGCGCACCGCCTGGCCCGCCTGGAACCCGTGGACGTGCTGCTCGCCGTCGGGCACCCGCTGGCCGCCGCCGACGTCCTGCGCCCGGGCGACTTGGCGGACGGCGTCATGTGGTGCCCGGCATCCCTGGAACGCCTGGACTTCCTGCGCAAGTTCGCCGACCGCTTCGGCATCGCCCGGACCGAGGCCGGCGCCAACCTGGGCTTGGCCCACAGCATCGAGCACGTGCGCGACCACCCGGACTGCTTCACGCTGCTCCCGGCCGACGTCCCGCTGCCCGACGTGCCGGGCGTCCGGGCGGTGCCGCTCGCCGGTCCGACGCCGTTGTACGCCTGGTCGCTGCTGTGGCGGGAAGCCGATCCGCATCCGCAACTGGGCGACGTGCTGGCTGCGTTCGCCGAGCACGGGGCGCGCCGCCGCTGGCTGGAGTACGACCCGGACCGCGACTGGCTGCCGGACATCGAAGCGCTGGACGGTGTCGGATAAAGGCCTTGCGCCGGTGACACGTGCCGGGTTCGGCGGCTTCCCGAGGCGGCGGTGACGTCCCGGTGAACGCGGGACGACGGGTTGGGGAAAGCTGCGCGTTGTGGCTGTTCGGGGACTGGATCTTCCGGAAAGCGCGGGTAGCGTTCCGAAAGTCCCGGTGGATCGGCGCCTTCCGGATAGCGGAATTCGCGGACACGGCAACGGGATTCGGGGACGGCGGGGGTACGAACGCGGGGGTGGCGGCGCGCCATGGGTGGAGACGGGCCAGGCTTTCGGCCGCATCGGCTCGGTGAGCCGGAGACATCCGGGGTGCTCGCCGAAGGGGCGCCGGCCAAGGGTGCGCCGGCCAAGGGTGCGCTCGCCAAGACGGAGAAACCGAAGAAGTCCGCGGTGCCCGCCGCGTCGGGAAAGACCGCCGAGGCCGCCAAGTCCGATGACGGAAACCCCTCGCGCATACGCCGCGCGGCCGCCGTCCTCACCCGTCGCGGCGACCGGGCGATCGGCTATGTCGCCCTCGGGCTCGTCGCCGTGCTGATCGCCGCTTCCGTCGTCGTCGGCCTCGGCGCTGCCGACGCGCTGCCCAAGCTCGGCAACCTGGGCGCCTGGCTGCCCAGTTCCGGCAACGGCAGCGCGTCGCACGTCAACGGGCCGACCGGCCGCACCGACGGACGGGTCCCGTTGCCCGGTACGCAGGGGCATCCGATCCAGGTCGCCGAAGACGGCACCAGCATCCTCGTCGTCGACCAGACCACCGGCGTCGTGTCGCGGATCGACCCCGCGCAGCTGTCCGTGCCGTACCGCTACGACTACGGCACGCCCGGGCTGCGCCTGGTGAGCGGCGGCGGCAGCAGCTGGCTCGTCGACGAAGCACAGGGCGGCGTACGGCAGATCAACCCGCTCGACCTCCAACCGATTTCCGCTGCCCTCGACCTCGGCGACAAGCCCGTCGGCCGGGCGCAGTCCGACTCGCGCGGGACGTTGTGGGTGCCTCTGCCCGGCAAGGGGCAGATCGTGCCGGTCGGCGGCGCGGTGCCGGGCGTGCCGGTGGCGGTGGCCGCGCCGGGCAGTCCGCTGCGGTTGACGTTGGCGGGCGACCGGCCGGTCGTCACCGACCCGCGGGCGGGCACCGTCACCGTGGTGACGGCGGGCGGTCCGACCCGGCAGGTCACGCTGCCGACGGTCTTCGGCCAGGGCGACGGGACACGCGTGCTGACACCGGAGACCACGCCGGGCGCGGTCGTCCCGGTGCTCGCGGGGGACACCGGCACGCTGGTGCTGGTCGACCTGGACAAGGGGTCGGTGACCGCGGTGTCGCTGGGCATCGGCGCGGCGGCCGGGTCGTACGCTCCGCCGCAAGTGCTCGGCGGGCGCGTCTACATCCCGGACCGCGGGCACGGCAACGTCATCGTGTACGACACCGCCAAGGCCCAGTTCGACCCGCAGATCGCGGTCACCGGCAAGCCGGGCCCCCTGGACTCGTTCGTGCGCGACGGCATGCTGTGGGTCAACGACCAGAACAGCTCGGCCGCCGCGGTCATCGACGCGTCGGGAGTCGCGCATCCGGTGGGCAAGTACGCGGCGGACTCGCCCGCGGGTGCGGGCGTCGCCGCGAGCGACCTGCCGGGCCGGAACACCGTGGACTGGAAGGTGCCGCCGGGAGAGGAACCGGCGGCCGGCGGCATCGGAGTCGGCGGCAACAATGGCAACAATGGCAACAATGGCAACAACGGCAGGAACGGCTACGTCAACGGCCCCGTCGGGCCCGGCCCCGCGCCGCAGTCGTCCGCCCCACCGTCCGGGGGCAACGAGCCCGGCAACCAGCGGCCGGAACCGCCGGTGACGGTCGGACCGGACCGGAGCGGCTCGGTGCCGGTCCTGCCGGATCCGGTGGTGCCCGGGCCGGTGGGCGGCGGCACGGGCACCGGCAACGGCAACGGTCGTCCGGACAGGACTGCTTACCCCGGTCCGACACGCACCGCGCTGCCGCCCGGGCGCGGTCCGGTCGTCCCGACACCGACACCGACACCGACACCGACACCGACACCGACCGCGACCACCGAGATCCCGGCGACCGCTCCGCCCGCCACCACGGCTCCTGCGACCAGTACCGCACCGCCGACCACGATCCCGGCCACCCCGGAACCGCCGACGGCCCCGCCCACGCTCCCGCAGACGCCGCCCGGCGCACCGGAGGCGACGTCCGGGCCGGGTCGCGTCGTCCTCACGTTCCCGCCCGCGTCCGGCGCGACGCCGACCGGGTACACGCTGACCGACCTCGGTTCCGGACAGGCGGTTTCGCCGTCCACGATCGCGCCCGGCGAGCGCTTGCAGTTCACCGTGTCGGGCGGCTCGTGCGACAAGGAGTACGCGTACAAGGTCGTCGCGCACTACGACGGCGGCGCCTCGGAGACCTCCACCGCATCGACGCCCGTCCGTCCGTGCACCGCGCCCGGATCCGTCGGCACCGTGACCGCGACGCCGTCCGCGAAGGGCGACGGCGGCACACTCGGCTGGACGGCCGCGGCGGCGCACGGCGCGAGCAAGGTCTGGTACACGGTCAAGGTCGGCGGCGGAGCCGACCAGCAGACCGGCGCCACGACGTTCGCCGTCACCGGGCTGGCCGACGGGAAGAAGTACCCGGTCACCGTCACCGCGGCCAACGCGGCCGGCTCCGGGCCGGCGGGCAACGCGTCCCTCGACCTGACCGCGCCGCCGAAGGGCCAGGGCACCGGACAACGCGGCAGTCCCGCACCGTCGTCCGGCGCGGCGGCCGCGCCGGGTCGGCAGCCGCCCGTGCGCCCGGCGGTCCCCGGCGTCTGAAGCGTCCCCACCCCCGCACAGGAGTCCCCACCGTGACCACGGCTTCCCTCGAAACCCCCGGCACGCAGTCCGCTCCCGGTGCGGCGCTCAAGCTCTTCACCGCATGCTTCACGGCTCTCGCCGACAACATCGAACGCGTGCTCAAGGGCAAGCACGAGGTCGTCGAGCTGGCGCTGATCTGCCTGTTCGCGGAAGGCCACGTCCTGGTCGTGGACGTGCCCGGCACCGGCAAGACCACACTGGCGCGCGCCTTGGCCGCGTCGCTCGACGGGACGTGCCACCGCGTGCAGTTCACGCCCGACCTGCTGCCGTCGGACATCACCGGCGTGTCGGTGTTCCGGCAGGACTCGGGGCGGTTCGAGTTCCTGCCCGGTCCGGTGTTCGCGAACGTCGTGATAGGCGACGAGATCAACCGGGCGTCGCCCAAGACGCAGTCGGCGCTGCTCGAAGTCATGGAGGAAGGGCAGGTGTCGGTCGATGCGGTGACGCACGAAGTCCCGCGACCGTTCCTGGTGTTCGCGACGCAGAACCCGGTCGAGATGGCCGGCACCTATCCGTTGCCGGAAGCCCAGCTCGACCGGTTCATGATGCGGGTGACCGTCGGCTACCCCGACCACGCGTCCGAGGTGGAGGTCGCGGGCGGCACGGCGGTCGGGCCCGCGATCGCGGCGCTGCCGACCATCGCCACGGCTCAGCACGTCGCCGAGTTCGCGCAGGTGGTGCGCGAGCGGGTGCGGGTGCCGCCGCCCGTCGTCGACTACGCGGTCCGTGTGGCCGCGGCGACCCGTGAACTGCCCGGCATTCGGCTCGGTGCCGGTCCGCGCGGGAGCGTGGCGCTGGTCCGGGCCGCCCGCGTGCGCGCCGGGGCACGGGGGCGGGCGTACGCGCTCCCCGAGGACGTCAAGGCGCTCGCCGGACCCGTCCTCGCGCACCGGCTGGTGCTCGCCCCGGAGTCGGAGCTGGCCGGGGTGACCGCGGCCGATCTGATCGCCGAGGTGCTCGCGCGGGTGGCGGTGCCGCAGCCGACGGCGGGCGGGAACGGATCGTCGGCCAATGGCGCGTGATCCGGCGGGGCTCCGCAAGCGGCGCGGTCCGGTTCCGGCGCGTCGGCTTGGTGCCGACGGCTGGTGGCTGCCGACTCCTGTCGGGACCCGCGTGCTTGCCGTGTCCGTGCTGCTGCTCGCGCTGTCTTGGCCGCTGGGGTACCCGGAAGCGGCGGTGCTCGGGGGCGGCGGACTGCTCGCCGTGCTCGGCGGGGTCGCGTGGGTCTTGCCGCCGCTCCGCGTCGACGCCGCGCGCACGGTGGCCCCGGCGCGGGTCACGCGCGGCGACCGGGCGGAGGCCGTCGTCACGGTGACAGTGCGCGGTCGCCGTGGTGCTCGCCGGGTCGATCTCGAGGATGCGTGCGACGGGCGCCCGGTCGCGGTGTCCGTCGCCGACGCCGCCCCGCATGCCGCGGCGGTGACCCGCTATCCGCTGCCCACCGGGCGACGCGGGCGACTTGCCGTCGGGCCGCTGCACGCCGTGCGTGCGGACCCGGCCGGTCTGGCCCGGCGCGCACGCCGGTGCGCGGACGACACTGCCGTCCTCGTACGCCCCCGCGTGCACCCCCTGCCGCTGCTCGCGTCCGGCCGCGCCCACCACATCGAGGGCCCCAACTCGGCGTCGGCCGACGGCGGCAGCCAGACGTTCCACACCCTGCGCGCGTACGTCATGGGCGACGACCTGCGCCGCATCCACTGGCGCTCCACCGCACGCACCGGCGAACTGATGGTGCGGCAGATGGTGGACGTCAGCATGCCGCGGACGACGGTCGTCCTGGACACACGCGGCGCCGCCTATCCGGGCCTGCCCGAGCGCGCCGCCGACGCCTTCGAACTCGCCGTCGAGGCGGCGGCGTCGGTGTGCTGCGCGGCGCTGCTGCACCGCTTCCCGCTGCGGCTGCTCACGGAGGGCGGGATCGCGTTGGCCGACTCGGCGCGGGGGTCGGCCGGGGACGAACTCCTGGACGTCTTGGCCTTGGTCGCGGTGTCGGAGGGCACGTCGGTGGCCGACGTCTTCGACGAACTCGACCGGTCGCGGGCCGACGGCACGTTGGTCGTGGTGACGGGCACTGGCGATACCGCGGGGTTCGGTGGGCTGGCCAAGGTGTCGGGACGGTTCGAGCGAGTGCTGGTGGTCCGGGTCGGCGGTGCGGCGGCTGCCGCCGCCGACGAGCCGGCGTCGGTGCTGCCGCCCGGGACACCGTATGTGTACGCGGCGAGTGCCGAGGTGCTGGTCACGGTGTGGCAGCGGGAGGCGGCGCGGTGAGCGGGCTTCGCCCACGGGGGCTGGGGCCGGCCGCGTCCGTTGTCCCGGTGGCCTCCGGACGGCCGGAGGGCTTCGACCCGCGGCGTCGGCTCACCGCCCTGCCGACGGCTTTTCTGCCGGCGGCAGCGGCGGGCGCGGCTTTCCACCGGGTCTACGGACCGCGTTCCTTGCTGCCTCTGGTGGTGATGGCTGCCGCGGCCCCGACGGTGCTCTCGGGTCTGCTGTCCGTGCGGCGCGACGGCACGCGAGCACCGTTGTGGCGTGCGGCTCTTGCCGGGCCCGTTGCGTGGCTGCCGTGCGCGTGGGGTCTGCTCTACCGGCGCGAGAGCCTCACGCTTGGTCTGGTGCGGCGCATGGGGAGCGACCTCCTCGACGCGCCGCACCGCGTGCTGACCGTGATCACTCCGTTGCCCGCCGAGGGAGCGCTGCTGATCCTGCCGTTCACCGCCGTGTGGCTCGCTGCCGCGGCGGGGGCGGAACTGGCGTTGCGGACCGGGACGGTCTTGTTCCCGGCACTGCCCGGCGTGGCGGTGTTCGGGGTGGCGGTGGTGCTCGGCGCGGGTGGGCCGGGGACGAACGTGCCCGCGGCGGCGGGGTTTCTGGTGGCCGTCGGGCTGTTGGTGGTGCTGCGCGCGCCGCGCGTGCACACCTCCCGGCCGCGCGCTCGCCGGGCGGTGCCGGCCGCGGTGCCGCTGATCGCCGCGCAGGCGTTGGTGGCGGCGGTGGTGGCGCCGGTGGCGACCGGGGTGGACGGGCGTACTCCGGTGAGCCTGCGGGCGGATGCGGCCGCGCGGGAACGGGCGTACGTCGACGGCGGCAATCCGCTCGCCCTGGTCGGCTCGTGGCTGCTCGACCCGGCGCGGCCGCTGTTCAAGGTCCGTGCCGCCGGACTCGGCGATCAGGACTGGCGTCTGGCGGTCCTCACCGACTTCGACGGCAGCACGTGGTCGCCGCCCGGGCTGCTGCGGCCGACCGGCGGGCGGGTGCCGGGCGGGTCGGCGGGCACGCCCGAGGCAGGTGTGCGGCGCGTGGCGCTCGACCAGCGCATCACCGTGCAGCAGCTCGGCGGGGTGTGGCTGCCGTCCGCCGACCGGCCGGTGCGGGTGACGGGGCCCGTGGCGGATCGGTTGGTGGTCGACCCGGATACCGGAGCGCTCGCGGACCCGGCGCCGATCCGGGACGGGGACAGCTACCAGGTCGCGTCCCGGGTGCCGGTCTTCGACGCGCGGCTCGTGCAGTACGCCCCGACCGCGGTGGACCCGGCGATGACCCGGCTGCCCGATTCGCCGACCCGCGACCTGCTGCGCGAGCTGGGGCAGCAGGCGACGCGGGGCAGCACGTTCCCGTACCAGCAGGCGCTGCGGCTGGCGGCGTGGCTGCGCGAGGGGCGCGTGTTCGACGTGCAGGCGGCGCCCGGGCATACGTACCGGAGCCTGGAGTTCTTCCTGACCGAATCGAAGCGCGGGACGTCGGAGCAGTTCGCGGCGGCCTTCGCCGTCATGGCGCGGTCGCTGGGGCTGCCCACTCGCCTGGTCGTCGGCTTCCACCACGGCACCGCCACGCCCGACGGGTGGCAGGTCACCGGCGGGGACGCGGTGGTGTGGCCGGAGGTCGAGTTCGCGGGCGTCGGCTGGGTGCCGTTCCAGCCGACGCCCGGGCAGCGGGTGACGGCGGCGCCGGCCGGGCCGGCGGCCGTACCGTCCGGACCGGAGGGGGCGGCGGCGGCACCGGGCGCGGGGGCGCAGCGGCTGCTGGACGATGCGCGGATCATCGATGCGCCGCATCCCGGGAGTGGGGTGCCGGGGCCTTCCGCTGGGGGTGGCGGCAGGGGCGGCCTGCGTTGGTGGTGGGGGTTCGTGGCTGTCGGGGTCGCCGGTCTCGTGGCCTTGGGGGTGTGGGCGGGGTCGCGGGCGTTGCGGCCGTGGCGTGTGCGGCGCGCGGAACGGCGCGGGAGTCCGGCGGCGCAGGTCGTGGCGGCGTGGCGGCGGATCGGGGCGAGCCTGCACGGGGCGGGGATGGCGGCGCCGGGGACGTTGACCGTGGAGGAGGTGGCGGAGTTCTGGGACGGGTATGTGGGGGAGTCCGGTGATCGGTCGGTCGCGGACTTGGCCGCGCTGGTGAATGCCGTGGGCTATGCGGGGTTGGAGCCGGACGAGGCCGCGGCGGCCGAGGCGTGGCGTACCGCGGCGCGGGTGGCGGAGGCGGTGGCCGCGGGGGAGCGGGTGCGGGTGCCGGAGTGAGGGCTTTGCTTGATCCGGTGCCGTGGGCGTTGCCGCGTGCCTTTTCGCGGGTAGCCGATGCCCCCACGGGTAGTCCACAGCCGCGGTCGCCGGGCCTAGGCTGGGAGGACGGAGGTGAGCATCATGATCGCCGATGCACCTTTGACCGCAGTCGTCCCCGTGACCGACCGGGCGCGGGCGGTGGCCTTCTACCGCGACAAGCTGGGAATCCCCGTCAAGGAAGAGCACGCCGAAGACATCACCTTCACGTGCGGCGGCACCCAGTTCTCGTTGTACGAGACCCCGTACGGCGGCCAGGCCCAGCACACTCTCGCCAGTTGGAAGGTCGACGACCTCGACGCGGCGATGAAGGACCTGCGCGGCAGAGGCGTGGTCTTCGAGGACTACGACTTCCCGGGCCTCAAGACCGTGAACGGCGTCGCCGAGTCGCCGGAAGGCGGACGCGCGGCGTGGTTCCGGGACAGCGAGGGCAACGTGTTGTGCGTGGCTCAGGGGATGTAGGGGCTGGGCTCGCCGGGTCTGTCCGGTAACCGCGAAAAGCGGATGCCCGGCGTGGAAGGCCGCGCGTAGGGTGCGCGGGTGATCGACTCCGCCTCCGAAGCGTCTCTCCCGCCCGTCGAACTCCTCGACCACGGACACCCGTTCCGCCAATGGAAGACCTGGCGGATGCCCGGTGCGGACCTGACCCTCACCGGCTATTCGCGTGCCAACGACAAGACGTTCTTCCACGTGCCCGAGATGCGCTGTGCGCTCGACGCGGGGTTGTGCGAGGGGCGGCGCGTCGACACGGTGTTCCTGACGCACACCCACCACGACCACGTCAAAGACCTGGACTTCCTGGCGGTGAACGCGGCCACGGCGGCGGGAGCGGAGGTGTACGTGCCGGCCGAGGCGGTGCCGTACGTCGAGGCGTACCTGCGGACGTCGGCGCAGCTCAACCACGGTCCGGACTACGACCCCGCGCTGGACGGCGGCTATCGCGTGCACGGTGTGTGCGACGGTGACGAGTTCGCGTTCGGGCGGCGGGGCTATCAGGTGCGGGTCGTGGCGTGCGAGCACAAGATCCCGTGCGTCGGCTACGCCTTCTCCGCCCCGGCCAAGCGGCTGGTGCCCGAACTCCAGCTGATGCGTGACGAGTTGGTGCGTGCGGGGCGTGGCGCCGAGTTCGGCGTCGAGGCGGCGCGGCGGCGGAAGGCCGGGGAGCCGGTCGAGGTCGAGGTGGCGGAGCCGGTGTTCGCGTTCCTCGGCGACACCCACCCGCGGGTGTTCGAGCGCAATCCGTGGTTGTTCGACTACCCGGTGATCGTCACCGAGTGCACGTTCCTCGACGATGCGGAGGCCGAGCGCGCGGAGCGGGTCGGGCACACGGTGTGGAGCAGGCTGCGGCCGGTGGTGGAGGCGCACCCGTCGACGCTGTTCGTGTTGACGCACTTCAGCTTGCGGCATGCGGATCGGGAGGTCGTCGACTTCTTCCGCGGGGTGGTCGGCCCGGACGGCGAGCCGCTGCGGAACGTGGTCGTGTGGGCGCACCCGGAGAGCCGGCTGCCGGAGCAGCACCAGCACGCCGCGGCGGGGTGAGGCCGGGGCCGCGTCGCCGGTTACCCTGGGTTGCATCATGAGCCACCCCGCCCCCGCTGCCCCTGCCGTCTTCGCGACGCCCTTCGGCGACTTCGACCTGACCCGGTACCCGGAGGACCCGCGCGATCAGCTGCGGGCGTGGGACGCGGCGGACGGGTACGCGCTGCGTCGGCTCGCCGGTGAGCCGGGGCCGGAGGGCGTCGACGTGCCGGCGGTGGACCTCGGCGGCGAGGTCGTTGTGGTCGGCGACCGGTGGGGGGCTTTGACGACAGCGTTGGCGGCGCATCGTCCGACGCTGGTGACGGACTCGTTCCTGACGGTGGAGGCGACGCGGGCGAACGTGGCGCGCAACGGGTCGCCGTCGGGCGTGCGGGTGGTGACGACGCAGGATCCGGTGCCGGCGCGGATCGACGTCTTGATCGTCCGGGTCCCGAAGAGCCTCGCCCTGCTGGAAGACCAGCTCCACCGCTTGGCGCCTTCGGTGCACGACGACACGGTGATCGTGGGGACGGGGATGGTGACGGAGATCCACACGTCCACCCTGGACTTGTTCTCCCGCATCCTCGGCCCGACCCGGACGACCCTGGCGGAGAAGAAGGCCCGGCTGATCCTGACCACTCCGGATCCCGGTCTGGCTCGGCCGGAGAACCCGTGGCCGCACAGCTACGCCTTGCCCCGGGACGTCGGGGTTGTGTCAGGCCACACGGTGGTCAACAACGCCGGGGTCTTCTGCGCGGAACGGCTTGACATCGGCACGCGGTTCTTCCTCGGGCACTTGCCGGGTCCGGCTGGGCAGCCGACGCGGGTGGTCGACCTGGGCTGCGGCAACGGTGTCGTGGGGACGGCGGTGGCGCTTGCCGACCCGTCGGCGTCGGTGACGTTCGTCGACGAGTCGTATCAGGCGGTGGCGTCCGCGGAGGCGACGTTCCGTATGAACGTCCCTGACGGTGAAGCGGAGTTCGTCGTGGGGGACGCGCTGGAGGGCTTCCCGCCGGGGACGGCCGACGTGGTCCTCAACAACCCTCCGTTCCACAGCCACCAGGCCACCACCGACGCCGTTGCCTGGCGGATGTTCACCGGTGCGCGCCGAGCATTGCGCGCGGGTGGTGAGCTGTGGGTCGTCGGCAACCGGCACTTGGGCTACCACACGAAGCTGAAGCGCATCTTCGGGAACTGCGAAGTGGTCGCCTCGGACCGCAAGTTCGTGGTCCTGCGCGCGGCGAAGGCCGCCCGACGGGCCTGAGCTGAGACCGCGGCACGACCTGCCTGGCCGAACGTTAAAAGACGTGCAACGTGTGAGCTGTATTCTCACCAAGGAGCATCGACAGCGTGCGGCCGTACGGGGAGGCAGGCATGGCCGAGGTGGACTTCGTGAGATCGCGACCGGGTGCGCGGGTCAAGGTTCGGTTCTTGCCGAGCCAGGCGGTGTTTTACACGTCGCCGGTCCGCTGGCATGACTGGGTCGTACGGTTCTGGCTTGCGGTGCTGGCGTCGCTCGCCTTGGCGTGGATCGGCACCCTCGCCTACTTCGCCGGTGCACCCGAAGTGGTGGCCATGGCATGTGCCGTGCCGGGTGGGGTGTGGCTCGTCGGGTTGCTCGTGTACGGAGTGCTCGCGGTCCTGACCAAGATCGTCACCTTGGGCTTCTGCGAGCTGAATCTCGACTGGCTGGCCCGACGGATCGACGGTCGCGCCGCAGTGCAGCCTGCGGGGGCGCTGGCAACCGACGCCGTTGTGGGTGTTGTGTCGCGTCGACGGTTCCGCCGCACGGTCGTTCACGTGCGGACCACGGACCGCGGGTCGGTCGCGTTCACGCGATGGGGGAGCCGGAGGGACGGCCAGGCGCTCGCCAACGGCTTCCAGGGGATGGCGGGGGAGTCCGAAGGCCGGGTTGCCGCCGCTTAGTTGTCGTCGATGGGGCGCACCAGCCACCAGGGGAGGGTGACCAGACTGCCGTCTGTTCGTCGGTAGCCATCACTTGCCGCCGCTCGGCACGCACCGCGGGCACCTGCACGCCGGCCAGGAGAAGACGGACGAGGGCGGGAACCCGTCGTGGGGACGAATGACCCGAACCTGCTTGTCGCGTTGTTGGTTGCCGCCCGCGCCGGGCGTGTAGGTCCGGATGGTCATCCGACTCTCACCGCGCGCCATTTCCAGCCTCCTCCGTGACCGTTCGACTACTGAGCGAACAGGTTGGGAGGTGGATTGGGAACGGTTTTCGACTCCTGGTTCGGACTTCGGGGGTGCTGGGGAATGGTGGCCGAGAAAGACGTTGATCCGAACGAGTCGCTCTGGGCGCTTTTGGCCTTTCACGTGCGACGACTCCGCAAGGAACGAGGTTGGACACAGGAGAAGCTCGCCGAGGAGGCGCACTCCACAAGCTCGACTGTGGGGGCCATCGAGACGCTGGAGCGCAAGCCGAGGCCGGATCTGGTGGCCGCGATCGACAGAGCCCTGAACGCCGGCGGGATGCTGATCGATCTGGCACACCACGCGCGGATTGCTTCGGCTGAGATCCCGAGCTGGTTCGAGACCCTCACGAAGGCTGAGCGAGCGGCCGCGCGCATCCGGACTTTCGAGCCGCAGTCGATCCCGGGACTGCTTCAGTGTGAGCAGTACGCCCGCGCTCAGTTCGCAGCGCTCCGCGACGACGACGACCTGGAATCGCGAGTCGCCGCGCGCATGGCACGCCAAGAGGTGCTCACGCGAGACAGGCCGCTGAAGTTGTGGGCCATCGTGGACGAGGCGGTACTGCTGCGGGTGGCTGCAACCCCCGGTGTGGCGATTCCGCAGCTCACGCACCTGCTTGCTATGGCGGAGCGGCCCAACATCGTGATCGAGATCCTCCCCATCGACTGTGGTGTCCATCCGTGCATGGATGGCGGCTTCGTGCTCCTCACCATGCACAACCGGAGCGAGGCCGTGTACGTCGAGCCAATGGGTGAAGGGCACTTGATCGCCCAGGACGAGGCGATTGACCAATGCGAGCGTCGCTACGATCTGCTTCGCGCAGAGACGTGGTCTCCCGCGCGCTCCATTGCGTATATCCGCGCCCTTCTGGAGAGAAGCAGCACATGACGATTGCATCGGGCAAGTTCATCGCTTGGCGCAAGTCGAGCTACAGCGGCAACCAAGGCGGCAACTGCATCGAGACGGCCGTGCTCTGGCGGAAGTCGAGCTACAGCGGCAACCAGGGTGGCGATTGCGTCGAGACCGCCGTCGTCGACCAGGCCATCGGGGTTCGCGACAGCAAGGACAACCGCCGTGGTCACCTTGCCCTCTCCCCGGCCTCGTGGGCCGCACTGACGGAGGCCATCAAGCGATAGAGCCTCGGACATCCGCGACGGTGCACCGGACCGAGCCGGTCTGATCACGGATCCCGCTGCATGGAGACTCCCCTGGCCTCCGCCGCCCGGTTCGGCTGCCGCCTCTGGACGTGTCCTGGGGGCGTCGGCAGCACGCCCGGCGCGGTGGGCGGGGTGGGCGATTCCGAGGGGGCGCGGCTCATGTGGGACATTCCGCGGGAGGCGGCCGGCGGGAGGCCGAAGCGGATGGCACTGGCTGACTGCCCCGGCTCCGGCCCCGTATGCCCATCCGTGGCGGGTGCGGCGTTCGCGCCGGACACGGCCGACCCCTCCGAGGGCGGCCGCCCGCCGTTGTTCCGGGTGAGCCACGGGTTCGGCCGAGCCGTCTCCGGCCGCGCCTCGTTCACCCGGCCCGCGGCTTCCCGGGCAAGCTGCCCGGGGGATTTGGGGAGACCGGTGTCGCGGTCGACTTCCGTGTCCACGCGGCGCAGCGCCTGACGGAAGCCGGGAGCGGCCGCCGCTATCTCGTCGACGGATCCCAGCGGTTCCGCGACGATGCGCGCCAGCTTCGGGGCCCCGTCCCCCTGGGCATGGAGGTGGCCGCTTCCCTCGACGAACGTTTCCGCGGTGTTCGTCGCGGGATACGTACCGAAGTACTTGGCCACCGAGTGATTGGTGACGAGCTTGATGTCCGGATGCCGCTTGACGAGATCCTTCGCGGTCTTCGTGTAGGAGGCGACCTTCGCCACCGCCGCGCTGGGGTTGTTGGGGACGCCCCGCGCGGGCTGCTTGCCCTTCAGCAGGTCGGGCAGGCCGCCGTAGTGGTCGTAGCGGAGATGCTCCAACTCGTGAAAGACCAGGATCGGCGTGGCGAGTTCCGGGTCGCGGCGCAGCTGACCGGTGTCCTCGCCGAGCGCCCAAAACCTCTCCAGTTCACCGCGTCGCCCGGCCCCGAAAAGGTCGGCGTTGAACGCGACCGTCTGCAACCCGGGGTTCGCGACCGCCGCGTAGGTGACGTCTCCCCTGGCCGGGATCCGCTGGACCGACAGCGCCTGGGCCGGGACCTCGGGGTGCAGCCGGAACCAGTGGACCGCACTGAGCGCCAGACGCTTCATCTCGAAGGGATCGCCGTCCACGAGGATGAAGTCCGTGTTACGGCCGGTTGCCTTCCGGACCTCTTCCCTGGCCAGTTCCCTGGTCTGGTCCACGTCGGTTGCCGCGATCAGCCGGTTGACGAACGGCTCGTCCGGGGCGACTCCGCGACGCATCTGGGAACTGGGGGGCACTTGATCACGTTTTCACCCCGCCATCCCTGGGGCAAGTTCGAGACCGTGTAACCAACGTCCTGGTCCGGTTGTCGAGGTCTCGGTGTGATCGGGATGTCCGCGCCAGGGGTTCCCGCGCACAGCGGCACTTGGTCAGATGCGGTCCCACACTTCCGGCGGCAGTGTGTGCCCGGCACAGATCCGTCGGACGGCGGCCGCGGAAGCGGGGCTGACGGTGGCAATCGGCGTGGTTCTGGGACTGGTGGCCACCGCGTTGACCTTGCTGCCGTTGTGGACGGCGCTGGTGCTGTTGACCGGGGTGGTCCTGGTGCTGATGCCGTGGGCGACCATCGGTGTGGTGGCGGGGGTGGGCGCTGTCGTCGCCGTCCCGGCCGCAGTCGTGGCGGCGCAGCGCGCGATTGCGGGACCTGGAGGCGACTGAGATCGGGCTCGGGCGGGGGTAGGACGTGTGCTTCTCCTTCCCCGCCATCCGACCAACTCCATGGCTCAGGCTTCGCCGCCTGGCCATCCCCCCGCCGCGGGCACCTGCACCATCGTCAGTTCGCCGTCGCCCAAGTGCAGGACGCCGCGGCCCGGGTGGATCGGTTGGCCGACGAAGGCGCGCGGCAAGCGGACACCCACCAAATCGCCGTCGGCGTTGTTCTGCGGGGACAGCAACAACCCCCGCCGGGTCTTCTTCGCCTCCACCTGCCAGCCCGTGAAGCCGGCGCAGATGTCGTCGGCGTCCCCGGCCAGCACCAGGGCCAGGTCGGGGCGGAGTTGGCGGCGGATCAGGGCCGTCAGCCGCTCCGCGGCGTCGCAGGTGCGGAGGAGTTCGGCGTCGTCGACGAGGACCGCGCCGGGGCCCGAGAGCTTGTCGATGGCGGCGGTGAACTCGTCGCGCGGGACGTCGGGGCCCGTGAAGACCGCAAGGACGCCCGGCAGGTCGGCCAGCGAGCGCAGCGGCGAGGTGCGCGGCGCCAGCACGATCAGCTCCGTGCCGGCGGACAGGAACCCACGGGCGATCGTCAGCAACGTCGTGCTGCGCCCTGACAGGGGCGGGCCCGCGATGACGAATGCGGGCGTGGCGGACGCCAGATCCGGGCCCAGCACCGACAACGTGTCCCCGCCGACGCCGACCATCGCCCACAGCGGGCTCGCGGCGGCCGCCACGCCCCCGCCCCGCGAGCGCAGCGCCACCGCGGGGCCGTACTCGATCCGGCTCGGGAGCACGTCCACGCCGAACGGGCGTCGGGAGCGCGGCACCGAGGCATCGCGGGCCGCCGCGGATGCCCCGATCGCCCGTAGGTCGGCGGCCTGTGCCTGACCTGCCGGGTCCGGACCCAGCAGCGCCACCTGCAGCTCCACCGCGCCGATGCGGTACGCCCGACCCGGCGGCAACGCATCCGGCGCCTTGCGCGTCATCAACCCCACCAACCCGTAGTCGTTCTTGTCGCTCAACTGGAATGCCAGGCGGTTCTCGGTGATTGTCGAGATCCGGCCGGTCAGCAGCGTCCGGTCGCCGCTCACCACGACGTGGACGCCGACGCTCGCGCCCTCGCGCATCAACTGCAGGATGGTGTCGGTGTGTTCGCCGTGGTTGAGATCGCCGATGCTCGTCGTGAAGCCCTCCCAGCGGTCCAGCAGCAGGAGGATGTGCGGCAACCGATCCTCCGCAGCCGCGTGTGCGCGCTGCTCGGCGATGTCGGTGAAACCGCGTTCGCCGAGCAGCGCCATCCGCCGCTTCACCTCGTCGGTGATCTTGCCGAGCAGCCGTACCGCGCGTTCCGTGTCGGTCGAGCGCACCACCGCGCCGCAGTGCGGCAGGGCCTCCAACGCCAGCAGCGCGCCGTTGCCGCAGTCGATGCCGTACAAGTGGACATCGGCGCAGGAGTTCGCCAGCGCGACCGATCCGGCGATGGTGCGGAGGAGTTGTGAGCGTCCACTCCTCGGTGCGCCGGCCGCGATCAGGTGGCCGAAGCTGGTGAAGTCGATCGCGCGGACGTAGCGCGCCTGCTCGGTCGGCACGTCTTCCAGGGCGTAGGGAGCCGGACGCAGCGTGTCCGCAAAGGGACCGTCGTACGGGCGGAGTTCGCCGACGGTCAGCACCGAAGGCAGCGGCGGTGCCCACGGGCTGTGCTGCGCCGGAATGCCCAGCCGGTCGTTCGCCTCTCGGACCGCGTCGACGAGGACCGCCAGGTCGGTCAGCAGGTCGTCGCTCTCCGCCGCCGCACCGCGCGGCGGTGGCGGTGGCGGTGCGCCGAGTGACGACCACGGGATGTCGACGACCCGGGGCCGCGGGATCTCCGAATCCCCGGCCGCACCCGGCCGTCGGCCGCCGACGCGGGCGGACTGGAAGGGGAGCAGCGAGGTGGCGCCCAGGCGGACGAAGGCCCGGCCCGGCGTGGACTTCGAGATCCGTCCGGCGTCCGGTGCGTCGATGACGTCGGCGCTCTCCGCCGTGTCGGTGACCCGCAGCGCGATCCGCAGGTTCGTGTTCGCGCGGATCTCGCCCGATACCGCGCCGCTCGGGCGCTGGGTGGCGAGGATCAGGTGGATGCCGAGCGACCGGCCCCGGCGGGCGATGTTGACCAGCGCGGTGACGTACTCGCCCATCTGCGCGACCATCTCGGCGAACTCGTCGATGACGATGAGCAGCCGGGGGAGCGGCTGCAGCGCGGGGTTGGTGCGCATCGCGACCTGGTAGTCCTCCAGATCCTTGGTGTCGGCGGCCGCGAGGATGTGTTCGCGGCGCCGGAGTTCCGCGGCCAGGGACTCCAATGCGCGCTCGACGAGCCGGGCTTCGAGGTCGGTGACCATCCCGACGGTGTGCGGGAGGCGGGCGCAGTCCTTGAACGCGGCGCCGCCTTTGAAGTCGACGAGGGCGAAGGTCATGGCGTCGGGGCGGTTGGCGACGGCCAGCGACGCGACGATGGTCTGGAGCAGCTCCGACTTGCCGGAGCCGGTGGTGCCGGCGACCAGGCCGTGCGGGCCGTCGCGGACCAGGTCGACGCCGAAGGCGCCGTCGAAGGACTCGCCGACGATCGCCACCGTCGAGCGGCCGCCCATCGCCCACCGCGCCGCGATGACGTCGCCGGTCGGCGGTTCCAGTTCGAGGACGTCCAACAGCCTGGACGCGTCCGGGAGTCCGGCGGCTTCGTCCTGCTTCGCGTCGCGGATCGGGGCGAGGGCGCGCGCCACCGACGTGCACCACGCGGCGGAGACCGCGTCCGGGCGGACGCCGTCGGCCGCGGCGGCACCGGCGCGGGTGACGCGCAGGGTGCCGTACCAGTCCTCCTCGGCGACCGCGCCGCACTCCTGGGGCAGGAGCCGCCGGTCGGCGTCGAGGCACACGGCGAACAAGCCCACCCCGGGCCCGTCGCGCAGCAGTCGGGTGATGCCGGGGACGGTGCGCAGGCGGCGCGAGCCGTCCATCACGATCAGGAAGTCGGGGTCTGCCGACGGTGCTCCGTCGGCGCGGTCGCGGAACGCCGTCTGCCGGGCCGTCAGCACGGCCAGCAACTCCGCGATCCGCCGTCCTACCGAATCGGCGTCGGTGCCGACGAGGGCGACCGTCTGGCCGTCGTTCTCCGGGCGCGTGTGCGGCAGCCACCGCACCCAGTCCCAGTCCGCGGCACCAGCCTGCTCGGACAGCACGCAGATCCGCAGCTCGGCCGGGCTGTGCAGCACCGCCGCCTGCGCGACCAGCCACCGCCCCACCGCCCGCGGCAGCGCGCCGCTGCCCGCGACGCCGAGTACTCCGACGTCCGGCAGCGGCACCGCCACCGGAACGTCCGTGAGCTTGCGCGGATCCGTGCGCCGGTGCTCCTCGCGCCGCGGGTCCGTCACCTCCACCTCGGACGGCACGGCGCCGGTGCCGACCCGCAGCAGCAAGCGGTCGGGGTCGGTGCGCCGCCGTTCCCACAGCCGCTGCCGGGGGCCGGTGGCGATCAGTGCGGCCTTCGCCGGGTCCGGGCAGGCCGCCCTGCATTGCAGGGTCTCCAGCGTGATCGCGTGCTCGACCTGCTCCTCGATCGACGCCTTGCGCTGCCGATAGCGGGCCAGCCGGGAACGGAACGAACGTCGGCCGTGGTGCTTGTTGGTCAGATACATCCCGGCCATGGAGAGAGGGCTGAGCACGGCCAGGTAGAGCATGCGCGTGGTGTGCATGAGGTACGCCATCGCCAGCGCGCCCACCAGCGGGCTCAGCATCATCAGCCACGGCAGCGGCGCCGACTCGTGCTGCTCGGGCCGCGTCGGGATCTGGAACTTGCGCCGTCGGGGCAGGGGTTGCACCCGTGGCGGGCGGTTGAAGTCCAGGCCCGCGCCGTCGTCGGCCGGGCGCAGGGCGGTGTCGGGGAACGACGGCACCGCGCGCTCGAACAGGGTCAGTCCGCAGGCCAGGACGCTTCGCAGCGGCCATTCCCGTTCCCCGTCCAGGAGTTCGCCGTCGAGGTGCACCTCGGCACCGTCGAGCGGACGTACCGTCACGGCGCCGTCCACCGCCACGTCCACCTCGGCGGCTTCGGCCGGCAGCGTCGGGTCGGCGACCCGGACCCAGGCGTCCGTGCCGGAGCCCAGGACGGCGGTGCTCGGGCCGAGGCGGTGGACGCCGCCCGCGTCGGGGCCGCCGACGACGTGGATCTCGACACCGGCCTGGTCCGGCGACGCGGCGGAGCCGGATGCGCCGACGGCCACCACCACCCCGTCGCGCAACGGCGATTCGCTTACCGACTGTCCGGCGTCCAGGCGATGCCCCGCGACGAACAGGTCCGGAGGACCGTACGGCGGCACCGGAACGCCCGCGTAGCCCGCGAGTTCGACGGCCAGCGCCCCGACCGGCGTCTCCGCCGCAACCTCCACCAACACATCGCCCAGCACGTCACCCAGCGCGCTGCCCGCCCCGCCCCCGTGCGGCGCCGCGATGCCGACCCGGAATTCCATGCCGCTCCCGCATTCCCGGCCCGCGCCCGGAAACGCGGCGCGGAGATGGACATATCGGGGATCCGGCAACGGGACCGCGGCGGTGCCGCTTATCGTGGTCACGGTCGGAATCCCCAGCACTGCGTGAAAGGGTATAACGATGGCCGACTTGTATCTGAAGACGACCGAACTCAAGCTGATGTCACTGCGGCTCGAAGCCATCGCCACGAACCTCAACGGCACCCGGCACGACATCGACCTGGCCCGCGGCTACCTCGGATCCGGGGAGCTGGCAGGGGCGTTGGACCACTTCGTGAGCGGCTGGCGGGACGGCCGCAAGCGCATCGTCGAGTCGACCGGCGCGCTTGCCAAAATGGCCTCGGATACCGTCGAGAATTTCATCGCCACGGACGCCGCACTGAAGAACCACATCACCACGCAGACTTATTCACCTTGATATTCCCTGTTGTTCACCTCGGTGAATCCGGTTGCTTCCCCGGCGTGCGTTAGGAATCTTCCAGGCGGGATCCACGGGGGCGCGGGGAGGCGGGGCAGGTGCGGAGCACGGGCACAGGCGCGCCTGTCGGAGTGTCGATCCGCGTGCCGGACAGCTGGTACGAGTTCGACATCCATCCGGCCGGCCGCGACGACAACATCCGCAAAGCGGTCAACAAGCGCGTCCGCGCGTACCCGGAACTGGCCCCGTACCGGCCGATGCTGCTCCGGATCCTGCGGCAGAGCGCGCGCGACGCGTGGGACTCCGGTGCGGTCTACTGCGGCTGCTACGCGGACGCGCTCGACGCCGAAACCCCGGTGACCGCAGGCCTGACCATGGCGGTGGTCGACACCCGTCGGGACGACGGGTCCCCCCTCGACACCGACCCGCAGGCGATGGCCAAACGGTTCCCCGCCAAGCAGGCACAGCACGCGGACGACACCTGGCAACGCGTCTCGGTCCTCGAACTCGTGGACGCCGGAACGGCGGTGCGCACCGAAGGCGTCGAGGACCTGCCGGTCCCGGGGACCCGCCGGTCCGCCCGCATGATCACCATGCAGACGTTCGTCCGCGTGCCCGGCAGCCCGGACCGGGTCGCCGTCGTCACCGCCACGAGCCCCAACCTGCCGCTCCAGGACCCCTTCCTGGAGCTGTTCGACGCGATCAGCGCCACCTTCTGCTTCACGTACGCCTAGGCCGTACCCGGTCGCAGCGAACCACCGTACCCAGAGAGGAAGTTCCCCCATGGCCGGAAACCTCAGCGTCACATACGACGACATGCGCAAGGCCGCCGACGACCTGAAGGACGGCCACGCCGACATCATCGACAAGCTCACCGTTCTTCAGACGCTCATCAAGACGCTGGTCAACGGCGGCTACGTCACCGACAAGTCCAGCAAGCAATTCGAGACCTCCTACGAGGAGTTCAATCGCGGCGCGAGCCAGACCATCGCGGGTCTCGAAGGCATGAGCGGCTACCTCAAGAAGGCCGCCGAGACGTTCGAGAACACCGACATGCAGCTCAGCCAGGGCCTCAACGGCTGACACCCCTTCCCCGGAGCACGTCGGCAGGCAAGCCGGCAGGCATGTCGGCAAGCCAGCCGGAACGCAAGTCGGTGAGCAAGGAGCAGTACCCACCCGCGCCGCCCGGCCGATCGGCCCGGGCGGCGCGCCGGTGTGCCCGGCCACACGACGACCACGAGGGGAGACCATGGGCCGCAACACGGACTTCCGGGTCTTCGGCATCCACGACGACCCGGTGCCCGGCGATCCGGACGAGGTCAAGAAGCTCGCCCAGGCGTTCGCGCAGTACGCCGACCGCGCCGCGAACGCCCGTACACAGGTGGACAAGAACAGCCGCGATTCGGAGATCGCGCAGATGATCGGGCGCACCGCCACCGCCATCCGGCGGCATACCGAGGACATGGTGCCCGATCTCGACAAGATGGAGGCGTCCTACCGCAAGGCCGCCGACGCGCTGTCCGTCTACCATCCGCTGCTGCGCGACGCGCAGAACAAGGCCGAGACGGCCCGCCAGAAGGGCGAGAGCGCGAACACCGCCCGAACGTCCGCGGGCACGTGGAAGTCCCAGGCGGCAAGCCATCAGCAGACCGCGCAGACCGAGGTCGACCGCCAGACCAACTACGTCAAGCTGGGCCTGCCCGCCCCCACCCCGGCCGAGATCACCGCGGCCGCCAAGCGCCTGCGGGACGCCAACGACGACGTCACCAACGCGGGCAACGCCGTCACCAAGGCCAACGACGACTTCAGCGCCGCCCAGACCCTCCTCAAGGACGCCCAGAGCATCCGCGACCAGGCCGGGTCGGCGGCCGCCCGCGCGCTCAAGGACGCGTCCAAAGCGGGTATCCACAACAAGAGTTGGTTCGGCCGCATGGTCGACTCGTTCTACGAGAACGTGGTGCCCTGGCTGAAGATCGGCATTGCGATCCTCAGCGTGGTGGCGCTCTTCGTCGGAGGGCCGCTCACCTGGATCCTGCTCGGCGCCGCGCTCCTCGTGGCCGCGTCCACCATCTACGAAGCCACCCAAGGCCGCGCCACGATGGGCGACGTCTTCATGTCATTACTGGACGTCATCCCCGGCATCAAACAGCTCAAGACCGCGGTATCCCTCGCCAAGTTCGCCCAACGTGCCAACACCGCGAGCAAGTTCGTGCGCGCGGCCAACAAGTTCAAGTCCTTGGCCGCCGGTGCCGGAACCCGGCTCAACCGGGTCGGCGACTGGATGAAGGACACCAAGCTGGCCCGCGGCTTCAAGGGCGAGTGGAAGAACGCCCCCGCGCCGACCCGGTGGGGCAAGGCCAAAGTCGGTGTCACCAAGTACGGCCTCCAGTACGCCGCCAACTTCGGCACCAAGTACGCCACCACGCTCAGCGCCCAGTACCTCAGCGGCGAGGACGTCACGCTGATCCAGTCCGGCGCGTTGATCAACGCGGCGGCCGGTGCGTTCGTCAGCGTCGGCGGCAAGGGCGCGGGCGAAGCACTGCGCGACCGCCTCAAGTTCGGCAAGAGGATCCCGGACGGCAACGGCGGCACCACGCGCGACGCGAGCACCAAGGCGCAGCAGCGCGGTGCCACGGATGCGGAGAAGGCGAAGTACCCCGCGAAGCAGGACGCTGCCAACGAACGCGCCGCCGACCACCGCGCCAACGAGAACGTGCCGAAGGCCCGCACCAACGCCGCGCAGGAGCGCGCCGACGCCACTGCCAAGCAGACCGCCGCCGACCACGCCAAGACCGAGGCCTCCACCGCCCACGACACCGCCAAGGCGCACAGCGACGAGGCGCGTACCCACCAGACCAAGGCCGACGAAGCCGGACAGCGCGCGCAGGCCCACGAAGACCAGCGTGCCGCGTCCCAGAAGACCGCGGACGACGCCCGCACAGAGGCCGGGCAGCACCGCGCCGACGCCAACCAGCACACCTCCGAAGGCAATCGGCACACCACCGTGGCCAAGCAGCACACCGACGACGCCCAAGCCCACGGCAATGCCGCCGCGAAGTCCGACCAGGACGCGGCGACCGCCCACGCCAAAGGCAACGCCGAGGAATCCACCGCCGACGGCCACCGCACCGCCGCGCGCGACCACGAGCAGAACGCCGCCGCCCACGACGCCAAGGCCCGAGAACACGAGACCAAGGCGCAGCAAGACCCCGCCAACGCCAAACAGCACCAGGACGCCGCCGCCCGGGAACGCGCCGCGGCCACGCACGAACGCAACGAAGCCACCCAGCAGCACACCAAGGCCGACGAAGCCGAGACCCGCGCCACCCAGGCCCACGACCGAGCCCAAGCTCACGAACGCGACGCGAACACCTCCCGCGACGCCCAGCAGAAATCCCACGACCAAGCCGCCGAATCACACCGCAACGCCGACACCTCCCACAAGGAGGCCGACGCCGCCGGGAAGAAGGCCGACGCCGCCGACGCCCGCGCCACCCACGCACAGGACGAAGCCAACACCGCGCAAGGCCACCGCGACACCGAGCAGGCCGCCGCCCACACGGCCCAGACCAAGGCCGACACGGAACGCACCGCGGCCGAGAATGCGCAGACCAAAGCCCACGAACTCGACCAGAAGGCCGCCCAAGCCCAGACCGACGCCCACAAGGCCGCCGACGCCGCCGACAAGGCCGAGCACCGCGCCGAGGTCAAGGCCGGTCAGCAGGAGGCCCGCGCCCAGGAAGCCGAAGCCCGCGCCAAGGAGCACGGCAACCGGGCCCAAGGCCTCGACGCCGACGGGGGCTACCGCTACACCAGCCACACCGCCAAGTTCCTCGACACCACAGCCGACACGATCGCGTCCAAACGCCACTGGTACACCGGCGGCCTCAACAGCATGGCGTCCAGCCTCGTCGGCAAGACCGCCGAGGACCTCTACAAGGTGAACGTCGAGCACAAGCAGATGGGCGCCATGGACTGGGCCGTCGACCTCGGCCTCAGCGGCAGCACCGGCTTCGCGGGCGGCGCGAGCCAGCAGATGGCCACCAAATGGGCCGGGCAGTCCGGCCTGCTCAACAACCTCGACCAGCCCGGGCACCTGTTCGCCCACCGGCCCAAGCCCGGCTGGCAGGACGAACGGATCATCGAGATCACCACCAAGCGGGTGGCCAAGATGATCCCCGAGGCCGGGGACACCGTCGACTCGGCCATGCCGTGGGGCGTGGCCCACCCGACGATGCCCTGAGCAACGCCGTGCGGCGCGCCCCGTCCCCGATTCAGGGGCGCGCCGTCGGCGGCGTCGCGGACGGACGCGGCGGGCACACCTGCGGTGCCGGGGCCAGGCCCAGCGTCCCGTCCGGCATCCGCACCAGCGTCGTGACCGTGAAGCACGCCGCCGCACCCTTCGGCAGCGTGAAGACCGCATTCGACGTGCCCGACGGGATCTGCCGCCGGTCCGCGACCGCACCGGTCTGCGGGTCCTGCGCGAGCACCAGGAACCCGGCCACTGGGGCGCTGTCTCCAGGCGGCTGCCACGCCACCTGGGTACTGCCGCCGAAAGCAGCTGTGGTGACGTCCTTCGGTGTGAACTGCGCGGCCTGCGAGCCCGCCAACAGCCGCGGCGCACCCGGCGAGACAGCCGCCGCCGGGGTATTGCCGGTGCCCGCACGGGATTTGCCGCCGCCCCCGCCGGTCTGCGTCACCGTATAGGCGCCGCCCGCGAACAGCACCGCGGCGGTCACCGCAATACCGGCGATCCAACGCCGGCGCCGACGCTGCCGGGCGGCATGGTCGGGATCGTCTTCCTCGTCCTCGTACGGCTCCTCCGGCGGATCCGGGCGCAGCAGCGGATCCGGCTCGTCCGGCTCGGGATCCAGCCGCGGCACCCGTTCCGCGGCCTCGTGGGGCACCAACCCGCAAAGCACACCGTGGACTTCGCCGAGGGACGGGCGGTCCGCCGCATAGGGGGCGGCCATGCGCCGCAGCAGATCGGCCAGGCGCGCCGGTACCGGCGCGTCGTGCGGACGCGGCGGGCGGCCGTCGACGAGCGCACGGAACAGCACGTCGTCGGCGTCATCCGGGACGCCGTCGAGCAGCGCGTACAACGTGGCGCCGAGCAGGTACACGTCCGCGGCCGGGCCGGGCAGCTCCCACCCGGCCAACTCGCGCGGCACATACGCCGGATCCCGGCCCTCCGCAGCCGACGGGGACGTACGGGCGAGCACCCGGGCGATGCCGACACCGGACAGATACACCTCGTCGTCGCCGCCGCGCAGCAGCACCCCCGGCCGCACGTCGAGATGCAGCACCCCGCGGCAGTGCGCCGCCCGCAACACGAGCGCGCAGCGGATCCCGGCCAGGACCACCTCGGTCACCGGCAGCGGCCCGGCCACCGGGTCGCCCTCCAGGAAGTCACGGACGACGAAGCCGCGCCCGTCGGCCGTCACCCCCACGTCGTGCACGGGGACCGCGCACGGATGCCGGCCCGCCGCGGCCGCCGCGAGCAGCTCCGCGTGCAAGGCGAGCCGGGAGGCCTCGGTGCCCGCGCCGGCCCGCAGGACCTCCACCGCACGAAGAGCGTCGTCGTCGGCACGGCACAGCAGCACCGTGCCGTGCGCGTCCGAGCGCAGCGTGCGGACGACCGTATAGCCGTCGGGGGGCAGGGACGCGAGGGGATCGGCAGGGGACCCGGACGCCGGACGTTGCACCCGAAACCCCACCCCCGCGACCCGCGCCCACCCGACGCGGACCATCCACGCACGCCCGCATGACACCCCGGTGAACACGGCCGGGCGGCCGGGTGAGCAGCGCCCGCCGATGCGGTGCCGGGCCCTGCCGCGGCCCCCGCACGAGAGGCGCAAATCGCGTTGATCCCCACCGCATGCGCTGATTACCCTGCAGCGTGACCCGACACGCAACGCCGCCCGGCCCGCCGCCCGCCGTCTCCGCAGCCCAAGTGCTCCTGATCGACGCGGACGACACGCTGTGGGAGAACAACATCCTGTTCGAGCGGGTCATCGACGCCTACCTCGACTGGCTGACCCCGCCCGGACTCACCCGCGCCCAGGTCCGCACCGAGCTGAACGCGATCGAGCACGCCAACGCGGTCACCCTCGGCTACGGCAGCCAGGTCTTCCTGCTCAGCCTCGCCGAATGCGCCGCCAAGCTCACCGGCCGGCCGACGACCGACGCCGACCGCGAGCACATCGAACTGCTCGCCGCACCGCTGCTCCGCCGCGGCGGGATCGAGCTGATCCCGGGCGTCGCGGACACCCTCACGGCGCTCGGCGCCCGGCACGAACTCCGGCTCGTCACCAAGGGGGACCTCGACGAGCAGACCGCGAAGGTGGCCGCGTCGGGGATCGGCGACCACTTCCGGAGCGTGCACGTCGTCCCGGAGAAGAACACCGCGACCTACCTCGCGCTGATCGCCGAACTGGGCCTCGACCCGGCGACCGCGTGGATGATCGGCAACTCGCCGAAGTCGGACATCCTGCCGGCGCGGGAGGCGGGGCTGCGGGCGGTGTTCATCCCGCACGAGCACACGTGGGTGCTGGAGCACGACGTCGTGGACCCCGCGGACGGCGGGATTCTGCAGCTGGCGTCGTTCGCGGAACTGCTGCACCACTTCTGACCCAGGACCGCACCGCCCGCCCGTGTCCGCACGGCTCCCCCGAACAGGATCCGCATGTCTGCCACCCCCTCCGTGTCGTGCGTCTTCGTCTGCCACGACGGCAACGGCCGCATCCTCCTCGCCCGCCGCGCGCCGGGCGCCCGAGACGAGGCCGGGACCTGGGACTGCGGCGCGGGGGCCTTGGAATTCGGCGAGACCTTCGAGGCCGCGGTGACGCGTGAGGTCACCGAGGAGTACACGGCGGCGCCGCAGGAGATCACCCCGCTCGGCATGCGCAACGTGCTGCGCGGCGACCCCGTCGGGTCGCACTGGGTGGCCGCGGTGTTCGCGGTACGCGTGGACCCGGCCGCGGTGGCGATCGGGGAGCCGCACAAGTTCGACGCACTGGAGTGGTTCGCGCCGGACGCGCTGCCGTCGCCGGTGCACTCGCAACTCCCCGAGACGCTGGCGCTGTTCGCCCCGGCACCCCGGCGGGTCACCGCGATCGCGCTGCTGGAGGCGGCGCCGGGCCGCGAGGACGACGTCCGTGCGCAGGCGCTGTCCATGGTGGCGCCGTCGCAGGCCGAGGCCGGGAACATCGCCTACGAGGCCTACACCCACCCGGAACGCCCAGGCTCCTGGCTGGTGTTCGAGCAGTGGAGCGACCGTGGGGCGTTCGCCGCGCACTTGGAGAGCCCGCACTTGACGGATGCTCTCGCGGCGGGTCCCGACCTGCTGGTGGGGCCGCCGCGAGAGCTGGTTTTCGAAACGGAAGCCGGTACCGAAGACGCGCGCTAGCGGCCTGAAGCGCCCGACACCGATTCGGATCACTCCGTCCGTACCCCCGACGCCCGGGCCCGGGCCGCGCGGACCGCCGGTATTGCCGCGCCCAGCGCGGCCGGGACCAGCCCGGCAGCCGCGAGAAGTACGTACATCGGCAGCGAGTACACCGCGAGCATCGCATCGGGCAGCCGCAGTTGCGCCGTCCCGGCGATGGCGGGGGCCACCGTGTGGTGCAGTACCGCGCCCAACGGGAGTCCGGCGAGTCCGCCGACGACGGCGAGCCCAGCCACGGACGTGAGCACCATGACGGTGGTCTGGCGCGGCGTCATGCCCAGGCATTTCAGCACGCCCATGGCCTGGGCGCGTTCGCGGGTGTCGAGGACGACGGTGTTGAGGACGCCGAGCCCGGCCACGGCCGCGAGGAACAGGGTCAGGGTCGCGATGAGCCCCAGCATGACGTCGATCGTCGAACTGTCGTCGTCCCGCGGCATGACCAAGACGTCGGCGAACGCCGCGGCGGCGCCGACACTTTCGGTGTAGGCGGCGACGTCCGTGCCGGATTTGACGCGCACCTCGTAGCCGTCGACGTGCGGCTCCGCGGACAACGCGGCGAGCGTGCTCCGGTCGGTCAGGACTTGGTCGGAATCACTGGAGAACGCCTCGCCGACGATGCGGAGAGTCGTCCGGCGGCCTTGGACTTCCAGCGTGAGGGAATCTCCGATGCCGAGCGCCGCGTCACGAAGGAGCGGGGTGGGGACGACCGCCTCGCCCGGGCCGGAGAACCACCGTCCGGCGACGAGCGGGTAGCCGATCCACGCCGAATCGGTGTCATAGCCGACGGCTTCGATCGGATCGGACCGGCCGGGTACCCGGACTTGTTCGCGGGAGAACGCGGTGATGCGGTCGGTCCGCGGGTCGGCGCGCAAGGCGGCGGCGACGGCCGCCGGGTCGGCCTTGACGTGTGGTGCCGTGCTCGGGGCGCCGGCCTCCCCGAGCCCGGGCGCGGTGGAACCCGGCGGTGCCTGCCCGGGCGGTGCCGACGACTCCGCCGCCGTCTGCCGCACCGCGAGCCCGACTTCCACTTGCGCCGATCCGGTGCGTGCCAGGCCGTGCTCGGCACGGGTCAGCGTGGTTCCCAACCCGTAGGCGAACGTGACGGCGGCGGTGCCCAGGAGCAGCGCCGCCAGGGTCATGGCGCTGCGTGCGGGCCGGGCGAACGGGCCGGCCAGTCCCAGGCCGACCGCCCGCGGGAGGGGCGCGCGGGCGAGCAGCCGGTGGGCGCGGAAGCCGCGTCCGGTGCGCGGTGCGCGGCCCATGGCGATCGCGCGTATGGCGGGGACGCGCCCGGCGCGTACGGCGGATGCGAGCGCGGTCGCACATACGATCGCGGCCACTCCCAGCGGCACGGCCACGTCGACCCACAGGGGGACCCCCGCGGCCTGCGGCAGGGCGTACGACTCGGCCGTGTCGGCGAGCAGGGGTGTCGCGAGGAGATGGCCTGCCACCATGCCGACGGCTACGCCGGCGACTGCCGGGAGCAGCACCTGCAGGACATAGACGGCGGTCACTTGGCCCGGGGTGAAGCCGAGCGTCTTGAGGATGCCGATGCCGCGGTATCCCGCGACGACAGCCCCGCTGACGACATTCGCGA
This sequence comes from Yinghuangia aomiensis, assembly GCF_039542225.1. Lineage (NCBI taxonomy): Bacteria > Bacillati > Actinomycetota > Actinomycetes > Kitasatosporales > Streptomycetaceae > Yinghuangia > Yinghuangia aomiensis. Next base: position 200,247 of record NZ_BAABHS010000006.1, on the reverse strand, counting down.
CGATGAGGACGGCCATCACCAGTCCGAGGACCGCGAAGGCCGTCACGAACGGGACGACCAGCGCCGCGGTTTCCGCGGACTGACGGCGTGCTTCGAACCACGAAGACGACCCCAGGACGGCGTCCGCCGGGAGCGTGGCACGGACGTCCGCCATTCCGGCCCGGATCGCTTCGGCATCGTCGGCGTGCGCGAACCGGTAGAGCACCTGGTACGTCGGAGCCCTGTCGGGCCCCGCCAGCGACGCCACCTCGCCGGACCGGACCCAGGCGTCGGCCGTCCCGGTGATCGACGCGGCGATCCCGACCACGGTGAAGTCGCGGCCGTTCAGGGTGATGACGCCGCCCACGGCGATGCCGTCGCCCGACCGAGGTGTCGCGGTCCGGGCGAAGGCCCGGGACAGCACCACCTCGCCCGGTGCGCGGACCCAGCGCCCGCTCTGCAGGGTGATCCGGTCGACCGAGCCGTCCGGGGCGTCGCGTCCGACGACGCTGATCGGCGGGGCGCCGCGCCGGACGCTGCCGTCGACCGTCGGCTCTGCCGAGGTCTCCGGGTAGGGGCCGCCGACCGCGGTGATGCGGGGGTTCCCCGTTGCGGCCAGGATTTGTTCGGGGGTGGCTTTCGCGGGGTCGATGCCGACGGTGGCGTGTGCACCGCGCTGGGCGGAGAACGCGCGGTCGAACGGCCCGAAGGACGCGACGAGCAGCCCGAGGGCGAGCACGGCCGTCATGGTGGCGAGCAGGGCGACCGCGGCGGTGACCGCAGTCTGCAGGCGTCGGCGGGTCACGGCCGCCCACGCCGCGTGCAGGGCGGCCTTCATCGCGCGTCTCCCGCGCTGGAGCCGGTGACGCCGCCGGTCCCGGGAAGCCCGGGGGTGGCACCGCCCGGATCGCCGCCGTCGGAGATGCGGCCGTCCGTGATCCGCACCGTCCGCGTCGTGCACTCGGCAGCCAACCGCTCGTCGTGTGTGACCACGAGCAGGGCCTGGCCGTCGCGGTTGAGTTCGGCGAGGAGATGCATGATGGTGCGGCCGTTCGCGCTGTCGACGGCGCCGGTGGGTTCGTCGGCGAGGAGCAGCGGCGGCCGGTTCATGAGGGCGCGGGCGATGGCGACGCGTTGGCGTTCGCCGCCGGACAGCCGGGCGGGGTAGGCGTCGGCATGGCGGGCGATGCCGAGCCGGTCGAGGAGTTCCGCGGCGCGGGCCTGGGCGGTCCGGTGGGGGGTGCCCCCGAGGCGGGCGGGCATGAGGACGTTGTCGACGACGGTCAGGTCGTCGAGGAGGTTGAAGAACTGGAAGACCATGCCGATGTGCCGGCGGCGGAAGTGGGCGAGTTTGGTTTCGGACAGGCCGTCCAAGGCCGTGCCGGCGACCGTGACGGATCCGGTCGACGGCCGGTCGAGGCCCGCGACGAGGTTGAGCAGCGTGGACTTTCCGCTGCCGGAGGGCCCCATGACGGCGACGGCTTCGTGCGCGCCGACGGTCAGGCTGACGCCGTCGAGCGCCGCGGGGCCGGAGGCGTCGTAGCGTTTGGTGACGGCGTCCAGGCACAGCGCCGCGGCCGGTTGGGAGGCCGGGGCGACGGGGCCGGCGGCGGGTCGGGTTGTCTCGGTCATGGGGTCGGACGGTAGGCGCGGCCCGGGCGGGCAGACGTCCATCGGGCGAGCCAACCCCGTGTCCCTCGTGGGAGCTACGTGCAGCGGCGTAGCTCCGTCGGGGGAGGCGGGGTTGGCACGCACGCGTGATGTGCGGCGGCTGTGACCGTCGCGACAATGACCGGATGACGCCGATCACCGCTGCCGACACGCTGCACGGCCGGGGCCGACTGGGGGAGTTCCTGCGCCGGCCCGGTCCGCGGGGCGCCGATGCGCTGCTCGCGGCCGGGTTCCTGCTGGCCGACCTGGTGCTGCTCGTGTACGTCGCGGACCCGCACGGAGACCGTCCGGTCGGGGTTGACGTCATGGGGCGGCCGATGGTCCTGGAGCAGCCGCAGACACTCACGTTCTGGGCGCTGCTGCTGGCGCTGCCGACCGCGGTCCCGGCGGCGTGGCGGCGCAGCAGTCCGATTCCGGCGTTCGCGGTGCAGGGGATGGCGGTCGCGGCGACGGATTCGCACGACGCAACGATGGCCGCCTTCATGGCCTTGGCCGTCGGCGCCTATTCGGTGGCCGCGCATGTGCGGGAAGTCCGCACGGCGGCGGCCGTGTTCGGTGTGGCGACGCTGCTGCTCGCACTGAAGTTCCCCGCGGCCGGCAGCGGGCCGCCGGGGATGCTGGCGGCAGCGGTGATGCTGGCGATATGGGCACTCGGCCGCACGATCGGCACGTGGCGCACCCGGGCGAGCGCGCTGCACGGCCGGGCGGTGCGTGCCGAGCGCGCGCACGCCGAGGCGGTGGCCCGCGAACGTGCCCGGATCGCCCGCGAGTTGCACGATGTGGTCAGCCACAACGTGAGCGTGATGGTGATTCAGTCCGGGGCCGCTCGTGTCGTGCTGCGGTCCGATCCGGACGCGGCGACCGAGGCGCTGCACGCCGTCGAGGCCGGCGGGCGCGAGACCATGGCCGAGCTGCGGCGCATGCTCGACGTGCTGGCCCCCGAACACGCTTCCCCGAGGGTGCCGGGGTCCTCGGCCGACGCCGCGTCGGACGAGCCGCCCGGCGACGCGCTCGCCCCGCCGCTCGCTCCGCAGCCGGATCTTGCCCGGCTGCCCGTCCTGGTGGAGCGGGTGGCCGCCGCCGGGTTGGACGTCCGGCTCCGCGGCGAGGGACCGGTGCGGCCGCTGCCGCCGGGGGTGGAGCTGACGGCGTACCGCGTGGTGCAGGAGGCGTTGACCAATGCGCTGAAGTACGCGCCGGGCGGGCGTGCCGAAGTGTGTGTGGCGTACGGTGCGGACGTGCTGCGTATCGAGGTCGCCGACGAGGGTGCCGCGGACGGCCGCCGTCCCGAGGCATGGGGTGGCGGGCGAGGCCTGGTGGGCCTCGCGGAACGCGTCGCGCTGCATGGCGGGGAACTCCGGGCCGGGCGCCTCCCGACCGGCGGCTACCGGCTGAGCGCGGTGATTCCGGTGGCCGCCGACCCGGAACCGCCGCGGTGACCGGCGATGTGGCCGGCGGTGTGGCCGGCGCGGCGCCTGGTGGCGATCAGGGCGCGGTGCCGCTGCGAGTCGTGGTCGCGGACGACCAGGCACTCGTCCGCTCCGGATTCCGCATGATTCTCACCGTCGCCGGGATCGACGTGGTGGCCGAGGCGGCGACCGGCGACGAGGCGTGTGCGGCGGTGCGGCGGACGTGCCCGGACGTGGTGCTCATGGACATCCGCATGCCCAACCTGGACGGTCTGGCGGCGACCCGCCGCATCATGGCCGATCCGCCGTCGGCGGCGGACGGCCGTCCGTGCCGGATCCTCATGCTGACGACGTTCGACCTCGACCACTACGTCTACGCCGCGCTCAACGCGGGGGCCAGCGGCTTCCTGCTGAAAGACGTGACACCGGAGCAACTCGTCGCCGCGGTACGGGTCGTCAGCGCGGGCGACGCGCTGCTGGCCCCGGCCATCACCCGGCGGCTGGTCGAGCGGTTCGCCCATCCGGGCCGGGCCGCGCCGTCCGTGCACGCGGACCTGGCGCGGCTGACGCCACGCGAACTCGAGGTCCTGCGGCTGCTCGCGCACGGCCTGACCAACGCCGAAGCCGCGGCCGCGCTCACGGTGAGCATCGAGACGGTGAAGACCCACGTCACGCGTATCCTCGCCAAACTCGGGCTCCGGGACCGGGTCCAAGCGGTCATCCTCGCCTACGAGACGGCGCTGGTGACCCCGGGAGTGGCGGCCCCGGACCCGGGGTGAGGGGCGGTCAGCGGCGCACCAAGTCGCGCGGCGTCAGGTCGTCCACGTGCGCATGGCCGGACAGGGCCAGCGTCACGTCCAGTTCGGCCAGCACGCACCGCAGCACGTGCCGTACGCCCTCCTCGCCGCCGAGGGCGAGCCCGTACGCGTACGGCCGTCCCAGCAGCACCGCCCGCGCCCCCAGCGCCAGCGCCTTCACCACGTCCGACCCGGTGCGGACGCCGCTGTCGAACAGCACCGTCAGGTCCTGCCCGACCGCCTCCGCGACCAGCGGCAGCGCGTCGAGCGCGGCGATCGCCCCGTCGACCTGCCGCCCGCCGTGGTTCGACACCACGACGCCCGCCATGCCCGCGTCCAGCGCCCGACGCCCGTCGTCCGGGTGCAGGATGCCCTTGAGCACGATCGGGCCGTCCCAGTGCTCACGCAGGAACGCCAGGTCCTCCCACGTCGCACCCGGGTTGGAGAACATGCCCGCCCAGTGCGCCACCGCGCCGAACGGATCCTCCTCCGGCGGCTTCGCCAGCCCCGCACGGAACACCGGGTCGGACAGGTAGTTCGCGATGCCGATCGAGCGCAGGAACGGCAGGTACGCCTGGTCGAGATCCTGCGGCCGCCACCCCAGCATCGCCGTGTCCAACGTGACCACCAGCGTGCGATAGCCCGCCGCGCGGGCCCGGGCCAGCAGGCTCGCCGTCACCTCGGGGCTGCGCGCCCAGTACAGCTGGAACCACCGGTCGCCGTCCCCGGCCGCCTCGGCGACCTCCTCCAACGGGGTCGACGAGGCCGTGCTGAGCACGCTCGTCAGCCCGAGGCCGGCCGCGGCCCGCGCGGCGGCCGGTTCGGCGTCCGGGTGCACGATCGACAGCACCCCGATCGGCGCGAGCAGCACCGGCGCGGTCATCTGCGTGCCGAGCACCTCGCGGTCGAGCGTCCGGTGCTGCACGTCGCGCAGCATGCGCGGCACGATCGCCCACCGGTCGAACGCCTCCCGGTTCGCCCGCGCCGTCGCCCCGGTGCCCGCCGACCCGGCGACGTAGCCGAAGGGGCCCGCCGCGAGCACCCGCCGCGCGGCCTCCTCCAGCCGCGCCGGATCGGTGGGGTACGGCGGCACGCGGTCTTCCAGGAGCCCTTGCAGGTAGATCTCGTCCTGGAACCCGGACAACGGCGGCGGCGGTTGGTCGGGGGAGGACGACGGGGTGTGATCAGCGGTCATCCAACTTTCATACACCCGTCGTCCGCAGGTCACCCGCGATGCGGGAAATCCGGCTGCGTGATCGACAACGCAGCTGTGATGATCTCGGCATGCCTGCCACCAACCCGTCCGACCCCACCTCCGGCGCCGCGTTCGACCTCTCCGGTCAGGCCGCGCTCGTCACCGGCGGTTCCGAGGGCCTCGGCTTTGCGATCGCCCGTACGCTGGCCGCCGCCGGGGCAGCTGTGGTCGTCGCGAGCCGCCGCGGCGACGCGTGTGCGAAGGCCGCCGAGGCGATCGCCGACGAGACTGGTGCGGACGTGTCGGGCGTCGCCTGCGACGTGACCGACGCCGACGCCGTCCGTGCGGCGGTTGCCGCGGTCACCGCGCGGCACGGCCGACTGGACATCCTCGTGACCAGCGCCGGCATCCAGGCCCGCGGCGGGATCGAGCAGCTCGACGTCGCCGATCTGCGGCGCTGCCTGGACGTCAACGTGACCGGCACCTTCCTGGCCTGCCAGGCGGCGGTGCCGGTGATGCGCGCTGCCGGATACGGGCGCATCGTCACGCTTGCCAGCGCCCTCGGCGTCGTCGGCGCCGCGGAACGCAGTGCCTATGCAGCGAGCAAGGGCGCCGTCGTCCAGTTCACCCGCAGCCTGGCCGTCGAACTCGCGGGCACCGGGATCAGCGTCAACGCGCTCGCGCCGGGGCCGTTCCGCACGCCGCTCAACGACGGCGTCGACGACGACCCGCAGGTGCGGGCCTTCCTCGACCACCAAGTCCCGCTCGGCCGCTGGGCCCAGCCTTCCGAACTCGGCGGAGCTGCACTGTTGTTGGCGAGCCCCGCAGCGTCGTATCTGACCGGGGCGGTGCTGCCGGTGGACGGGGGATGGACCGCGCACTGAGACAGGTTCGGCGACGGCAGGTCCGATCGGTGCCACGCCGCGTGGAGCCGCCACGCGCGGCGCCTGCCGACGCACAGCTCGGGAGCGCCCGGCGGCGACGCGCGATAATCGGCGCATGTCCCGACGCAAGACCCGCCCGCAGGACTCCGCCCGCCGTTCCGCCGCGCCCGCGGCGTTCGCCACGCCGACCGCGTGCCCGTGCGGGCTCCCGGCGGACTACACCGACTGCTGCGGCCGTCTGCACCGCGGCGACGCGGCCGCCACGACCGCCGAGCAGCTCATGCGGTCGCGGTACAGCGCCTTCGTGGTCGGCGATACCGCCTACCTGCTGTCCAGTTGGCACCCGGACACCCGCCCGGGGACGCTCGACCTCGACCCGCGCACGCGCTGGCTCGGCTTGGAGATCCTGGGGACGGAGGACGGCGGCCCGTTCCACGCCGAGGGCACGGTCGCCTTCCGCGCCCGCTACCGCGAGGGCGGCCGGGAACACGTCCTCGACGAGCGAAGCCGCTTCAGCCGGGTCGACGGGCTGTGGGTGTACGTCGACGGGCGGTTCGCGGACTGAATCGCCGCGCCACCGGGCACGACCGCTCTGCGGTCGGACCGCCCGCGCCGCGGCCTGCCCGGCACACCGCCGGGTGAGCCGACCCCGGCGACCGCCGCGCCCGCGTTACGCGAACAGCAGCGGCCGACGGCCGCCCGCCGCCGACAGCAGCGCCGTCGTCGAGGTGTGGCCCTCCCGGACCGTCCAGTGGATGGCGGAGTTGCCGAAGCCGCCGTCCTCGCGCAGGTTCGGGTCGGCGCCGCCCGCCAGCAGGACGCCGACCGCGTCGTCGTGCGCCCACACCGCGGCCGCGCACAGGGGGAGGCCTTCGTCGCCGCTGCCGCTCTCACGGTTCGGGTCGGCGCCCGCGCCGAGGAGGAGTTCGGCGATGTCGGCGTCGCCGCGCACCGCGGCCGCGTACAGCGGCGTCGTGCCGTCCGCGTCGGGACGGTCGGCGTCCGCGCCCGCGCGCAGGAGCCGGCGGGTGGCTTCCAGGTCGGCGTAATGCACGGCGATGACCAGGCGGTTCGACAGCTTCTTGGCGATACGGCGCTTCATGGCGGGGGTTCTGTCCTTCGATGGTGGTGCGGTCGGGGCGCGGCCGACCGAAGCAGCGGAGCCGTGCGGGGTCGAGCTGGGGTCGAGCTGGTCGGGCGGTGTTCAGTCGCCCGTCACGCGGCCTGCCGCGACGTGCAGGCGGCGGTTGGTTTCCACGGCGTCGAGCATCCTGCGGTCGTGGGTGACCAGCAGCAGCGTGCCGGTATACGACGCGAGCGCCGACTCCAGCTGCTCGATCGCGGGCAGGTCCAGGTGGTTCGTCGGCTCGTCGAGCACCAGCAGGTTGACGCCCTTGGCCTGGAGCAACGCCAGCGCGGCGCGCGTGCGTTCGCCCGGCGAGAGGGTGTCCGCGGAACGCAGCACGTGGTCCGCCTTCAGCCCGAACTTCGCCAGCAGCGTGCGGACGTCGGCGGGCTGCAGGTCCGGGACGGCGGCACCGAACGCGTCCAGCAGTGCCTCGGTGCCGAGGAACAGGCCGCGGGCCTGGTCGATTTCGCCGACCACGACGCCCGGGCCGAGCGCGGCCTGCCCGGAGTCCAGCGGGATCCGGCCGAGGAGCGCGCCGAGCAGCGTGGTCTTGCCCGAACCGTTCGGTCCGGTGATCGCCACGCGGTCGCCCCAGTCGACCTGCAAGTCGACCGGGCCGAAGGTGAATTCGCCGCGCGTGACGGCGGCGGCGCGCAGGGTCGCCACGACCGCGCCCGCGCGCGGCGCCGCGGCGATCTCCATGCGCAGCTCCCACTCCTTGCGGGGCTCCTCGACGACGTCCAGCCGCTCGATCATGCGCTCGGTCTGACGGGCCTTCGCGGCCTGCTTCTCGGACGCCTCGGAGCGGAACTTGCGGCCGATCTTGTCGTTGTCGTTCGACTTCCGGCGGGCGTTCTTGACGCCCTTGTCCATCCAGGCGCGCTGCGTGCGGCCGCGCTCTTCGAGGGACGCGCGGGTGTCGGCGTACTGGTCGTACTCCTCGCGGGCGTGGCGGCGGGCGACTTCGCGTTCGGCCAGGTAGGCCTCGTAGCCGCCGCCGTACATGCGGATCTTCTGCTGCGCCAGGTCGAGTTCGACGACGCGGGTGACCGTGCGGGTGAGGAACTCGCGGTCGTGGCTGACCAGGACGACGCCCGCCCGCAGCCCGGTGACGAACTTCTCGAGGCGGTCGAGGCCGTCGAGGTCGAGGTCGTTGGTGGGCTCGTCGAGGAGGAACACGTCGTAGCGGCTGAGCAGCAGCGACGCGAGCCCGGCGCGTGCGGCCTGGCCGCCGGAGAGGCTGGTCATCGGCTGGTCGAGGTCGACGGCCAAGCCGAGGTCCGCGGCCACTTCGTCGGCGCGCTCGTCGAGGTCGGCGCCGCCGAGGTCGAGCCAGCGTTCCAACGCGACGGCGTACTCGTCGTCGGCGCCGGGGCGCTCCTCGACGAGTCCCTCGGTCGCGGCATCGAGCGCGGCCTGCGCGTCGGTCACGCCGGTACGCCGCCCCAGGAACGCGCGCACGGTCTCGCCCGCGCGGCGCTCCGGCTCCTGCGGCAGATGCCCGACGGTCGCGGTGGGCGGGCTGAGTTGGATGGAGCCGCTCTCCGGCGTGCTCAACCCCGCCAGCATCCGCAGCAGCGTCGACTTGCCGGCCCCGTTCACCCCCACCAGCCCGACGACGTCGCCGGGGGCGACCACCAGATCCAACGCGGAAAACAGGACGCGGTCACCGTGCCCGGCGGAGAGGTCCTTGACGACGATCGTGGCGCTCATATCGCGCCGATCGTAGCGGGCGCGGACTGAGGACGGGCGGGCGGAGCGGAGCCGCGAGGCGAGAGGGGACACAGGGAACCCGCTGACGGCTGCGGCGGAGGGGCCGGGGCCGCGGCGGCGAGAGCGCCGAACCGCGCCGGCCGTGTGCGCCCGACGAGCCTCGCCGCGCGAACTGCCTGCCTGCGCTTGCGCTGCCTTCGTCGGGCCGCATCGTCTCGCGCGCCACCGGCGACGTGAACTCGGTCGGCGAACTGCTCGACGACGGCGTGGACGGCATCCGCGGCGCCCCGTGCGCCGGATCGGGCCGGAGCAGCGCCACCCGGCGTGCGCCCGCGCCGCCGTCACGCCACCGGTCGGCCCACACCGCGTCACTGCCGCGTCTGCGCTCACACCGCCGGGCCCCGCTCGCGGAGCGCCCCCACACCCCCCGTCATCCGGGCCACTCAGCCTGTCTCCTCACCCCTCATCCGCCCCGCCTTCAACCCCATATGCAGCAGCAGCCGATGTTCTCCGTTCGCCAGGTCCAAGCCCGTCAGAGCCTCCACCCGGGACAGCCGGTAGTACAGCGTCTGGCGGTGGATCGCCAGCACCTCCGCCGCCTGCGTCGCGTGGGCGGCGCGGTCCAGGTAGACCTCCGCCGTGCGGGCGAGTTCCGCGTGCTGGGGGCTCAGCAGCGGGGCCACGGCCGGATCCGGGGCGGCGGGGAGGTGGGAGATCAGCCGGTACGGGCCCAGCTCCGGCCAGGACGCGACCGGGCCGTACGCGGGGAAGGCCGTCGCGGTCCGGGCCGCGGCGACGGCCTCGGCGTAGGCGGCCGCTGCCTCCGCGGGGCCGGGGAAGGCCGCCGAGACGCCCGCACGGGTGCCCTTGCGCAGGCGGGCGAGGCGGCGGGCGGGCTCGGTGGGCGCACGCGGCGTGCGGATCAGCGCGACGAGTTCGTCCGGCTCGGTGTCCGGCACAAACGCACCCGTGTAGGCCGCCACCACCGACGCCTGGCCCAGCACCGTCAGGGGATCCGGCAGCCCGCCCCGCAGCACCACCACCGCATACGGGCCCGTCCCCGTCCGCGCCCCCGCCGCCTCCAGCGCCGCCACCGCCTGCGGGTCGCCCGTCCCCGTGACCAGCGCCCGCAGCCGCTCGCCCAGCTCCGTGCCCGCGTGCGCCTCCTCCGCGAGCAGGTCGCCCGCGCGCCCGGCCAGCGCGAACGCCTCCGCCAGGTCGGTGTCCGGCCACTCCGCGCCGCCCGGGTCGAGCAGCCAGATATAGCCGTACGTCACCCCGCCATGCCGTGCCGGGAGGCACAGCCGCGCCCGTACCCCGGTCGCCGGGTCCGCCGGAATCCGCACCGGCCGCGTCGCCCGCGTGATGCCGAAGCTCTCGAACCACGCCTTCACCTGCGGCGACGAGCGGCGGCTGAGAATCGACCGGGCGCGCACGTCGTCCGCCACCACATCCGCATCACCCTCGTGCGCGGCGAACGCGACCAGCGTGAAGTCGCGGTCCTCCAACGTGGCCGGAGCGCCCAGCAGCGCGGCGGCCTCCTCGACGATGCGCTGGTAATCCCGCTGCGCCGCCATCGCCCGTCTCCTCTGCCGCTCGCGGCGACCGGGTGAACCCCGACAAACCGGCCACCCGGCCCTTTCATACATGTGTACAAGATCTCCCGCCGGGAACGCGACTGCGGTCCATATGCGCAGGCCACACGGCGGACGTACGTTCGCGGCAAGGGCCGGAACGCGGCCCCCGTACCGCCGACCGCTCCCGGAGGCCCGCCGTGCTCGGCCGCCTGCTCCTCACCGCGTCGCACAGCGACCGGCTGCGCGACTTCGTCGCGACCGCCCCGGTCACGCGTCCCGTCGTCGACCGCTTCGTGGCCGGCGAAGAGCTGCCCGACGCACTCACCGCCGTCCGCGGCCTCACGGACGGCGGCCTCGACGTCACGATCGACTACCTCGGCGAGGACATCACCGACGCGTCCCAGGCGGAACGCAACCGCGACGCCTATCTGCGGATCCTCGACGCGGTCGCGCCCCTCGGCCTCGGCGGCCGCGTCGAGGTGTCGGTGAAGCTCTCCGCGTTCGGCCAGTCCCTCGGCGCCGACGGGCACGCCCTCGCGCTCGCCAACGTGCGGCCCGTCGCCGAGGCCGCCGCCCGCGCCGGCACCACCGTCACGCTCGACATGGAAGACCACACGACGGCCGACTCCACCCTCGGCATCCTCGACGAGCTGCGCCGCGACCACCCCGGCACCGGCGCCGTCCTCCAGTCGTACCTGTTCCGCACCGAGGACGACTGCCGCCGCCTCGCGACCGCCGGATCCCGGGTGCGCCTGGTCAAGGGCGCCTACCGCGAACCCGCGTCCATCGCCCACCAGGACCGCCGCGCCGTGGATCTCGCCTACGTGCGCTGCCTCAAGATCCTCATGGCCGGCGACGGCCACCCCATGGTCGCCACCCACGACCCGCGCCTCGTCGCCATCACCCGCGAACTCGCCCTGCGCCACGAACGGCAGCCGGGCACCTACGAGTTCCAGATGCTCTACGGCATCCGCACCGCCGAACAGCAGCGCCTCGCCGAGGACGGCGAAAAGGTCCGCGTCTACGTCCCCTTCGGCACCGACTGGTACGGCTACTTCACCCGCCGCCTCGCCGAACGCCCCGCCAACGTCGCGTTCTTCCTCCGCTCCTTCGTGCCCGGCCGCTGACCGCCGCCGCCCGGGACGCAGCCCCGACGCCCGCACCTCCCACCGAAAGGCATGCCCTGATGGACGCCGTCACCCAGGTCCCGGCCCCGGTCAACGAACCGGCTCGCTCGTACGCCCCCGGCAGCCCCGAACGCGCCCGCCTGGAAGCCGAGTTGAAGCGGCAGGCCGGCGAACCCGTGGAGCTGACCCAGACGATCGGCGGTGTCCAGTCGATGGGCGGCGGGCCGCGCGTCGACGTCGTCCAGCCGCACCGCCACGCCGCCGTCCTCGGCACCTTCGCGCACGCCACGCAGGACGATGCCCGGGCCGCCGTCGCCGCCGCCAAGGCCGCCGCCCCGGCGTGGCGCGCGCTGTCGTTCGACGACCGCGCCGCGATCATCCTCAAGGCCGCGGATCTGCTGGCGGGTCCATGGCGGGAGCGCCTCGCCGCCGCGACGATGCTCGGCCAGTCCAAGACCGTGCAGCAGGCGGAGATCGACACCCCGTGCGAACTCGTCGACTTCTGGCGGTTCAACGTGCACTTCGCCCGGCAGATCCTCGCCGAGCAGCCGATCAGCTCGCCCGGCGTGTGGAACCGGCTCGACCACCGGCCGCTCGAAGGCTTCGTCTACGCCGTCACGCCGTTCAACTTCACCGCGATTGCCGGGAACCTGCCGACGGCGCCCGCACTGATGGGGAACACGGTGATCTGGAAGCCGTCGCCGACGCAGACGGTCGCGGCCTGGCACCTGATGCGCCTGCTGGAAGAAGCAGGGATGCCGCCGGGCGTCATCAACATGCTGCCGGGCGACGGCCTCGCGGTGTCCGAGGTCGTCCTGGCGGACCCCGATCTCGCGGGCATCCACTTCACCGGCTCGACGGCGACGTTCCGGCACCTGTGGTCGACCGTCGGCGCGAACATCGGCGGGTATCGGACGTATCCGCGGATCGTGGGGGAGACCGGCGGCAAGGACTTCGTCGTCGCGCACTCGTCGGCGGATCCTGCGGTGCTGAAGACGGCGATGGTGCGGGGGGCGTACGAGTACCAGGGGCAGAAGTGCTCGGCGGCGTCGCGGGCGTATGTGCCGCGGTCGCTGTGGGAGTCCGGCTTCCGCGACGACCTGATCGCGGAGATCGAAGGCCTGTCCATGGGCGACGTGACCGACCTGGACAACTTCATGGGCGCGGTCGTCGACGCCCGCGCCTTCGCCAAGAACAAGGCGGCCATCGACCGGGCCGCCGCGGACCCGCGCGTCGAGATCGTCGCGGGCGGCACGTACGACGACAGCGTCGGCTACTTCGTCCGCCCGACGCTGCTGGTCTCCGACGACCCCGAGAACGAGGTCTTCCGCGACGAGTACTTCGGCCCGATCCTCGCCGTGCACGTCTACGAGGACGCCGCCTGGGCGCCGATGCTGCGCCAGATGGAATCGGTGTCGCCGTACGCCCTCACCGGCGCCGTCATCGCGCAGGACCGCGCCGCGCTCGCCGAGGCCTCCGAGGTGCTGCGCTTCGCGGCCGGCAACTTCTACCTCAACGACAAGCCCACCGGCGCCGTCGTCGGCCAGCAGCCCTTCGGCGGCGGGCGCGCCTCCGGCACCAACGACAAGGCCGGTGCGGCACAGAACCTGATGCGGTGGACCAGCACCCGCACCATCAAGGAGACCTTGGTTCCGCCGACCGACTACCGGTACCCGCACATGGGCGGCGGCAACTGAAACCGACTCGCTTCGACACCGCGCCGACCGCGGCCGGGTGCCCGCACGCGTTCACGACCCACCCGGCCGCGCCTCACGGCTTCTTCGACGCCGCGGCCGACGAATTCGCGGACGCTTCGGCGGATGCCCGGTCGCGGGTTCGCGGGTTCGTGTCCGCGGTGCCCGTGCCGTAGTCGCCGGTGCCCGTGCCGTAGCGGCGGGCGGCTTTGCCGAGCACGTAGGCCTTGACCAGGTCCGTGTTCAGGTCCTTCCGCTCCTTCTGGGTACTGTCCCCGCCCTTCGGGGCCTCCTTCGGCCACAGGGTGTAGGTCAGCGCGATGACCACGTTGATGCCGGCGATCCACAGCATGCGGCTCTGCGTCGAGGTGAGGGCCGCGGTCCGCGAGGCATCGCCGACCATCCAGATCGCGCACTGGAGCAGCCCGATGGCGACGACTGCGGCCATGACCGTGCGCAGGGCGATCTGCCACTCGTATTTTGCGCGCGCCGTGCCGTACTTCGGTGGCTTGGGCGGCTTGGGTGCGCCCGCGAAGCGGTAGGCGACCCAGGCGTCGGCGCGCTTGACCAGGTAGTGGCCGTAGGCGACCGAGAAGCCGATGTAGGCGGCGGCGAGGCCGTGCGACCAGTTCGCCGTCGTGCCGCGCCGCAGGTCGACGATCGTGGCGACCAGTAGGTCGTGCCGCGCCGCAGGTCGACGATCGTGGCGACCAGTAGGACGACGTCCACGACGGGCACGGACACCAGCAGGACACCGCTTGTCCGCCGCCACTCGAGGCCGTAGCGGGCCGTCAGCCCGGCCGCCAGCAGCAGCCAGAACCCGACCTCGCAGGCGATGACCAGGGTGACCAGCATGGGATGGCTCCGTAGATCGTCGGCCGGCGCGTGCGTGGCGCCGGCCTGGTGGGGACGGCGGCGCCGGCCGGTCCGACCGGGCCCCGGAGCGGCGCCGCATCCCAGCCTTCCAACGCCCGGGCTTCGTCGCGTCACCTCGCGCGCCGATTACCGGCTGCATCGTTCGATGTACGCCCGGCGGCGCGTCCGCGACCGGGAGAGGAGGCGGCGCCCGTCACGTAGGGTGGCCGGGAGGCCCGGAGGGCCGCGGCGCGGGGGCCGCCGCCCGGAGCCTGTGCCCGGCTCCCGGGCATCCATCGGACACCACGCGGAAGGCGGCGCATGCAATCGGCCCGACCTCACCGGAGCGACGTCGCCATCGCCGTCGCCGGGCTGGTCGGCGGCATCGTGCTGTGGACGCTGGGGCTGGAGAACAACGACTTCAGCGTCCCGCGCGCCTGGCAGCTGCTGCCCCTCGCCGTCATGGCCAGTGCCGAAGTGACACGGCGGACCGCGCCGCGCGCCGCGGTCCTGGTCGGCTTCGCGGCCCTCGCCGCGGACACCGTCTCCGGCGGCAACATCGCCACGATCGTGATGTTCACCGACCTGGTGTACGCCACCACCCTTTACGGTCCGCTGCCGTGGGCGCGCCGCATGACCCCGACCGCGCTCGTCCTCTCCCTCACCGCCACCATCGTCGCGCTCGGCATCATGCGGCAGCCCCAGGCGCTGCTGATCGGCGTCTTCGCCGGGCTGATCACGCTGGCGCCCGCGTCGACCGCGTGGATCATCCGCACCCACCGCGACGAAGCCGCCGCCGAGCGCCTGCGGGCCGAACAGACCGCGCTGCTCGCCGAGTTGGACCGCCGTGCCGCGGTCTCCGAGGAACGCGCGCGGATGGCCCGCGAGTTGCACGACGTGGTCGCCAATCACCTGTCCGCGATCGCGATCCACTCCACTGCGGCGATGTCCGTCGCGGCCGGCGACCCGGACGCCACCAAGCAGGCGCTCGGCATCATCCGGGAGAGCAGCGTGCAGGGCCTTGCCGAGATGCGCCGCCTCATCGGGCTGCTGCGTGACGGCGGCGGGGGCGAGACCGGGTTCGAGGAGTCCGCGGCGGTGCCGCGGCTGGACTCGCTCGACGCGATGATCGGGCGGGCCGAGCGCAGCGGCTCGGCCGACGGGTTCACCTTCGTCCTCGACGACACGCGTCCGGCCGGGACGGTGCTGCCCGCACCGGTCGAACTGGCCGCGTACCGCATCGTCCAGGAGTCGCTGACGAACGCGATGAAGCATGCCGCGCCCGGTCCGGTCATCGTGCGCGTGCGGCACACCCGCGGCTGCCTCGTCGTCGCGGTGGAAAGCACCTACGTCGCCGCCCCGGACGGGCCGCGGGCCCCCGGCGCAGGTGCCGGCCTGGTCGGCATGCGGGAACGCACCGCGCTGCTCAGCGGCCGCTTCGAGGCGGGACCGCACGACGGGCTGTGGCGGGTACGCGCCGAACTGCCGTGCAAGGCCGAGCAGCGCGACGCCGCCCGCGCGCCGCGCGCTGCCCGGGAGGCCCGGGAGGCCGCGTCGTGATCCGGGTCGTCGTCGCCGAGGACCAGGGCGCCGTGCGCGCCGGACTCGTGATGATCCTGCGGGCCGCCGACGGCATCGAGGTGGTCGGCGAGGCCGCGGACGGCGAGGAGGCCGTCGCGCTGGCCCGCGAACTGCGGCCCGATGTGGTCGTGATGGACGTGCAGATGCCGCGGCTCGACGGCGTCGCCGCGACCCGCGCGGTGGTGGCCGAACACTTGGCCGACGTGCTGGTGCTCACCACGTTCGACCTGGACGAATACGTGTTCGGGGCGCTGCGTGCGGGCGCCGCCGGATTCCTGCTCAAGGACGCGGAGGCCGCGGTGCTCACCGAGGCCGTGCGTACCGTGGCCCGCGGCGAAGGCATCATCGCGCCCGCCGTCACCCGCCGCCTCATCGCCGAATTCGCCGCGCCGCGTCCGCGCGGCCCCGCCGAACCGCCCGAGGCGCTCGCCGCGCTCACCCCGCGGGAGCGCGAGGTCCTCGCCTGCCTCGGCCGCGGCCTCTCCAACCAGGAGATCGCGGTGCACCTGGACATGGCCGAGGCCACCACCAAGACGCACGTCAGCCGGATCCTGCCGAAGCTCGGGGTGCGCAGCCGGGCCCAGGCCGCGGTGCTCGCCCACGAGTGGGGGCTCTGCGAGCCAACCGGATAGCAGCCCCCGCGAGGCCCTCCGGGGAACGTGGCAAATCCCTCGATTGGGGGAACTTGCAGCGCGACCGGCCGCTAGGCGATGCTGAGCGGGCGCCGGCGTCGCCGGTGTGGGGAGGGCGCAGTCAGGAACCCGGTGCGAATCCGGGACGGTCCCGCCACTGTGACCCGCCGCAGCATGCGGCGGGGAGTCAGGAACTGCGCGCCCGGACCCGATTGTCCGATGGGGCGAGGACCCCGGAGAGGCGCGCGCTGTGGCGACTTCGTCCTGCCGTCCGACCTGCACGCACGTATACGCACCGGCCGCATCCGCATCCGCGACCCGGCGCGGCGACGCGAAGGCGCGGTCGGCCCGGTGATCCTCCTCCTCTCCACCTCCGACACCGACCTCCTCAGCGCCAAGGCGAGCGACGGCGCATGGCGCCTCGCCAACCCGGCCCGCACGACCGCGGCCGACCTGCCCGCGCTGGTGGACGGCACCGACCTCGTCGTCGTCCGCCTCCTCGGCGGCCGCCGCGCCTGGGAGGAAGGCCTCGACGCCCTCCTCGCCGGGCCCCGCCCGGTCGTCGTGGTCTCCGGCGAACAAGCCGCCGACGCCGCCCTCATGGAACTGGCGACGGTGCCCGCCGGGGTGAGCGCGCAAGCCCACGCGTACCTCGCGCAGGGCGGCGCGGACAACCTGACGAACCTCCACCGGTTCCTCTCCGACACGCTGCTCCTCACCGGCCACGGCTTCGAACCGCCCGCCGAAGTCCCCACCTGGGGACGTCTGGAGCGGGAATCGCGCAACCCGGACGCGCCCGCCGTCGGCGTGCTCTACTACCGCGCCCACCACCTGGCCGGGAACACCGCCTTCGTCGGCACCCTGTGCGACGCCATCGAGAACGCGGGCGGCCGCGCCGTACCGGTCTGGTGCGCGTCGCTGCGCGGCGCCGACCCGGCGCTGTTCGAGGCGATCGCCGAGGTCGACGCGCTGCTCGTCACCGTGCTCGCGGCGGGCGGCGCACGCCCCGCCGAGGTGTCCGCGGGCGGCGACGACGAAGCCTGGGACGTCGGCGCGCTCGCCGCCCTCGACATCACCGTGCTCCAGGCCCTGAGCCTCACCACCAGCCGCGCCGAATGGGAAGCCGGCGACGCGGGCCTCTCGCCGATGGACGCCGCCACCCAGGTCGCCGTGCCGGAGTTCGACGGCCGCCTCATCACCGTGCCGTTCTCCTTCAAGGAGACCGGCGCCGACGGCCTCACCTTCTACGCCGCCGACCCGGAACGCGCCGCCCGCGTCGCCGGGATCGCCGTCCGGCACGCCGCGCTGCGGCATGTGCCGCCCGCGGAACGGCGCATCGGCGTCGTGCTGTCCGCGTACCCGACCAAGCACGCCCGCATCGGCAACGCCGTCGGCCTCGACACCCCCGCCAGCGCCGTCGCCCTGCTGCGCGCGATGCGCGACGCCGGCTACGACGTCGGTCCCGCGGCCGGCCCCGACGCGCTGCCCGGCCTGGAACCCGCGGACGGCGACGCGCTGATCCACGCGCTCATCGCGGCCGGCGGACAAGACCCCGAGTGGCTGTCCGAAGCCCAGCTCGAAGGCAACCCGGTGCGCATCGGCGCCGCCGAATACCGCGAGCGCTACGCCAAGCTCCCGGTCGGCCTGCGCGCCAACATCGAAGAGCACTGGGGCCCGCCGCCCGGCGAACTGTACGTCGACCACTCCCGCGACCCGGACGGCGAAATCGTCCTCGCCGCGCTGCGCGCCGGGAACGTCGTCCTCATCATCCAGCCGCCGCGCGGCTTCGGCGAGAACCCCGTCGCGATCTACCACGACCCGGACCTGCCGCCGAGCCACCACTACCTGGCCGCCTACTGGTGGCTGGACAGCGCCCGCGCGACCGGCGGCTTCGGCGCGAACGCGCTCGTCCACCTCGGCAAGCACGGCACGCTGGAATGGCTGCCGGGCAAGAACCTCGGCCTGTCCGCCGAGTGCGGGCCCGACGCGGTGCTCGGCGATCTGCCGCTCGTCTACCCGTTCCTGGTCAACGACCCGGGCGAGGGCGCCCAGGCCAAGCGCCGCGCGCACGCCGTGATCGTGGACCACCTCGTGCCGCCGATGACGCGCGCCGAGACCTACGGCGACCTCACCCGGCTCGAACAGCTCCTCGACGAGTACGCCAACGTCTCCGCCCTCGACCCGGCCAAGGCCCCGGCGGTGCAGGCGCAGATCTGGACCCTCGTCCAGGCCGCCCGTCTCGACCACGACCTCGGCATCGGCGACCGGCCGCACGAAGCCGAGTTCGACGACTTCCTGCTGCACCTCGACGGGTGGCTGTGCGAGGTCAAGGACGCGCAGATCCGCGAGGGCCTGCACATCCTCGGCACCGCCCCGACCGGCGAGGGACGGGTGAACCTCGTCACCGCGATGCTGCGCGCCCGGCAGGTGTGGGGCGGCCGTACGGCCGCGCTGCCCGGTCTCCGCGAGGCCCTCGGCCTGGTGGAGGGCGGCACCGCGACGCGCCGGGAGACCGACGACGCCGAAGCCGCCGCGCATGCGCTCGTCGCGGCGATGGAGGAGCACGGCTGGGATCCGGCCGCGGCACCCGCGGTCGTGTCCTCGGTACTCGGTGCCGAAGCTCCCGCGGTCGCCGAGGTGTTGGCCTTCGCCGCCACCGAGGTCGTACCGCGGCTGGACCGCACGGGTGACGAAATCGCCGCCGTGCTGCACGCGTTGGACGGCGGCTACGTGCCCGCCGGCCCGTCGGGCTCGCCGCTGCGCGGCCTGGTCAACGTGCTGCCGACCGGCCGCAACTTCTACACCGTCGACCCGAAGGCCGTCCCGAGCCGCCTGGCCTGGGAGACCGGACAGGCGCTCGCCGACTCGCTCCTCACCAAGTACCGCGCAGACCACGGCGAATGGCCGCGCTCGGTCGGCCTGTCGGTGTGGGGCACGAGCGCGATGCGCACGAGCGGCGACGACGTGGGCGAGGTGCTCGCCCTGTTGGGCATCCGCCCGGTGTGGGACGACGCGTCGCGGCGGGTGACCGGCCTGGAGCCGATCCCGTTGGCGGAACTGGATCGGCCGCGGGTGGACGTCACCGTGCGGATCTCCGGCTTCTTCCGGGACGCGTTCCCGCACGTCGTGCTGCTGCTCGACGACGCGGTGCGCCTGGCCGCCGGGCTGGAGGAGCCGGACGACGACAACTTCGTGCGGGCGCACGTGCGGGCGAACATCGCCGAGCACGGCGACGAACGGCGTGCCACGACAAGGGTGTTCGGTTCACGTCCGGGGGCTTACGGTGCCGGGCTGCTGCCGCTCATCGACGCCCGGACGTGGCGCGACGACGCGGACCTGGCCGAGGTGTACGCGACGTGGGGCGGCTACGCCTACGGCCGCGGACTCGACGGGGTGTTCGCCCGCGAGGACATGGAGCGCGCCTACAAGCGCATCGCCGTCGCCGCGAAGAACACCGACACGCGCGAACACGACATCGCCGACTCGGACGACTACTTCCAGTACCACGGCGGCATGGTCGCCGCCGTGCGCGCGCTGACCGGGACGGCGCCGGCCGCGTACATCGGCGACTCGACGATGCCCGACGCGGTGCGCACCCGGACCCTCGAACAGGAGACCGCCCGGGTCTTCCGGGCGCGGGTGGTGAACCCGCGGTGGATCGAGGCCATGCGCAAGCACGGCTACAAGGGCGCGTTCGAACTCGCGGCGACCGTCGACTACCTGTTCGGGTACGACGCGACGACCGGGGTCGTCCAGGACTGGATGTACGAGAAGCTCGCCGCCGAGTATGTGCTCGACCCGGCCAACCGCGCGTTCATGCGCACGTCCAACCCGTGGGCGCTGCGCGGGATCGCCGAGCGCCTCATCGAGGCCGCCGACCGCGGCCTCTGGGCGAAGCCGGACGCGGCGACGCTGGAGGGGCTGCGGGAGGCGTACTTGGAGGTCGAGGGGGATTTGGAGGGCGGGGAGGATGAGGTCTGATCCCCTCACGGACGTCCTCACGCCAGGTCTTCCCGACGAGGCGTTCGACCACGACGGCCAGCTCACGAAGCGCGAGATCCGTGCGCTGACCCTGGCCGCGCTCGCCCCGCGCCCCGGTGAACTGCTCTGGGACGTGGGGGCGGGGAGCGGCAGCATCGGGATCGAGTGGCTGCGGGCCAATCCGACGGGGCGGGCGGTGGCTTTCGAACGCGACCCGGAACGGGCCGGTCGTATTGCGCGGAACCGCGATGCGCTCGGGGCACCCGGACTCCGGGTCGTGGTGGGTGACGCTCCGGACGTCTTCGACACGTCGGACCTGGCTCCCGACGCGGTGTTCATCGGCGGCGGGCTGACCGTGCCGGGCATGGTGGAGCGCTGCTGGGCGGCGCTGCGGCCCGGCGGACGGCTTGTCGCGAACGCGGTCACGGTCGAGACGGAGGCCGAGATCGTGCGTGAGCGGGCTTTGCTCGGCGGCGAGTTGACGCGTATTCAGATCAGCCGGTCGACACCGGTGGGGAGGTTCACCGGGTGGCGGGCGTCGATGCCGGTGACCCAGTGGATCGTGACCCGCCCGGCTGCCGTCGACCCGGCACCGGGCCGGTCGGCCGACGAGGCCGTGCACGTGGCAGAGGAGTCCCGTCCATGACCGTCCACTTCGTCGGTGCGGGCCCGGGCGCGGCCGACCTGATCACGGTGCGGGGCCTGCGGCTGATCGAGTCGGCCCGGGTGTGCCTGTACGCGGGCGCCATCGTGCCGCGTGAACTCCTGGATGCCGCACCGGCGGACGCGCGTCTCGTCGACACCGCCGACCTCACCCTCGACGAGATCGTCGCGGAGTTCCGGGCGGCGCACGACGACGGGCTCGACGTCGTACGGCTGCACTCGGGCGACACGTCGTTCTACAGCGCGGTCGGCGAACAGATCCGCCGCTTGGCCGCGTTGGGGATTCCGTACGACATCACCCCGGGTGTGCCCGCCTTCGCCGCCGCGTCGGCGGCCCTCGGCCGCGAACTGACGCTGCCCGGCGTCGGCCAGACGGTCGTCCTGACCCGTGTCTCGAACAACTCGACCGCCATGCCGCCGGGCGAGGACCTGGCCACCCTCGGCCGGTCGGGCGCGCTGCTGGTCCTGCACTTGGCAGTGCGCGAGACGGCCCGGATCGTCGCCGAGCTGACCCCGCTGTACGGCGCCGACTGCCCGGTCGCCGTCGTGGCGCGCGCGTCGCGCCCCGACGAGCTGGTGGTGCGGGGGCGGCTGGCGGATCTTGAGGCCTTGGTGCGAGACAACGGTGTGAAGGCCGTCGCGGTGATCATGATCGGCCGGGTCCTGGAGGACTCGGCGCCGGGGTTCTGCGAGAGCCACCTGTATTCACCGGAGCGGGTGCGGTCGGCGGCGGGGGCGTAGCTTCCGGGGCCTCCGCGCCCTTCGGGGCGCGACTCCCGCACAATCGCGAGAGGCCGGACCCGGGAGTCTCCCGGGGCCCGGCCTCCGTCGCGTTGCGCGCGTGGCTTCCGGTCTTCGGCGTCAGCCGACCTTGACCGCGTCGACGGTCTTCTGGAAGACCGACACGTGGCCGTGGCCGACCTTGACGTCCTGCACCTTCAGCTGGAACACCGACACGTGGTGGCCGACCTTGACGTGCGACTTCTCCACGTTGTGGACATCGACACCGGCGGACGCCACGGGCGCGGCAACGGCCAGGGCCGCGGCGGCCAGGGTGGCCACGGCGCAGAAACGACGGATCTTCATGAGGGCTCCTTAGCGACAGGGGACTGAGGCCTGTCGCTCTCCAGACTCCGCAACGACCCGACACCGTCGGCCCTATTGCTCCGGTCGGGGGCGTGTCGGTGCCGCGCGCCCGGACGCCGCTCCCGAGGCCGTCCGTTGCCGAAGACCGGTGGCGGGCCGAAGGACGCCGGCCTCGACGGCAGCGGCCGTTCTGCCGCGCAACTTGCCGTGCTGCCGGGGGCGAGCCATGACGACGTGCTCGGCCACCCGCTGTTGCCGGCCGAGCCGACGGCGTCCCCGGTGCGCCCCGTGTCTCAGAACGCGATGATTCCGGCGTGCTCCACCTCGACGAGGTAGACCACCCGGTCCTCGCGCAGCGGGTAGGGCATGCCGAGGTACTTCTGCGCCATGCGGTCGATGATCGCCCACCCCTCGTCGCCGTCCACCACCGCCACGACCCGGCCGCGGACGTGCGCCATCCGCGTGGGCTGCTCCGCGTCCAGCAAGGACAGCGCCACCCGCGGATCCTTCGCCACATTCCGTGCCTTGCGCGACTCCGGTGAGGTCAGGAACGCGATCCGGTCCCCTTCCAGGCCCACCCACAGCGGCACCGAATGCGGCGACCCGTCGGGCAGCAGCGTGGCAAGGTGCGCGATGTTCGTTCCGGCGACGAGCGCGCGGACGTCTTCCGGGAAACGGGACGAATCACTCACGGCAGAACCATCCTTCAGGCGAAGTCGAGGAGCTCTCCCGGGGTAGACCCGCGCGGGGGCGCGGACTCATCGCTGTGCCGCGACGACGTCGTGTCCCGGTGTCCCGGCGCAATCGCCTGCCCGGTCGCCGGGCACGCTAATCGGGCTTCGCGTAGTGCCGTACCAAGTCGTCCACCAGCGTGTCCGCGTAGGCGGTGTCGGCGGGGGCGAGGTTGAGGAGGACGCGCAGGTACAGGGGGGCGAGCAGGTAGTCCAGGGTCTGGCGCAGGGTCGGGTGGGGATCGCCGCGCTCGGCGGCGTGGGCGAGGATCGCGGCGAGCTGGCTTTCGCGGGCGGCCATGCGGGGGCTGGGGCCCTCGGACGTCGCGGCGCAGGCGACCGACCCGCGGAGCAGGGCCAGGCCCTCCGTGGTGGTGATGGTGCCGAGGGTCTGCGCGGCCCAGGCGGACAGGTCGCCGCGCAGCGTGCCGGTGTCCGGGGGCGGGTCGTGGGGGGCCAGCCGGTTGGCGGTCACATCGCGGAGCAGGCCCGCGGCGTCGCCCCAACGCCGGTACACCGTGGTCGGGTTGACACCCGCCCGGGCGGCGACCGCGGGGATGCTGAGGCGCTCGGCGCCGCCCTCGGCGATCAACTCGGCGGCGGCGGAGAAGACCGCCTCGCGGACGCGCGCGCTACGGCCGCCTTCGCGGCGGGCGGGAGGGCGCTCGTCCGCGCCGACCGGGGTGTCTGGGCTCACTCCGCCACCTTAACGCCAGGACTTTTGCTTTTGGCGGCGTCAGGTGTAGCGTCCATTAAAGCCAAGATCTTTGCGTTAAGGCGGTGGGGTCTGCACGCCGTCGCGGCACCCGCCTCCTGTCCGGGGCCGCGAACCACCGCCTTGCGCCTCGCTTCGAGCCGCCCCGAGGTCCCCCGCATGCCCGGTTCCTTCCGCGTGTCCCGCACCGCGGCGTTCTGGCTGGTCACCGCCGCTCTGCTGGTGCTGATGTTCGCCGCGTCGGCGCCGTCCCCGCTGTATGTCGTGTACCAGGCCCGCTGGCATTTCTCGGCGGGCATGCTGACCACGGTGTTCGCCGTGTACGCGGTGTTCCTGCTGCTCGCGCTGCTGACGCTGGGCAGCCTGTCCGACTACCTCGGCCGCCGTCCGGTGATGATCGGGGCGCTCGTCGTGGAAGCGGTCGCCATGCTGGTGTTCGCCGAGGCGCGGTCGGTCGGGTGGCTGCTGGCCGCGCGTGCCGTCCAAGGCCTCGCGACGGGCATCGCGACCGGGGCGATCGCGGCGGCGCTGGTCGACCTGGAGCCGGAGAGCCGGCCGGGGCTCGGCGCGCTGACCAACGGCGCGGCGTCGACGGCGGGCCTGGCGTTCGGCGCGTTCGGCTCGGGTCTGCTGGTCGAGTACGGGCCGGCGCCGCGCGTGACCGTGTTCGCCGTGCTGCTCGTCGCGAGCCTCGCCGCGGCGGTCGTGCTGGTCTGCATACCCGAGACGGTGACCCGTCGGCCCGGCGCGGCGGGCTCGCTGCTTCCGCAGGTCCGCATACCGCGCGCGTCGCGGGGACCGCTGGCCGCCGTACTCCCGGCGCTGGTCGCGGTGTGGGCGCTCGGCGGCCTGTACCTGTCCCTGGCGCCGACGCTCGCGGCCGGAATCCTGCACGTGCGGAACCACTTCGTCGCCGGACTCGCCATCACCACGATGATGTCCGGCGCCGTGACCGGCTCCCTCACGATGCGCCGCCGCGCGGCCCGCCCGACCCTGGTCATCGGCTCGACCGCCCTCGCCGCCGGCGCCGCGGCCACCCTCGCCGCGCTCGGCCTCCACAACACCGCGCTGTTCTTCGCGGCGAGCGCGGTCGCGGGCTACGGCTTCGGCGCGGCCTTCCTCGGCGCGCTGACCACCATCGTCCCCACCGCCGCCCCCGCCGAACGCGCGGAACTCTTCGCCGCCCTCTACGTCCTCAACTACCTGGCCTTCTGCGTCCCCGCCGTCATCGCCGGCTTCACCGTCCCCCACGCGGGCCTCCTCCACACCGCGGTCGTCTACGGCAGCGTGGTGACGGCCTTGGCCCTGATCTCCTTGACCGTGGCCACCACGCGCAGGCCGACCAACGGACAGCAGCGGCCGACCCGCGAGGAACTGCCGACGGAGGCGACGGTGGGGAGCTGACGCAAGGCTCCGCCGGGCGACCTCCCTTGCTGCGGCAGCCGCCTACGATTGCCGCCATGGCCACGGCCCTGCGGATCATCACCTCTCATGAAGACCTGCTCCGGGTGACCGCGCGGCCGCTGACAAAGGAAGACCAGGGCGCCATGGCTTTCCTGTCCTACCGCGCGCTCCGGGAAATCCGCAGCATGGCCCTGGGCGACCGGCTGTACTACGGCCCGGGTTCCGGATGGAACGGCACGACGGACGCACGCCGTCAGATCTACGCCGTCGCCGAACTCGTGATGGAGTGGCCCACGCGCGCGGTCGCCGATCCCCCGCGGCGCCGCTGGTTCCGGCGCCGCAGTAAGGCCCCGGCGCGGCCACACCCACTCTCACTCGCCTGGGTGTCCAAGGACGACTCCTGCCGCGCCTGGATGCGCATGCAACTCGACCTGATCGGCTACGACTACACCTGGCTCGACGCAATCGGCATCCGCTGGGTGCCGGAGTCGACCTGACCGACCGAGCGGTCCCCAAGCGCAACTGCTTCGGTCAGCTCAAGCCATACAGCATCCGCAGATCGACCAGCTCGATCGTGGGGTCCGCGTTCGCCGCTGCCCGCGCCTTGTCGTTGAATCCTGCGCCGCTGAAGCACAGGAGCTTGGTGGCGGAGGCGTCGTAACGTCCCGCTCGGCCGACGACTTCCCGGATGTGGCGCAGGCGTTCGATGTGTGCCAGGCCCATGACGTCGTTCCATTTGGCCTCGCCGATCGCGAGCAGCGGCGGCTTCCGGCCGTCGGCGAGTCCGACCACGGCGACGTCCACCTCGTGGCCCACGCGCGCAGCCGTGTCGTGGACGACTCCGTGCCCGACTTGAGCCGGAAGCCCGCCGAGCAGGTCCGGATCGGCGTGATGGAGAGTCCACTCGCGGCACACCTGCTCGAAATGCGGCCCGACGACGTTGCAGACGAAACGGCGCCGGGTGGCCTTCCATACCCGGGCGGCGCTTCCGGGGCGTTCGAGCTGGTCCCAGACCGGGCGCATGACGGCGTGGTAGAAGCCGATGAGCGGCTCCGCGATGCGGTACGTCGGACGGTTGTCGCGGAAGATGTCCTGGTCCCGGTGCAGCAGTCCGGCGTCCTCCAGCACGGTGATCGGGTGGGCGAGGTCGGTCGCCTTGCGGCCGAGGTGCCCGGCGATGCCGCCACGCGTCGCATTCCCGTCGGCGACCGCGCCGAGAACGGACAGGTACAGCGCGGTATCCCGGAGGTCCGGTTCCTCGGCGAGGAGGTAGCGGGCCTCCCGGAACAGCGGAGTCTCGGGGTTGAGCACCGTGCGGACGACCCACGGGTCGAAGTCCTCGCCGTCCCGAGGGCTGTCGCCCCGGGCGAACTCGCGCCGATAGGCCGGCGTTCCGCCGACGATGGCGTTGACCCGGAGCGCAAGGTGCGGGTCGGTGATCTCCCAGAACTCGGCGGCGAGTTGGTGGTCGAGGGTGCGGACGACGAGTTCGAGCCCGGCGCGGCCGCGCAGCGGGGCACTGCCGGATAGCAGCTTGCCCATGAACGACAGCGCCGACCCGCACAGCAGCACACGCGCCCGCGACGCCGTTCGGGCATCACGCAGCGGGCGAAAGGCCTCCTGGATGATCGACGGCAGCTCCGGATTTGCCCGCACCAGGTAGGGAAACTCGTCGATGACGACCGGCACAGGCCGCTCCGCACCGAGCGCGAACAGCGCGTCCACCACCTCGCTCCAGTTCGCGAAGTGGAACGGGGCGGCGGGCCGCACGTGCGCGGTCAGCGACGCGCTGATGCGCCGCAAGGACTCGGTGTCGGTGGCTTCGGTCGCCCCGAAGTAGAACCCGCCCGCGGCCCGGCACGCCGCATCGAGCAGGAACGTCTTGCCTTGGCGGCGCCGCCCGGAGACGACACCGAGCGTGGCACCGGGCTGCTCGTCGGTGATGAAGCGGGTCAGTGCCGACCACTCGTACTCGCGATCGAACATCTCGGCGGGCTTGCGCACAGGCGTCTCCGCGAATATATAGGTGCAGTTATATAAACTGTACCCCTATATACCGTGATCGACCTCCACACGGCCGAGCGCCCCCTACCCCGCCCTCCCCACCACCCTCCCCATCCGATCCACCGCGATCACGTCCACCTCGATCGGCATTGCGCTGCCGTGCAGGTGCCGCAGGGCCGCGTCGCGGGCCGCGGCGGCCACCGCGTCGCCCAGGGGCAGGGCGGCTGCTTCGGCGAGTTGGAGGGCGTGGAGGGCGGTGTTGGCGTTGTGGATGGCGGTGGTCAGGGCGGGGGCGGCGCCCAGGGCGGCGGCGCGTTCGGCCAGGGAGGCCAGGTCGACCTGGGAGCGGGCCGAGTGCAGGTCGAGGTGTCCGTCGGCGAGTTTGCCGAGTTTGGCGAAGCCGCCGGCGATGGTGAGGTGGGGGACGGGGTGGCGGCGGAGGTATTTCAGGAGGGCGCCGGCGAAGTCGCCCATGTCGAGGAGGGCCGTGCCGGAGAGGCCGTGGATCTCGGCGCCGACGCGTTCGGAGGTGGTGCCCGTCGCGCCCAGGACGTGGGTCTCGCCGGTGGCGATGGCCACGTCGATGCCGCGGCGGATCGAGTCGATCCAGGCCGAGCAGGAGTACGGGATCACGATGCCCGTCGTGCCGAGGATGGAGATGCCGCCGAGGATGCCCAGGCGGGGGTTCCACGTGTGGGTGGCGATCTCCTCGCCGTTGTCGACGGAGATCTCGACCACCGCGTCGCCGGAGGCGCCGTGGGCCGCGGCGACCGCGGCGATGTGGTCGCGCATCATGCGGCGCGGGACGGGATTGATCGCCGGTTCGCCCACCTCCAGCGGCAGTCCCGGCAGGGTCACCGTTCCGACGCCCGGGCCCGCGCGGAAGACCACGCCGCTGCCGGGGGTGCCGCGGCGCACCGTGGCGCGGATCAGGGCGCCGTGGGTGGCGTCCGGGTCGTCGCCCGCGTCCTTGACCACGCCCGCCATTGCCGCGTCGTCGGACAGCGACTCGACGGCGAGGGCGAAAGCCGGGGTCTGCCCGCCCGGCAGCGTGATCGTCACCGGGTCGGGGAACTCCCCGGTCAGCAAGGCCTGGTAGGCCGCGGTGGTGGCGGCCGTCGCACACGCCCCCGTCGTCCAGCCGCGGCGCAGCGGTCCCGAAGGGCGGGTCATCGGCGAGCCTCCGAACCGCGGGTGATGGGATGGCGGGGAAAAGCGGAGCGGGGAGCAGCAGAGGAGTACCTGTGCACGTGTTGATCCTCGGCGGGACGTCGGACGCCCGCTCGCTTGCCACGCACCTGCACGGCACCTCCGGCCTCCGCGTCGTCTCGTCGCTCGCCGGGCGCACCAAGGCGCCCGTGCTGCCCGTCGGCGAGTCCCGCATCGGCGGGTTCGGCGGTGCGGACGGGCTCGCGGTCTACCTCGCCCGTGAAGGTGTCACGGCCGTCGTCGACGCCACCCACCCGTTCGCCGCGCGGATCTCCGCCAACGCCGTCGCCGCGTGCGCCCGGGCGGACGTGCCGCTGCTGCGCCTGCAGCGCCCCGGATGGGCGGCGGAAGCGGGCGACGACTGGCGCCGGATCCCCGACGCCGATGCCGCCGCCGCACTGCTCCCCGCGCTCGGCCGCCGCGTCTTCCTCACCACCGGACGCCTGGAGACCGCCCCCTACGCCGGAGCCGCACTCGACGACCTGTGGTTCCTCCTCCGCAGCGTCGAACCCCCCACCGGCCCCGTCCCGGCGAGGCTCGAACTGCTGCTCGCGCGCGGGCCGTTCACCGTCGAGGACGAGATCGCGCTGCTGCGCCGCCACCGCATCGACGTACTCGTCACCAAGGACAGCGGCGGCACCCAGACCGCCGCCAAGCTCGCCGCGGCGCGGGAACTCGGCGTGCCGGTGGTGATGATCGACCGCCCGCCGGTGACCGCCGAGCGGTGCGTGGCGAGTGCGGACGAGGCGGAGGCGTGGGTGCGCGGCCTCCGGTAGGACCTGGACCTGGGCCTGGACCGGGACCTGGGTCGGCCCGCCGCAAAACCGGTGGGACGTGATGGCGCTCATGGCGCGCCCACTGTCCCACGCCCGCCCCCTGCCGCCGTGGTTCACGCCGGGTAGCGGCGCGGCGTGTAGACCCCCGTCGTCCCGTCCGGGCGGGCGTACGTGCGGGTCGTCGACGCGCCGACGATCAGCATCGTGCGCATGTCGACGATCTCCGGGTCGAGGTCGCCCAGCGCCACGATCCGCACCGCCTCGGTCGGGCCGCCGACGTCCCGCGCCACCACGACCGGCGTCGCCGGGTCGCGGTGTTCGAGGAACAGGTCGCGGGCGTCCGCGACTTGGTGGCGGCGCGTCTTCGACGCCGGGTTGTAGATCGCGACCGCGAGGTCGGCTTGCGCGGCGGCGGTCAGGCGGCGGGCGATGACGTCCCATGGCTTGAGCCGGTCGGACAAGCTGATCACCGCAAAATCGTGTCCCAGTGGCGCACCGGCCCGCGACGCGACGGCCTGCATCGCCGACAGCCCGGGCACCACGCGCACCGGCACGGGGCTCTTCGTCTCGTCCGCGGCTTCCAGCACCGCCGACGCCATCGCGAATACCCCGGCGTCGCCGCTCGACACCACGGCCACCCGGGCGCCCGCCTCGGCGAGCGCCAGCGCGTGCCGGGCGCGTTCCGCCTCGACGCGGTTGTCGGTCAGGTGGCGGCGCTGCCCGGGGCGGGGCGGTACGCGGGAGACGTACGGGCCGTACCCGACCAGGTCGTCCGCGGCGGCCAGCGCGGCATGCGCCTCCGGCGTCAGCCATGCCGGGCCGGCCGGGCCGAGG
Source organism: Yinghuangia aomiensis (assembly GCF_039542225.1). Lineage (NCBI taxonomy): Bacteria > Bacillati > Actinomycetota > Actinomycetes > Kitasatosporales > Streptomycetaceae > Yinghuangia > Yinghuangia aomiensis. Next base: position 170,601 of record NZ_BAABHS010000006.1, on the reverse strand, counting down.
CCGACGACGTCGACCGAGCCGAGGATGCCGGTGGGTGCGGGGACCGCGTACTCCGCCACCGGCTCGACCGGCGTACGGTTCGTCGCAAACGGGGTGCCCGGCGATGCCGACGGGGCCACCACGAGGGCGAAGTAGGGGACGGATCCGGCTGCCACGTCCGGGAGTTGCTCGATCCGCTGACGGTCGGTCGTGGCCCGCTCGACGTACCACGTCCGTTCGGCGATCCCGGCTTCCTCGAACGCGGCCCGCACGTCCGGGAAATGCCGCTTGCCGAGCTTGATGACCGCCGCCGAGTCCGACGTACGCAGCCGGGCCGCGAGCACCTCCGCGGGCAGCGTGCCCGGGAGGATCGTCAGCACCTCGTCGTGCTGCACCAGCGGCCGCCCGAGCACCGCGGCCGCGCCGCTGACCGACGTGACACCCGGCACGACCTCGGCGGGATAGCGGTCGGCCAGCCGCTCGTGCCAGTACATGTACGAGCCGTAGAAGAACGGATCGCCCTCGCACAGCACCGCCACGTCGCGCCCCGCGTCGAGGTGCGCGGCGATCTCGGCGGCGGTGGTGTCGTAGAACTCGGCGAGGGCGCCGTCGTAGCCGCCCGGGTGGTCGGTCGTGCCGGTGGTCACCGGGTACTCCAGCGGCAGCCGTACCTGACCGTCGTTCAGGTAGCGGCCCGCGATGGTGATCGCGACCCCCGGGGCGCCTTTCTTGACCGGGTACGCCACGACGTCCGCGGACGTGATGATCCGGTGCGCCTTGAGCGTCATCAACTCCGGGTCGCCGGGCCCGAGTCCGACACCGTACAACCGCCCGGTCGGCGGCACGGCGGAAACGGGGGCGGGCGGGGCGGACTCGGTCACAGGGGTCTCCGGGGTCGAGCGGGGGACGTGCGGATGCGGGGGGACGTGGGGGAGCAGGGACTTCGCGGTAGGGCGGGCGGTGTGGCGGGCGGCGCGGCGGGTCGCGGTTCCGGTGGCCTATTCCTTCTCGCTCGCCATCGCGTTGAGCGCGGCGGCCGCCATGGCGCTGCCTCCGCGGCGGCCGTGTACGACCAAGTACGGGATGTCGCGCGCGCGTTCGGCCAACGCCTGCTTGGACTCGGCGGCGCCGATGAAGCCCACCGGAACGCCGACGATCGCGGCGGGCCTCGGCGCACCCGCGTCCAGGACTTCGAGCAGCCGGAACAGCGTCGTCGGCGCGTTGCCGACGGCGACGACGGCGCCGTCGAGGTCGTCGCCCCACAGGTCGACGGCCGCCGCACTGCGGGTCGTCGCCTGCGCTGCGGCGAGTTCCGGTACGCGCGGGTCGGACAGCAGGCACTTGACGTCGTTGTCCCGCGGCAGCCGTGCGCGCGTCACTCCCGAGGCCACCATCTGCGCATCGCACAGGATCGTCGCCCCACCGCGCAGCGCGGCACTCGCGGCCCGTGCGACGTCCGGGTGGAACCCGATGTCCTGCGGGAGGTCGGTCATGCCGCACGCGTGGATCATGCGGACGACGACCCGCGACACGTCCTCGGGAAACCGCGCGAGGTCCGCCTCGGCCCGAATCGTCGCGAACGAACGGCGGTAGATCTCGGCGCCGTCTTTGATCCAGTCGTCCACAGGGGGCCTTTCGGGGAGACGGGTAAGAGCAGGGGAATTCCACAGGCCTGACGGAGAGCCGCTCAGCGGTCAGGCGGGGGGAAGCCGGCAAGGGTCGCGGCGGCGGCCTCAACGCCCGCGGAGACCTCCGCCGACGCACCGACGACGGTGACCTCGGCGGCATTGCCGTGCGTGATCGCGGTCGCCGCTCCGGCGGGCTTTCCGCAGGCTCGTTCGCACGCGGCGAAGTGGACAGAGGTGCGGGGAAGTTCCTGGCAGTCGGGCAGCCGGCGAGGGGGGACCGCTGCCGGACCGTCATGCCGCGTCGCGGCCACGCCGCCGGCCTCCGCGAATGCCCGCGCCAACCCCCGGACATCCGCCGCCGCCCGGCGGCACTCGCCGACGCCGCTGCACGCGCTGATGCCCCGCCAGGGCGAGTCCGGGTCGGCGGGCACGTCGATCGCGGCCAGCGCGGCAATCACGTCGGCCACCTGCGATGCCGGTACGTCTCCGACGACGATGCCACGCCACGGGGAAACCCGGAGGCGGCCGTGGCCCGGGGCACTCACCCGGTCGGCAAGGTCGGCAAGCGCGATGAGCTGACGCGACGTCAAGCGGCCGAGCGGGACGAGCGCGGAGACGGCCCAGCGGCCATCGGTTTGCCGGTGGCGACCGAGCTTCGGGCCGGCGCGCCGGGGTTCGGGTGCCGTGGGGGTGCCGCCCAGTGCGTTCGCCACCTCCTCGGCGGCGCCGGGGAGTTCGCGGACATGCCAAGCGCTGCTGTCGGCAGCCGCCCGCAGCCGCAGAAAGGCTTTGGCCGCCGCGAGCGCTACTCCCGGTGCTTCGGCGGCGGTCGCGCGGAGTCCGGTGTCGGTCCCCCCGACCCACAGCGCGACAGCGCCTGGGCCGGCGGCGACCAGGGCCACGTCGTGCCGACGCGTCGCCACCGGGAAGCCCCCGTCGTCGACGGAGAACAGGAATCTCCCTGGAAGTGCGGCGAGTTCGGGTATACGGCACAACGCGGTGTCCAAAGCGACGACGATCGCCTCGCCGTCGACCAGCGCGCCCGGGTCCCGGCCCGCGAACGGCGACGCGACGATGTTCCGGACCCGGTCGTGGGTCCGCGACGGCAGCAGCCCGGCGGCGGCGAGGCGCGGCGCGAGGGCGGTGACGCCGTCGGGGGTGAGGCCGCGGAGCTGGAGGTTGGCGCGGACGGTCAGGTCGACGTGGCCTTTGCCGAGCGCGTCGGCGCACGCGGCGAGCGTGCGCGCCGCGGCGGGGGTGAGCCGGCCGCCGGGGAGGCGGACGCGGGCGATCAGTCCGTCGTCGGCGGGCGCGGCGTCGAGCGCACCGGGGCAGGCGTCGGCGCGGTCGCGGACCACGGGTGTGCCGTCCATGCGCTGCTCCCTCCGGTGTGCGGTGCGGGCCTTCGCCGTGAAGGCTTCCGGCGCCCGGCCCGGATCGCCGGGTGGCGGGCTACATGCAACACTGTTGCATATGGACCCCGCATCGCCACACCCCACCCCGGCGCAAACCGTCGACGAAGCGGTCCGCCGGATCCGCGCCCACGGCGAGCGGGTCACCGTCGCGCGCACGGCGGTTCTGCGGGTGTTGGCCGACCCTTCGGCTCCCGGCTACCTGACCGCGGACGGCATCTTCGCCGAGGTCAACCGCGCGGCGCCGGGGGTGCACCGCACGACGATCTACCGCGCGCTGGACGCGCTCGAACGGCTGGGGCTGGTCGTCCAGACGCGCATGGGCCAGGACGCGGCGGCCTACCGGTTGGCCGGTGAACTGACCGGGGAGGACGAGACGTTCGTCCACGTCCGCTGCAACGTCTGCGGCACGGTGACACGGGCCGCGGGAGACCTGCTCGACGACGCGGCCAAGCGCCTGGCGGACGACTCGGGCTTCAGACTGGACCCGATGGGGGTGGCGCTGACGGGAGTGTGTGCGAACTGTGCGACGACCCCCGCCAGCAGACGTGCTGCGCCTTAGGACACGGACCCGCGCACGGCGATCCAGCGGTGGGGCTGGCCGGTGACCTTGGCGATGGTTTCGAAATCGGCGTCGTAGTGCAGGAGCGTCAGCCCGAGGAGCTGGGCGGTCGCTGCGACCAGCAGGTCCACGACGCCGGGGCCCTGATGCCAACTGCGCTCACGCAGCATGCCCTGGACCTGCTTGGCTCGTCTCACAACACCGTCGGGATCGACGGTCCATGTGAGCGCATTCAGCAGATCGCGTTCCACGAACGCCGGATGGGCGCGGTCGCTCATGCCGTGGACGAGTTCGAGTTGGGTATATCCGCTGACGCCGACCCGACCCTTTTCGACTACCTCGTTCCACTCGCGCGCAACTGCTGCATTGCGGACGAGCCGGTGGCAGGCGCTCGCGTCGATCAAGTAGCTCTCGCTCACGCCGGCCGCTTCTCCCGGACGTTCTCCGTGAACAGGTCGCCATCGGCCGCCATCTGCTGCATCCGCTGCAAGGCGGCGCGGCGTTGGTACACGGCGCCGATGGCCACGGTCACGGCCTCGAGCAGCGTCTCCTCGTTGCCCTCGGTGCGCATCAACGACTTTGCTTCGGCCAAGACCGCTTCGTCGATGCGAATGGTGATTTCGACTTCGGCCATCTGCCCCTCCATGTCACAAGTGGTGCGGCTCTCGCCACAGAACGTAGCAACATTCACGCATGGCCCAAACCATGATGTTGCTGTTCGCTCACCGTTCCACTCAATCCGGTGAGCCACGCGGCCAGTTCGGCCCGGCCGGACATCGAGGGGCCGCACAGCGCGGCGACCTGGGCGTCCGACAAGCGGTTCGGGGTGTCGACGGTCATGCGGGCGAGTTCGTTGACGACGGCGAGCAGGCGTTCCGCGTCCGTGTGGTCGAGAAAGGTCGCCGAGGCGTGGCGGCTCAGGGTGGTCGATCCGGGCATTGGACGTCTCCCTCGATGGCGCTGGAGTTGCCCCTCGCTCCACGCTACGCCGATCGGGGGACCGCGGCCCTGCGGTGGCGGCCCGCTAATCTTGCCCCGGTGCGGCGCAGGAGCCGCGGTTTCCCAGGGTGAGGGCGGTGTCACGGTGGGTCCGGTGGTTCTCGGGATCGAGACGTCGTGCGACGAGACCGGGGTCGGGCTGGTCCGGGACGGGGTCGTGCTCGGGCAGGCGGTCGCGTCGAGCATGGACGAGCACGCCCGGTTCGGCGGTGTCGTGCCCGAGATCGCCGCCCGCGCGCACCTGCACTCCGTCACCCCGGTGGTCCGTGCCGCGCTCGCCGACGCCGGCCTCACGCTCGCGGACGTCGGCGCGATCGCCGTCACCGCCGGCCCGGGTCTGGCCACCGCGCTGCAGGTCGGGGTCGCCGCCGCGAAGGCCTACGCGCTGGCGCTGGACGTGCCGCTGTACGGCGTCCACCACCTCGCCGGGCACGTCGCCGCCGCCACGCTCGACGGCGAGCCGCTGCCGAACCCGTCGATCGTGCTGATCGTCTCCGGCGGCCACACCTCGCTCCTCTACGTCCGCGACCTCGCCACCGACCCGATCGAGCACCTCGGCGACACCGTCGACGACGCCGCGGGGGAGTGCTTCGACAAGGCCGCGCGCGTGCTCGGGCTGCCGTACCCCGGCGGCCCCAACGTCGACCGGGCCGCCAAGACCGGCAACGCGAAGGCGGTCGCCTTCCCGCGGCCGATGACCGGGCCGCGCGACGCCGCGTTCGGGTTCTCGTTCTCCGGGCTCAAGACCGCCGCGGCGCGGTGGGCCGAGGCGGAGCGGCGTGCCGGGCGCGAACCCGCCGTCGCGGACGCCGCCGCGTCGCTGCAGGAGGCCATTGCGGACGTGCTGACCCGCAAGGCGGTGGCAGCCTGCCGGGCCCGCGGGGTCGACACCCTCGTCGTCGTCGGCGGGGTCGCGGCGAACTCGCGGGTGCGGGCGCTCGCCGAGGAGCGCTGCGCGGCCGCCGGGATCGCGTTGCGCGTGCCGCCGCTGCGGCTGTGCACCGACAACGGGGCGATGACCGCCGCGGTCGGCGACCTGCTGATCCGGGCCGGACGCCCGCCCGCGCCGCTCGATCTGACGATCGACCCGTCCGCGCCCCTCGTCGACGCCCTGCTCCAGCCGCGTCCCGCCGGCCTGCGCGCCGCGAGCTAGCAACCGTGCGCGCGGACTGGAAGCCGCCGCGGGCTTTCCGCGACACGATCAGCAGCCTGTACGGAGCCGAAGGCCGGGCCTGGCTGGCCGGGCTGCCCGCGCTGGTCGGCGCGTACGCGGACGCCCACGGGTTGACCGTCGGCGAGCCCTATCCGCTCTCCTACAACTTCGTCGCCTCCGCCGACGCGGCCGACGGCACCGGCCACGTGGTCAAAGCCGCACCGCCCGGCGCCGAGACCGCCGCGCGAGAGGCCGCCGTGCTCGCCGCCTGGCAGGGCCGCGGCGCGACGCGGCTCCACCACCACGACCCCGACGCCCGGATCATGCTGCTGGAACGCGCCGAGCCGGGGTACACCGCCGAGACGCTCGCCGACGCCACCTGGCCGCCGCGCGCCGCAGCACTCGGCATCAAGGCGGACGACGCCGCGGCCACCCGGGCCCTGGCCGCCTCGATGCGCGGCCTGTGGCAGCCGGCCCCCGAAGCCCTCGCGGTGCCCGGCACCACCGACACCGTCCGGATTCCCGAAGTCGTTGAGTACGCCGAGGACTTCGACTGGTACGCGGACACCCACCCCGCCGCCGGGCCCCTCGACCCCGACCTCTTCGCCGCCGCCCGCGGCCTCTTCCGCGACCTGGCCTCCGCCCCGCACGCCGGACTGCTCCTGCACGGCGACCTCCACCACGGCAACCTGCTGCACGCCACCCGCGACGGCGCCCCGGCCTGGCTGGCGATCGACCCCAAGGGGCTGCGCGGCGACCCCGGGTTCGACACCGCGGTCATGCTGTGGAATCCGGGGCTGCTGCCGAGCCGCTCGACCGGCTGCGGTGCCGCGCGCATTCTCGACAGCCGGATCGGCGTGCTCGCCGAGGAACTCGACGGCGCGGTGCCGGGCGCCGATCTCGGCCGCGACATGCTGACGATGTGGGGGTTCGTCGTGGCGGTGCTGTCCGCCGTGTGGGACGTCCAGGACGCCACGCTCCCCGAGTCCGGCAAGCCGGAGGTCATGCACGTCGCCTGGATGCTGTACTCGTCGCTCTGACCACCGGCACGACCTGCCGCACGGCCCCCGAAAGGACGCCCCCTGTGACCCGCTTCGTCGCGCTGCTCCGCGGTATCAACGTCGGCGGCAAGAACAAGATCCCGATGGCGGAACTCCGCGCGATGCTCGACGGGTTGGGCTATGCCGAAGTCGCCACGCTGCTGCAGAGCGGCAACGCGGTCTTCCGGGCCGACGCCGCCGATCCCGCCACGGTGTCCGCCGCCGTGGAAGCGGCGATCACCGAGACCTTCGGCGGCAGCATCCGCGTCATGGTCCGCACCGGCGCCGAGATGCGCGCGGTCGTGGACGCCAACCCGCTCGACGTCGGCCACCCGTCGAAGTTCCTGGTGACGTTCTTCGCCGAGCCCGTCGACACCGCCAAGCTGGCCGACGTCGACGCCGCCGCATATCCGCCGGACGAAATGGCCGTCACCGGCCGGGAGATCTACTACAACCTGCCGCGCGGCATCAACGAAGCCAAGCTGCCGCTCGTCGTCGAACGCAAGCTGAAGGCGGGCGGGACGGCGCGCAATTGGAACACGGTGACCAAGCTGGCGCTGATGGCGGACGAGGACTGACCGCGCGGCAAGGCCGCTACGCCGCGAAAGCCATCACCGCCATCGACGTGATCATCGCCGTCGAACACGCCGACGACACCGATGGATTCGCGCAGCCGTCGAACCGCGGACCGGACGCGGGCACGGCCGCGTAACGGCGGTACTCGGCGGTGGCCAACGCCACGCGGGCCGCGAACCACACGGCAAGCAGCGCCGCATACGGCGGCACCCACCACGTCGAATCCGCGCCGCCCCCGTGGTGCGCGTGCCCGCCGCCGTGCACGGCCGGCATCAGCAGCGTGAGGACGCCCATCGCGTACAAATCCAGGGCCGCGGCGGCCCGGCCCGCCCCGCGCCGCGTCCCCGGACGCCCCAGCGCCCAGGCGGCGCCCACGCCGAGCAGCAGCATCCAGCCCGCCGGCCCCAGCGGATCGCGTTCGGGGAGTGCCATCGCGGCCATGGCGGCGGCCATGAACAGATGCGGCAGCCACGCCCGCACCCGCCCGCGGCGATGGAGGTACGCACCGGCCAGACCCGCGGCGGCCCCGAGCACGGCGGCCAGGCTGTGGACGTCCATGCCGGGATGCTTTCCCCGCCGACCGCCGGTTTTCCCTCGAACGGGCTTAGTGAGAAGCCGAATTGCCGGATTCAGCGGCGCCCCGGCCGGACCAGCCCGGTCTCGTAGGCGAACACGACCAACTGCGCGCGGTCCCGGACGGCAAGCTTCACCATGGCGCGGCTGACGTGCGTCTTGGCGGTCAGCGGGCTCACCACCAACTGGTCCGCGATTTCCTCGTTCGACAGGCCTTGGCCGACCAGGCCGACGACCTCGCGCTCGCGGCCGGTCAGGAGTTCCAGGCCCGGGGTCTGCGCGGGCGGGGTGGCCTGCGCGCTGTACTCCTCGATGAGGCGCCGGGTGACGCCGGGCGACAGGAGCGCGTCGCCGGAGGCCACGGAGCGTACGCCGCGCACCAGTTCGGCCGGCTCGGTGTCCTTGACCAGGAAGCCGCTGACCCCGTGCCGGAGCGCCTCGAACACGTACTCGTCGAGGTCGAACGTGGTGAGGATGATGACCCGCGTCGCGGTCAGGTCCGGGTCCGCGGTGATCCGGCGGGCCGCTTCCAGGCCGTCGACGCCCGGCATGCGGATGTCCATGAGCACGACGTCGGGCCGGTGTTCGCGGACCGCGGCGAACGCCGCCTCGCCGTCGGCGGCCTCGGCGACCACCTCCATGTCCGGCTGCGCGTCGATCAGCGCCCGGAATCCGGCGCGGACCAGCGCCTGGTCGTCGGCGAGGACCAACCTGATCACGCGGCACCGTCTCCCTCGTGGGCGTCCGCGCGGCCGTCCCGCGCGTCGCCTGCATTGTCGCCGGTGACCGGCAGCACGGCCACCACCCGGAAGCCGCCACCGGGACGGGCGCCGCTGGACAGCGTGCCGCCCAGGGCACTTGCCCGCTCCCGCATGTTGCGCAGGCCGTGGCCGCCGGACGTGCCCGCGGCCCCGGTGGGCCCGCGCCCGTCGTCCTCCACGGCGACCCGCAGTGCGCCGCCGCCGTCCGCGAGCGACAGGCGCACGGTCACGTGCGCGGCACCGGAATGCCGCACCGCGTTCGTCACCGCCTCCTGCACGATGCGGTACGCGGCCAATCCGACCGGTCCGGGCAGGTCCCGCACCGCGTTGTCGCGTTCCAGCCGCACCGCGAGATGCGCGGTCGAGGCTCGTGACACCAGATCGTCGAGGTCGGCGAGTCCTGCGGTGGGCGTACGCGGCGCCGACTCGCCCTCGCCCTTGAGAATCGCCAGCACGCCCCGGAGTTCGCCGAGCGCTTCCCGGCTCGCCTGCTTGACCGCGGTGAGCGCGGTGCGGGCCTGCTCGGGGTTCGCGTCCATCAACTCCAGGCCGACCGAGGCCTGCACGTTCATCAGCGAGATGTGGTGGGCGAGCACGTCGTGGAGTTCGCGGGCGATGCGCAGCCGCTCCTCGCCCGCGCGGCGGCGTTCGGCCTCCTCGCGGGCGGCCTGCTCCTCGGCGGCACGCTGCCGCTCGGCGGCCACGTACGCCCGCCGCACCCGCACGACCTCGCTGAACGCGGCGAGCACCATCAGCCATGCCGCGACCCCGCCCGCCCAGGCCGCGCTCGGCGGCTCGTCGTCGCGCACCCACGGCACGATCCAGCCTATGACCACGTAGCCCGCGACCAGGACGACGTAGGACACCGTCCGGCAGCCCGCGGTCATCGCGGTGAACAGCGCGACGACCAGCGACAGGTACACCGGGCCGGGCGGATAGTCGCGCAGCGCGTACACCAGCGGAGGCAGCACCGACGCGATCAGCACCGGCACCGGGTAGCGGCGCCGCACGAGCAGCAGCAGCGGGCCGATGCACGCCAGCACGATCGCCAAGGCGTCCAGACCGCGCAGCCCGGCGGTGTGCCGCTGGCCGCGTGCCGCACCGAACGTGCCGGCGATCTGCAGGGCCCCCAGGAACACGGACAGCAGCACATCGCGCGGCAGCCACGCCAGCGGCGGCGGGAAACGCGGACCGAACAGCCGCGGACCGAACGGCGGACCGCCGGCGTCGGCCGGCCGGGCACCGCCCGCAGGCCTGCCGTCCGGATCGGGTTCCGCCTCGGGGAGGACTCGGGACGTTCTGCTCACCTTCGCCACTCTAGGGCGCGCGACCTGCGGCTTCCGTCCCGCGCACGGCGGCATCGCCCGGACTCCGCACGGCGCAGCCGGCCCACGCGGACTGCTCCCCGGGGAGTACGCCGGACACCCCCGCGGCAGACCCGCCGCCTCCGCCGGGAGACCGCCACGAGCCTCCCGCCGCCGGACGATTCCGCACCGCCGCACGACAAGGCTGGAGGCATCCAAGGCGGCCCGGTCGCACGACCGGAAAACCCGCCTCCCGCCCCCTCTCATCCGGGAGCCCTGTCATGTCCGGTACGTCTCCCCGGTACGCCGCATGCGTACGGAACGGCGTGCGCGCCTACGGCGCGGGCGCCACCGAAGTCCGCGCCCTCGACGACGTCACCGTGGGCTTCACCCCCGGCCGCTTCACCGCGGTCATGGGCCCCTCCGGGTCCGGAAAGTCCACCCTCCTGCACTGCCTGGCCGGCCTCGACACCCTCACCGGCGGCCAGGTGCTGCTCGGCGACACCGACCTCGGCACGCTGTCCGACAAGCAGCTCACCCGGCTGCGCCGCGACCGCATCGGCTTCGTGTTCCAGGCGTTCAACCTGCTGCCCACCCTCACCGCGGGCGAGAACATCACCCTGCCCGCGTCCCTCGCCGGGACCCGGCTCGACCCCGCGTGGGTCGACCGCGTGGTCGACGCGGTCGGCCTGCGCGACCGGCTCGGCCACCGGCCCGCCGAACTGTCCGGCGGCCAGCAGCAGCGCGTCGCCGTGGCCCGCGCCCTGGCCACCCGGCCCGAACTGATCCTCGCCGACGAGCCCACCGGCAACCTCGACTCCCGCAGCGGCGCCGAAGTCCTCGCGCTGCTCCGGGAATCCGTCGACACCCTCGGCCAGACCGTGCTCATGGTCACGCACGACCCGGTCGCGGCCGGCTACGCGGACACCGTGGTGTTCCTCGCCGACGGGCGGATCGCCGACCGCATGGACGCGCCCACCCCGGACGCCGTCCTCGACCGGATGAAGGCCTTCGACGCGGTCAAGACGGGTGTGCGGTCATGAGCACCACGACACCGGAAACACCGGGAACACCGGGAACACGGACCAAGGAACTTCCCCGACTCGGCGTCGGCAGGCTGACGCTGCGCAACCTCGCCGCCTACAGGCGCCGCATCGCGGGCCTGATGGTCGCGGTGCTGCTCGGCACCGCGTTCCTGTCCGGCGCGCTCATCCTGTCCGACACGCTCAAGTCGTCCGTCACCGGCCTGATCCGCGACAACGGCGCGGGCACCGACGTCGTGGTCCGCAACGCCACGGACGTCACCGACCAGCCCGGCACCAGCCGGGCGGGCATCCCGGCGGGCGTCGCCGACGCCGTCCGCGGCGTGCCCGGAGTGGCCGCCGCCGAACCCGTCGTCGTCGGCTACGGCCAACTCGTCGGCAAGGACGGCGACATGCTCACCGGCAACGGGCCTCGCCTGGCCGGGAACTGGATCGGGGACCCGGCGCTCAACCCGTACAAGCTGGCGAACGGCCATGCGCCGCGGACCGCGGACGAGGTCGTCGTCGACCGGGCCTCCGCGAAGCAGGGGCACCTCAAGGTCGGCGACCGCATCACCGTCCTGACGCCCGCACCGGTGCCGGTCACCGTCGTCGGCATCGCCACCTTCGGAGACGCGGACGCGTTCGGCGGCAGCTCCTACACCGCCTTCAGCCTCGACGGCGCCCGCGCGCACATCGCCCGCGACCCCGGCCAGGTCACCTCGGTGTCGGTCAGGCTGAACGGCCAACCCGACAAAGCCGCGCAGGAGTCCGCCGCGGCGGCGATCCAGCGCGTGCTGCCGCCGGGTGTGCAGGCGACCCCGGGCAGCGAGGCGACGCAGGAGCAGGTCGACGCGGTGTCGGACGGGTTCCTCACCATCTTCCGGACGTTCCTGTCCGCGTTCGCGGCCATCGCGCTGGTCGTCGCGGCGTTCTCGATCAACCACACGTTCTCCGTGGTCACCGCGCAGCGTATGCGCCAGGCCGCGCTGCTGCGGGCGCTCGGCGCGTCACGGCGGCAGATCCGGGCGCAGGCGCTCGCCGAGGCGCTGGTGATCGGCGTGACCGCGTCGCTGCTCGGGCTGGCCGCCGGGGCGGGGCTGGCGGTCGGGCTCAAGGAACTGTTCTCGGCGTTCGGGTTCGCCTTCCCGATCAGCGGCATGACGTTCCGCGGACAGGTCGCGGTGATCGTGCTGCCCGTCGGCATCGTCGTCACGCTGGTGTCGGCGCTCGTCCCCGCTGTCCGCGGCTCGCGTGTCGCGCCCATCGCGGCGCTGCGGTCGACCGCGGCGGAGGACGCGGGTATCCCGCGGCGCCGGACGGTCGGCGGGTCGGTCCTGTCGGCCGCGGGCATCGCGGTCGCGGCCACCGGATCGGCGGCCTGGGTGTTCGGAATCGGCGCGCTGCTGTGTCTGGCGGGCGTACTGATGGTCGCGCCGGTCGTGGTCCGGTTCCTCGGGGGGCTGCTGACCGCGCCGTTCGCCCGGCTGGGCGCCGGGCCGATGCTGGCCCGCGGGAACGTGCTGCGCAGCCCGCGCCGCACGGCGGGCGCGGCGACCGCGATGGTCGTCGGTATTGCCGTGGTCACCGTCGTGGCGATCTTCGCCGCGTCGCTCAAGCAAGGTGCGGAGGGGGAGACCCGCGACACCGTGACCGGCGACTTCGTGGTCGCCACCAGCACCGCGGGCTGGGCGAGTTCCGGACACAGCCCGGAGCTGACCCGGCGCATCGGCCGACTGCCCGGCGTGGACGCGGTGGTCGGCATGCAGCGCGGCAACGCGCTGGTGGACGGGGCGAGCAAGCAGGTCATGGCGGTGGACACCGGGCGGCTCGACCGCGTCCTCGATCTGGGGCTCGACGCGGGGACCGCCACCGGCCTGGGCCCGGACCAGATCGCCGTGGCGGACTCGGTGGCGTCGGACCGCGGCTGGCGGGTCGGGACCGCGGTGCCGGTCGTCTACCCCGACGGCGCGCGGGCGTCGCTGACCCTGGCCGGGATCTACACGCGCACCACGGTGACCGGCGACTACCTGATCGACCGTCAGGCCTGGGCGCCGCACTCGGTGGCGGACGTCGACGCGATGGCCGTGGTCGGACTCGCCGACGGGGCGGCGGCCAAGCAGGTGAAGGCCGAGATCACGAAGGCCGCCGCGGCGTACGGCAATCCGCCGGTGCGTGACCGCGACGCCTACATCGACGCGTCCCTGGCCATGGTCGACCAGTTCGTCACGGTGGTGTACGTGCTGCTGGCCCTGGCGTTGCTGATCGCGCTCGGCGGCATCGCCAACACCCTTGCGCTGGCCGCCCACGAACGACGCCGCGAACTGGGCCTGTTGCGTGCGATCGGTGCGGAACGCGGCCAGGTCCGGGCCTCGCTGCGCTGGGAGTCGGCGTTCGTCGCCGTCCTCGGCGCGCTGACCGGGCTGGCGCTCGGCGCGTTCCTGGCCTGGGCGGCAGTCGGCGTGCTTGCCGGAGACCAGCCGGTGCCGTACCGGGTTCCCGCCGGGCAGCTGGCGATCCTGCTGGCCTCCGGGGCCCTGGGCGGACTGCTCGCGGGGACGCGGCCGGCGGCGCGGGCCGCCAAGCAGGACATCCTCGGGGCGGTGTCGGCACCGTAACCGAAGGGGTGGTGCCAGTAACGTCGGTGCGGGCGGCCCTGACCCGGGCGGCCCGCATCGGCGTGGGAAGGCACGGTGGGCACGGTGGGTGTGGACCAGGGCGAAGGGGTCGCCGATCCCGAGGTTCCGCAGGACGTCAAGGACTTGGTGGCGGACTTCCCGGCGGCGCCGTACTCGGCCGCGGTGGTGGTCACCGACGCGGCCGGTCGGCTGGTGGTGGTGAACCCCGCCTACAAGGACGGCTGGGAGCTGCCGGGCGGGATGGCCGAGGAGGGCGAGGCGCCGCACGAGAGCGCGGCCCGCGAGGTCGCCGAGGAGATCGGGCTCGACCTGCTGATCGGGCGCCTGCTGGTGTGCGACGTGACGTCGGCGGCCGTGTACGGGCGCCCGGTCCTGCACTTCGTCTTCGACACGCGTCCGCTCACCGACGCCGAGGTCCGCGACCTGCGCGCGGTCGACCTCGAACTCGTCGGCGCCGCCGCACTGCCGCCGGACGACGCGCTGGCCGCGCTCCACCCGCGGGTGGCCCGGCGGGCGGCGGTGGCGCTGGAGATGCGCAGGTCGGGCGGCACGGTCTACCTGGTGGACGGCCGCCCGACCGCGGAATGAGCAGCCTGGTCAGCCGGCGAGCGCGGCCTGGATCTCCAGCTCGATGCGCACCTTGTCGGCGATCGCGAGCGCGCCCGACGGGAGCGACATCTGCGGGCCGACGCCGAAGTCGCTGCGCAGGATGTTCGCGACCGCGCTGAAGCCGGCCTTCTCGGCGCCGGACTGCGGGTCGGTCTGGGTGCCGTTGTAGGCCAGCGTCAGCTCGACGGACTTGGTGACGCCGCGGAGCGTCAGGTCGCCGGACAGGACGTACTCGTCGCCCGCGACCTGCTTGACGCCGGTGGACGCGAAGACGACGGTCGGGTGGGCCTCGGCGTCGAAGAAGTCGGGGCTGAGGAGGTGCCCGTCGCGCATCTCGTTGAGCGTGGTGACGGACGCGATCGCGATCTCGGCGCGTACCGACGCGGCCAGCGGGTCGTCGCCGACCGTGATCTCGCCGGAGAACTGCCCGAAGGCGCCGCGGACACCCGCGAGGCCGAGGTGCCGTACGGTGAACGAGACCGCCGAGTGCACCGGGTCGACGACCCAGGTGCCGGCCGCGAGTTCGGGGCGCTGGAGAGCGGTGGTCATGCGGAACTCCCTGGAGTGATGGGGGGAAAACGACGGCGCGGGCCGATGCCGGGGAGGAACCCGCGGGTGCCGGTCGTTGTGAATTCAACCATCGAGTCGTTGTGTGTTCAACAATTTGGTGGAATCTTGAGGGTGAATTCACCGGGGACGGCGGCGGGCGGCACCGCCGGCGGCGGGTGAACGGGGCGCGCGAGTCGGGCCGACTCGCCGGAGGGCGGCGTGGCGCGGCTGGGCCGGGCGGGTGAACTTCCCGCCGGGGTGCGGCGATCGGGCGGATCGGAGGGGCGGTCGCCAGGCAACGATCTTGTAACGTCGACGGCCCGACATCCCCCGAAAGGAGCCGTGGCATGCGTACGCGCGGCAGGGCGGTCCTGGCCGCCGCAACGGCGGCGGTCACGCTGACCCTCGCCCACCCGGCCGGACCCGCCTGGGCAGGCAACTCCCGTGCCCAGGAACCCGGTTGGCATGTCTGGCCGCTCGGCTCCGGGCAGGACGACCAGGAACTCCGCGCGGTCGCGGCCCTCGGGCCCCGCGATGCGTGGGCGGTGGGCTATCAGGGCGATACCGGCGGCGGACCGCCGATCGTCCAGCACTTCGACGGGACCGCATGGCGCAACGTCCCGGTGTCCGGCCACGACGGCAAGGGCCAGTTCGACGCGGTGCTGCCGGTCGGACCGCACGACGTGTGGGCGCTGGGGCACTGGAACGACGCGGCCGCGTACAACGACCGGGCGCTGGCGATGCACTTCGACGGGCGGACGTGGCGCGAGACGCCGGTGCCGGCGACGCCCGCGAACGTGTCGGCCTACGCCTTCGGTGCGGCGGCGCTCGGGCCGTCGGACGTGTGGATGGTCGGTGCGACCGCGGTCGACCGCCTCGACGACGCGAAGCCCTTGGCGTACCACTGGGACGGGCAGGCGTGGACGGATGTCCCGACCCCGGACACCGGCGGCCATGCCCTGCTGTTCGCGGCCGCGCCCGACCGCACCGGCGGCGTGTGGGCGGTCGGCGTCGCCTACGACGCGAACGGCACCGGGCGGCCGCTGGCCGAGCGCTGGGACGGCCGGGCGTGGCGGATCGTGGACGTGCCGCACGACGCCGACAAGGCGTACAGCCTCGAAGGCGTGACGGTGCTGGCTCCCGACGACGTGTGGGCGGTCGGAAGCGTGAGCACGGCCGTGGGCGCGTCGCAGCCGCTGGCCTACCACTGGGACGGCCGGACGTGGACGCGTGCCGCGATGCCCGCGGTCGACGGAACGCTGCACGGGGTGTCCGGCGAGCGCGGTGACGTGTGGGCCGTGGGCGAGCGGGCCGATGCGGCGAACAAGGCGCTGACCATGCGCTGGGACGGCCGCACGTGGCAGGAAGTCGCCGCCGCGCCGGAGGCCGGGGTGTCGCTGTTCTCGGTGGCCGTGGTGCCGGGCGCCCGGCCGGGACGGGCCTCGGTGTGGGCGGTGGGATCGACCCTGCCGAGCCTGCACCTGCCGTGGCACGCGGTCATCGAGGGTTTCGGCGCGGCCCCGGCGTCGGGGCCGATGGTGTCGGCGCCCACCGGGACCGGGACCGGCAGCGCGGCCGGGACCACGGTGCGGGCGGCGCAGCGCGCGGGCCGGGTGGCCGTCGGGCGCTGACGCTTCGGCGGTATCGCTCGAACGGCCCGGTTTGAGGTGCGGGGCGGCTGGTGATTCTCAGCCCCTGTCAAGAGTCCCCTCAGCCTCTCTCCAGGTCCGGTTGCCACCGTGGGTGTCATGAGCAGCAGGCGTACCACCCGCATCGGCAACGCCAACCGTATGCACCCCTCCACGATGCTGTTGGCCGCGATCATCGCGCTCATCGTGCTGCTCGCGGGGCTGTTCCTCACTCCGTGGGGCCGGGTCGGCGGATCCAGGACCGCCACCGCCGCGGCGACTCCGCCGACCGCCGCCGCCCCGGCCCCGACCGCGACTCGGACCCCGACGGCCACCCCCACCGAGAGCCCCCGCGCATCCGCGGCCGAAACCGCCCAGCAACGCGCTCTTCCCGCCGCCACCACCGTCGACCTCGACGCCTCGCTCGCCGCCGCCCTGCCCACCACCGCCGGGGGCAACCTGACCGTGGCGGTGCTCGACACCGTGTCCGGCCGTCGGGCCACCGCCGGGGCGACGGGGCACATGTACGCGACCGCCAGCATCGTCAAGGTCGACATCCTGGCCGCGCTCCTCCTCGAAGCGCAGCAGCAAGGCCGCGGCCTCACGGCCGACGAACGCGCCGGCGCCACCGCGATGATCGAGAAGAGCGACAACGACGCCGCCGACGCGCTCTGGACCGACATCGGCGGGGCCGCCGGACTCAACGCCGCCAACACCGTGTTCGGCCTCACGTCCACCACTCCCGGCACGGACACTTACTGGGGTCTGACCACGACCACCCCCGACGACCAGCTCCACCTCCTCACCGCCGTCACCTCCGACAGTTCGGCCCTGAACGGCGACGCGCGCGCCTACCTGCTCGACCTCATGGACTCCGTCGACGCCGACCAGGCCTGGGGTGTCTCCGCCGCCGACGAGGCCGGGCCGACCGCGCTGAAGAACGGCTGGCTGCCGCGCAGCGACACCGGCCTCTGGGTGGTCAACAGCATCGGCCGGGTCACCCGCGGCGGCCGTGAGCTCCTCGTCGTGGTGCTGTCCGACGGCCAGGGCTCGATGGACGCCGGGGTCGGCCAGGTCGAAGCCGCCGCCAAAGCGGCCACGTCCGCCCTGGTGACGGCGCTCGCCTCGGCATAGCGGAGCCAAGTAAGTTGACTTCGTCAAGTTAAAGCGCGACAGCGGAGGCGCCCCCATGGCGGACACCAAGGACAGCTCGGACGGCGCGGACGGCTCGACCGCCAAGGCCGGCTCGGACACCCCCACCGTCACCCACGCCCGCCACGGCCGCGTCCTCGTCATCTCCCTCCGCCGCGAGCACAAGCGCAACGCCGTCGACCAGCAGATCAGCGACGGCATCGAAGCCGCCCTCGACGTGCTGGAGAACGACCCCGATCTGTGGGCGGGGATCCTCACCGGCACCTCCACGGTGTTCTCCGCGGGTACCGACCTCTCCGCCGGCTACGCACCCAAGACCGAGCGAGGCGGCCAGTACGGCATCATCCGCCGGCCCCGGACCAAGCCGCTCATCGCCGCGGTCGAAGGCCTCGCGCTCGGGGGCGGGTTCGAGATCGTGCTCGCGTGCGACCTGGTGGTGGCCGCCCGCGGCGCCCGGTTCGGGCTGCCGGAAGTGCGCCGGGGACTGCTGGCGAACTGCGGCGCGATCTTCCGCGCCCCGCGCACGCTGCCGCTCAACGTCGCGCGGGAACTCCTCGTCACCGGCGACCCCGTCGATGCCGAACGCCTCCACGGGCTCGGTGTCGTCAACCGCCTCGCCGACCCCGGCCACGCCCTCGACGCCGCCTTCGAACTCGCCGAGCGCATCTGCCTGAACTCGCCCACCGCGGTCTCCCAGACCCTCCAAGCCGTGGAGCGCGCCGTCACCGCCGACGACGACCTCGGCTGGCAGGCCACCGAGGACGGCTTCCGCACCGTCACCGCCTCCGCCGACGCCCGCGAAGGCCTCACCGCGTTCCTGGAGAAGCGCCCGCCGCAGTGGACCGGCCGATAGCCGGGCCGCTCACTCCTGCGGGATCCCCTTCGCCAGCGACACGGCCTCCGCCGCCTCGGCGAAGGCCCGCACCCGGTGCAGCTCGCCCGCGCCGCGCCACACCAGGCCCCACCGGATCGGCGCGGCGTCCGAGATCGGGATGTAGGTGATGCCGGGCCGCACGTAGAAGTCCTTGGCGTGCTCCGAGACGAACGACACCTCCGGCCCGGTCACCACCGCGGCGAGGATCTCCTGGAACGTCGTCGCCCGGTCGCCGCGCGGGATCGCCCGCCCGCTCCGCGTGTGCCGCGGCGCGTGTGCGATCTCCCAGTACTCCGGCACCTCCGGCCGGTCGACCCCGATCACCCGCTCGTCGGCGATGTCCTCCAGCGACACCGTCTCCCGCCCGGCCAGCCGGTGCCGCGACGACACCGCGAGCACGTTGCCCTCCCGCACCACCACCGGCCCCACCCGCAGATCCGGCTCCCGCACCGGAAGCCACACCACCGCGACGTCGATCTCGCCCGCGCGCAGCGCCCCGAACGGGTCGCTGAAGTGGATCTCCCGGATCTGCACCTCGCACTCCGGGTGCCGGTCGGTGAAGGCGTCGATGACATCCAGGATCAGGTGCCCGAGCGCGCCCATGATGCCCAGCCGCAGCGTCCCGCCGACGCCGTGCGCCGCGTCCCGGGCCCGGTCCAGAGCCGCCTGGATGCCGTCGTACAGCGGCCGCACCTCGGCGTAGAGCCGGGCGCCGAGCGGGGTCAGCCCCACCCGCCGGCTCGTCCGCTCGAACAGCGGCGCGCCGATACGCCGCTCGACCTTCTGGATGGCCTGGCTCACCCGGGCCGGCGACACGCCTATCTGCTCGGCGGCGCGCCCGAAGTGCAATTCCGAGGCGACGGCGAGAAAAGCCTCCATCTCGTGGCGTTCCAGCACGCTTCCCCCCTCGGTGTGACCGGCCGGGACATACGCACCCGGGCCGCGGACCGCGATTCTCGCATCCGCGGCGCCGTGCCGCGGAAGGGGAGCCACCCACGTCACCGCACCCTGCCCGGGGCCGCGCGGCACCCCGGCGCGGCCGTGCCCCGGCGGCCTCCCATCCGCCGGGGCACGACGACCGCGCCGACCCGTCAGCCGACCGCCTGCATGCGCTGCAGCATCGCCGGGATGCGGATGCCCGACGTGCCCAAGCCCGTCGGCCCGTCGACGTACGTCGCCGCCGGCACCGCCTCCGCGGGGGCGAAATGCCGCCGCAGCGACTCCTCGTCGTACCGCTTCACGTTGCGGTGCCAGTGCAGGATCCCCGACATCCAGTTGCGCAGGTCGTCCACGTACGCGTCGAGCGCCTGGCGTGAGCCCGCATCGAACTGGAAGTCGTCGTACAAGACCGGGAGCTCGTGCGAGACGACGTGCTGGAATTGCCGGATCCGCTGGTTCACCAGATCACCGACGATCCGCACCGCCGTCGGATAGTCGCAGCCGAAGAACTGCTCCACCACCAGCACCGCGTTGTGGATCTCGCCTTCGAACTCGACTTCCTTCTGGTACGAGAACAAGTCGTTCATCAGCGCCGCATAGTCCGCCGCCGAGTTCTCCAGCGACTGGATCGGCCCCGACCGGAACACTTCTTCCGGCAGGTCCGCGTGGCTGTACCGGGCCTGAAGCTTCGTCAGGTCCGAGCCGAAGGTGTGCCGCCGCATCTCCACGTAGTCGACCGGGTCGGGCACCCTGCGGTGCTGCAGGTTGGCGACCTCCCACACCCAGGCTTCCATCATGCTGCGCAGCGACTGCCGGAGATTGCGCCGCTTGACCTCGTCCAACGGGGCCGCGGTGCGCTGCCACACGTCGGCGAGCGCGCGTTCCATCGCGGTGCCCGGTTCGGGGCCCGGGGTGCCGTCGAGGGTGAGCTGGGCGAGCAGCCGGTCGGTGGCGGCTTTGGCGCCCGCGACGTCGCCCATGCTGCCGTACACGGCCGCGTAGTAGTCGTCTCCGTACGTCCCCCACGTCAGCCACATCGCCGAGGTGTCCAGCTCGTCCGGAGTGGCGTCCGGATCGATGCCCGCCGAGCACAGCGCGAAGTCGAAGTCGCGGAGCTTGGCCTCCGTCCAGATGTGCGAACCCGGGTCGCCCGGACTCGGGTCGAGCAGGCCCATCTCCTTCGCCCACGCCACCGAGTTGTGCAGCGCCTGTTCGTGGTGCGGGCTGATCTGCACCGGATACGGCATCTCGAACTCGGGCAGCAGGCTCGGTCCGACCGCGTGCGGCGCGTGCATGCGCCGCTGGATGCGGCCCAGCGTGGCCACGATGTTCGCCGCCGACATGCCGAACCCGGACGGCAGGAACGGCGCCGCCGGGTCGCCGCCGACGACCGCGTTCTTGTTCATGTAGCGGCTCGACCGCATGTGCCATTCGTGGCCGCCGGACTGCCAGTCCTGGAGGCCCTTGACGTACGCCAGCACATCCGCCGCCTGCTTGGCGTCCATCCCGTACTCGGCGAACAGCGGCCCGAGTTCGGTGAACACGGTGTCCTCGAACTGCTGGAGCCGGGACGTCAGGAGGTCGTTGACGGCATCCGCGGACTCCTGGGTCCCGCATGCGAAGAACGTCTCCAACACCAGGACACCGTTGCTGAGTTCGCCTTCCTCCCGGGTCTCCCGCTCATACGAGAACAGGTCGTTGCGCAAGTGCACGGCGTCCGAGAACGACTCGCGCAGCACCCGCAACGGCCGCGATTCGGCGATCGCCGCCGGGACTTCCGCCCCCACCGCGAATTCCACGAGATTCGCCGACCACGGAGCCCCGCCGACCTTCCGGCGCATCTCGATGTACTCCACCGGATTGGGGATCCGGCCCGCATTGATGTTCGACAGTTCCCACAGCGATTCGTTGAGCAGATTCGCGGTGTGCTCGGCGAAGCGGGCCCGCCATTCCGCCGACATCGACGGTACGGTGCGCATCCACAGGTCCTTGAGCCCGGCCTCCACCGGGTTCGTCGGCTCCGGCGTCTCGGCGCCCGGGTCGAGCGGCATGAACAGCGGCATCCGGTCCAGATAGGCCTTGCCGCCCGCGCGGTCCTCGGTGCGTTTGAACACTTCGAGGAAGTGGTCGTCGAAGAAGAACACCCACGTGTACCAGTCGGTGACCAGCGACAAGTCCGGCCCCGACGTGTCCGGATGCGTGTAGGCGCACAGCAACGCGTAGTCGTGCGCGTCCAAGTCCTCCCCGGTCCAGACTCCCGAACCTTCCAGCATGCCCATCTCCCGGGCCCACGCCTTGGTGTGCGCCCGTGCTTCGTCGACATGCGGGTTCAGCCGTGCCGGATACGGCATGTAGAAATCCGGCAGTTCGAACGGCTGCTGCGCCACGAATCCCCCCTCGAAATTCCCCCGTGTCCGCCTCCCGGTCGCCGGGGGATTACCCGGGCGCTTCGGGCGGTATCCGGGCCGGGAAACAGTCATATGAACGCCCCGCGTGGCCCGACAATGTGCGCCGGATGCGTCAGGATGGCGGCATGTACGACGACCTCGGTTCCCCCGTCGACCCGCCCCCGCGCATCGGCCGCGTGGTCTCCCTCGTGCCGTCGCTCACCGAGGCCGTGGCGGCCACCGCGCCGGGCCTGCTCGTCGGTGCCACCGACTGGTGCACGCACCCGGCGGGGCTCGACGTCGCCCGCATCCGCGGGACCAAGAACCCCGACGTCGACGCCATCGCCGCGCTGGCGCCCGACCTCGTCCTCGCCAACGAGGAGGAGAACCGCGTCCCCGACCTCGATGCGCTCCGCGACCGCGGCCTCGCCGTGTGGACGACCCGCATCCGCACCGTCGACGAAGCGTTCACCTCGCTCGGCCGCATGCTCGCCGACGCCTGCCGCCTCGGTACGCCGTCGTGGCTGGCCGAGGCCCGCACGGTGTGGGCCGACGTCCGGCCCCCGGCGGGCGGCCCGCGCCGCGCGGTCGTGCCCGTGTGGCGGCGGCCGTGGATGGTGCTGGGGCGCGACACGTTCGCGGGCGACGTCCTCGCCCGACTGGGCATCGCCAACGTGTTCGCCGACCACCCCGAGCGCTATCCGAAGATCCCCCTCGCCGAACTCACCGCCGCCGCCCCCGACCTGGTCGTCCTCCCCGACGAGCCCTACCGGTTCACCGCGGACGACGGCCCGGAGAGCTTCCCGGGCACCCCGGCCGCGCTCGTCAGCGGACGGCATCTCACGTGGTACGGGCCGTCGTTGGTCGAAGCACCCGGACTGCTCGGGGCGGCACTCACCCGCGCCTGACACCGCGACCGCGACGACAGCACACGGTACGGCCCCGCGCCCGCCAGGCCCGCTACTTCGCCGACGCGTAATCGTCCACGACCGCCGGGACCACCGGGAGGCGTACCGGAACGTCGCCGAACACCAGCTGCTTCGCCTCGTCCGCCGCGGCCTCGACCGCGGCGACCACGGCATCCGCCATCACCCGCGGCGTGTGCACGATCACCTCGTCGTGCTGGAAGAACACCAAATGCGGCCGCCCCGGCGCGCCTTCGGCCAACGCCGTCAGCCGCCCGCGCAACACCGCGAGCAGCACCAGCGCCCAGTCCGCCGCACTCGCCTGGATGACGAAGTTGCGGGTGAACCGGCCCCGGGCGCGCGCCCACCGCGCGGTCGCGCTGTCCGAAGGCTCGGCGGCGCCCGGTGTGGCGCCGTCGGCCAGGTCGAGGAAGTCCGCCGACGGGGGCGGGCACGCGCGGCCGAGCACCGAGCGGACGATCCCGCCGTCCTCGCCGGTCCGCGCCGCGGCCTCGACGAAGCCCATCGCGTTCGGGTAGCGGCGCCGCAAGGTCGCCAGCAGGGGGCCGATGTCGCCGCTCGTCTGCCCGTACATGGCACCGAGCAGCCCGAGCTTGGCCTTGTCGCGGTCGCCCTGGAACGCGGCCGCGGCCAGGGCCTCGTACAAGTCGCCGCCCGCCGCCATGCGCGCCAGCCCCCCGTCGCGCGACATCGCGGCCAGCACCCGCGGCTCGACCTGCGCCGCGTCCGCCACCACCAGGCACCAGCCGGGATCGGCGACCACCGCGCTCCGCAGAATCCGCGGGATCTGCAACGCCCCGCCGCCGCGGCCGGCCCACCGACCGGACACGACACCGCCCACCACGTACTCGGGCCGGAACCGGCCGCCGTGCACCCAGGTGTCCTGCCACGCCCACCCGTGTGCGGTGTGCAGCCGGGACAATTCCTTGTAGCGGATGAGGAGTTCCGCGGCCGGATGGTCGATCTCGCGCAGCACGTAGCGTCGCGTCGAGGTCAGCCGGACGCCTTGGTCCGCGAACGCCTTCACGACCTGGGTGTGCGAATCGGGGTTGAACGCCTTGCCGCCCAGCGCCTCGCGCAGCCGGGCCGCGGCCGCGGCCAGCTTCGCCGGCGGCGCACCGGCGATCGCGGGTCGCGGGCCGAGGAGTTCGGACAGCACGGTGTTGTGCGCCTCGACGCGCCAGGGCAGACCGTCGTACGCCATCTCCGCCGCGGTCAGGCCGCCCGACGACTCCGCGGCGACCAGCAGCCGGAACCGCGCCCGCGCCGCCGGATCCTCGATCGCCTGAATCCGCCGCTGCTGATCGGCATGCACCGCCACGACGGCCGTCAACGCATCCACACCGGGCGGAAGTCGGCGCCGGTCGGGCGCGAACAGGCTGTCCTGGCCGCCGTGCGGGTCGGCGTGCGCGGGCAGGTCGTCCGGCACCGGAAGGCCGTGCAGCCGCGCCCACACCGCGCCGAGCGACCGCGGCAGCCCGAAACCGCCCTCGTGCGCCAGCAGCAGCGCCTCGACGAGTGCGAGGTCGTGGCAGCGGGTGACCCGGACCGGCAGGATCGGGGCATACGCGTCGTCGGCCGCCGCCCACACCCAGCGGGGCGCCCGCCCGGACCCCTCGACCTCGGCGACGGCCCGCGCGACGTCCGCCACCGCGACCGGCTCGCCGATCGGCCGACCGTCGTCCGTCAGCCCCTGGAGCCGCCCGCCGGGGCCGTCCCCGTCGGGGACGAGCGCGGCCCGGGGACAGCCGACCAGGACATGCGGCGCACCGACCGGGGCGGGGGAGGACCGGGCGGTCATCGGACGGTCTCCATTTCCGGGCGGGTCGGTGGCTTGCAATGGTTCTGGTGGCTTCGATGTCTTCGGTGCCGGCGCAGGGCGGCTGCCGGGTCGACATTAACCGTTGGGTCGGACAAGTCGGACGACCGGTGACCCTCTCGTTTCGCCCGCCGGGCCCCTACAGTCGGGAGGCTTACGGACGAGGAGTCGTGAATGACGCACGGATTCGGGGAGTTCTTCCGGACAGCCACCTGCCATCGGCCCCACTCCTATCAGTCCGGACTCGCGGCGAGCGGGCTTCCGCGCTCGCTGCGGGTCCCGTCGGGCGGCGGGAAGACCGCGGCCGCGGTGCTGGCCTGGCTGTACCGGCGACTGATATCCGCACCCGAGACGACGCCGCGGCGGCTGGCCTACGTCCTGCCGCAGGGCAGCCTCGCCGACCCCGCCCATGCCCGCATCGCCGACTGGCTGCACCGCCTCGGCCGCGCGGACGAGGTCGACCTGCACCTGCTCGCCGGGCCGGACGCGCAGAACGGCACGTGGCGCCGCCACCCCGAACGGACCGCGATCCTGGTCGGCACGCACGACGGCCTGCTCAGCCGGGCCCTGCTGCGCGGATTCGCCGACGCGCGGACGATGGCACCCGTCTCCTTCGGCCTGCTCAACACCGACACGCACTGGGTGTTCGACGAAATGCGGCTGATGGGACCCGGGTTGCCGACGAGCGAGCGGCTGCAGTCGCTGCGCGACTCGCTCGGCACGGTGGCGCCGACGGCAAGCACGTGGATGTCGTCGGTGGGGGACAGCAGCGACGCGGACGGCCCTGCGGCGGTACGCCGCATCAGGCGCGTGCACCCGGACCCGAACCGGTACACGGACGACCTCGCCGCCGTGCTGATGGCGGCCCATGTGCCCGGCACCCAGACCATCGCCGTCCTCGGTTCCGCACGCCGCGCGCGCGAGGTCTACGGCGCTCTGCGCGTTGCCCGGCCCGACCGGGAGACCGTCCTGGTCCACCCCTACGCCCGATCGCCCGACCGCCGCGCCCGGGCCGCCGAGCTGGACAGCGCCGGCCGGGACCGGATCCTCGTCGCGACCGGCGCGCTGGACGTCGGCAGCGACGTGTCCGCCCGCACCCTCCTGACCGAACTCGCCTCGTGGAGCGCGCTGGTGCAACGCGCCGGCCGCTGCAACCGGCACGGCGAACACCCCGAAGGCGGCGACCTGCTGTGGTGCGTCCCGCCGGACGCACCCGGGGCCGACGCGGACGCCGCCGCGTGGCTGGACGCCCTCGACGGCAAGGCGGTCACGACCACCGACCTGTTCCGCGCGCGGGTCGGCCACGGCACAGCACCCTCTCCGTTGCTCGCCGAGCGCGACCTGCTGGCGATGTTCGACAACGCCCGCGGCGCCGCGCCGACCGACGCCAGCCCGTGGATCTGCCCCGACGACGAGCGCACGGTCTTCGTCGCATGGCGGGCCTGGGAGTCGGGCGAGCCGGCCGAGGACGAGCCGGAACCCGCCCGTACCGAGCAGTGCGAAGCACCGCTGGCGGACGTCCTGGAGCTGGTCCACAACGGCAGGGTGTGGCGGCGCGACCCCGCCGACGGCCGGTGGCGGCACGCCGCGGCCGAGGATCTCCGGGCCGGGTCCCTCGTCGTCCTCGACGCGGCGCGCGGCGGCTACCTCCCCGACGCGGGATGGGCGCCGGAAAGCACCGTGCCGGTCGAATCGCTCTTCACGGGACGCAGGCCGTCCGCGTACGCATGCGTCGCGTGGGTGAGCCTCGACCAGCACTTGACCGAGACCGAGGAAGAGGCCCGCGCGGTCATGGCCGCCCTGCCCGGACTCACCGAGGAGCAGCGGGAAGCCGTGGCCCGCGCCGCGCGCTTCCACGACCTCGGCAAGTGCCACGACGTGTTCCAGGCGATGCTGCGCTCCGGCGAGGGCGGCGATCCGCCGACGTACCTGCTGGCCAAGTCCAAGGCGCCGTGGAGCACCGGGGTATCGACGCGCCCGTACTTCCGGCACGAGCTGGTCAGCGCGCTGATCCTCCTGAACGGCGAGCACTGGCACACGCCGCGCCTCGACCCGGAGCTGGTGGCCTACCTGGTCGCGGCGCACCACGGCCACGTGCGGGTGTCGGCGCGCCCAGGCTCGGACGAGGACGCGGCGACGCTGCTCGGCGTCCGGGACGGCGACCGCACGCCGCCGGTGGACGTCTCCACCGGCGACCGCTTCCCCGCGCAATCCCTCGACACCGGGGCGTTCCGGCCCGGGGGTTCGTGGACGCCGCGGGTCGTGGCGCTGCGCGACCGCCCGGACCTGGGGCCGTTCCGGCTGGCGTTCCTGGAGTCGTTGGTGCGGGTCGCCGACTGGCGGTCGAGCGCGCGGCACGACGGTCCGGTCGACGGACTGCCGCCGTGAGTGCGGGCGGTCAGCGGCTCGCCGTCAGGCGGGCGAACACGACCACGTTGCTGCTGTAGCCGGTGCCGGGGGTGAAGGTGCCGCCGCAGGTGATGACCCGCAGTTCGGGGCGGTGCGCGTCGGTGTAGACCTGCTTGCTGGGGAAGGACGTGCGGTCGTACATGTCGATCCCGTACACCGTGAAGACCGCGGTGCGGCCGTCCTTGCGGGCGACTTCGATGGTCGCGCCCTTGCGCAGGCGGCCCAGGTCGTAGAAGACCGCGGGGCCGTCGCGGCTGTCGACGTGGCCGAGGACCACCGCGGTGCCGAGCTGGCCGGGCGTGACCCCGCCGTCGTGCCATCCGGCCATATCCGCCTTGTCCGGCGGGGGAACGGCCAGCTCGCCGGAGGCCGACGCCTCGAGCGGCATCATCGCGGCGTTCACCCCGATCGCCGGGATCCGCACCCGGGTCGGCACGGAACGCTCCATCGGGTCCGCGGTCGGCGCACCGTCGTCGGCGAACACGGAAGCCGCGGTGGGTGGTTCGGGCGGGCCGTCACTGCGCTGGGCCAAGCCGTGCCCGATGAGCACGATGCCGACCACGATGCCGAGGACGACCGTGGTCAGGCCGGAACGCGCGCCCTTCGCCCGGTGGGCGGAGGACGCGCGTTCGGTGTCGGTTGCGGCGTCGGCCATCAGGCGCCGGAACCGCCGCGGCGGCGGAGCAGCAGAATGCCGCCGCCGAGTGCGGCCGTGGCGATGGCGGCGCCGATCGCGACCTGCGTGGTGTCGGGACCGGACACCGAGCCGCCGAGGCCGGTGTGCACACCGCCGCTGACGGTCTTGCTCGCCACGACGACGGTGGTCTTGACGGTCACCGGGGCGGGGGCGGGTGTGCCGGACGACGACGTGCAGTTGGCGACGACGGCGTACTGGCCGGCCGGGGTGGACGCGGCCACCGCGAGCGTGCCGGTGAACACGCCGCCGTTGTGCGGGCCGAACACGACGGGCCCGGCCTCGGACTGCGCGTCGGCGGCGATGCCGTTCGCGGTGGGACACGTGAGCACGATCTTGACGGTTTCGCCGGGCTCGACGCTGCCCGGACTGACCTGCATATTCGGCTGACCGGGCGTGGGAGCGGCCGCGGCGGGAGTCGCGGCGAGCAGCGCGGCCGCGGCGGCGGCGCCGACGGCGAAGCGGGCTGCGAACACGGGGGACCTCCAGGGGACAGGCGAGCGCTACAAGCCGCTCGACAAGCCCAGCCAAACCTTCCCGACCGTGACGCGCCCCTCACCCGAGTCCCCCGAACGGCCGTACGGTCACGCCAAGACCCGCCTCAGACAAGGCATTCCGCTTCGGAGACGCGACGCACCGACGATCGCCCGAACGGGGGAGGGAGGGCGGGGCGGCGTGCGGTGGGGCGCAGCAGAGGGAGGGGGCGACGCGCGCCGGCGGCGACCGGGGCAACCGGGACGCGGGCCGAGACCGGCGGGGGAAGCGCGGCGTGGGCGAGAGGCTTGCCGTGCGGCCCTGCCGCAGTCCCCTGTCGCCGGGACGGTGATCCGCCGCATCGCCATACGATCGAAGCGTGTCAGCGATCGATTACGAGCCCGCGGAGGCGCGGAAGGTGGTTGCCGAGGCGCGCCGTCTCGCCGCGGATGACCCCGCGGTCGTTCTCGCGGGTGACCAGAACAGCAACGTTCCCGTGTGGGACGCGCGGCGAGGGATGAAGGTCGTCGCGCGATTCCCGATTCCCGGGCGAAGCCCGCTTGCGATGCGCACCCAGCGCTCCGAGGCGGCCATCCTGCGTGCGGTGCCCGGAGTAGCGCATTTCTTTCCGCAGGTGCTGTACGAGGACCCGGACGGCGCCTTCGCCATCCATACCTGGGAAGAGGACGTTCTGGTCGGCAACGTGCCCGGTGGACCGGCACCGCTGCGCCTCTTCCGGCCCATCGCCCGCGTGTGGGCGGACCTTCAGTCGTACCAGATGGGGGGAGGCGTCCAAGCGAGGCGGGACCTGCCCCCGGAGCTGATCCGCAACCAGGAAGTACGCCGGCCTGATCGACCGCCGGTGCGGTCCGCTGCCACCACGCAAGCCGCCTACATCCAGCTCCACCGCCGCGAAACCGCAATGCGGTTCGACAAGGCGGTGGTTGCCACGGGCGATTACCTGCACACCGTATTCGGCTTTCCCGCACACCCCGAACGGTTCGCGGCGGGTGCTGTGGAAGAACTTGAAGACGTCCCGCTCACGATCGCCATCCCCGACCTTCACCGGGGGAACTACGGCCGGCGTCCTGACGGTTCGCTGCTGCTGTTCGACCCCGAAGGCATCGGCTACCACCCGCCGATGTACGCGCTGGCCGTGGCAGCCGTGTTCGGCGAGTACACCGACGACGATTCCGCGGCATTCGTCGCGGAGCACAGAGCGGCGGCGCCCGCCGGGCTGCTGCCGTTCTTCGACCGTCACTTCGAAGCATGGGAGCAGTTCGCGACCGTCCAGCGGGCGATCGGAATCACGTGTGGAGCCGTCAACCAGATGGCTCGGAAGGGCCGCTCAGGCTACGACGAGGCCCTTGAGGCGTGGACGGGACGGCTGCACCGGATCGTCAACGCCGCGGGACGGATATGGGGAGGACCAGAGCTGTCACCCGGCTTCGTGCGGGACCATCTCGACCGTGCGGCGCAGGTTCACCGGCGCACGCAGTCGCTGGGCGGCGGACCGGCTGCGGCGCTCGCGGGATTCGGGGTTGCGCGTGCCCGGTCGGTGACCCCGCCGCGTGGCCGTACAGCGGTACCCGGTAGGCAAGCCACCGGCATGGGACGAGCCTTGGAACTGTCGAAATGACGGGCAGTTCGGCACAGCACGCCGTATCAGCGCCTGCCGCCCGAATTGCCCGGCAGGGCACGTCAGCCGCGTAGTCGGCTGCCGACCGCCCGTCGACCCCCTACGGCTCCAGCACCACCTTGATCGCGCCCGTTCCGCGGTCCGCCGCCACGCGGAAGGCTTCCGCGGCGGCGTCCAGCGGGAAGCGGTGGGTGATGACCGTTGCCGGGATGTCCGGTCGGGTCGCGAGCATGCCCGCCGCGGCGTCGACGTCGCGGGTGCCGTCGGGGGCCGTGCCGTAGGCCATCGACGTGACGACGCGGGCCTCCTTGATGAACGCCGGGAGGAACGGCAGCGGCAGCGTGTCGGCGTGCAGGGCGGCGATCGAGAGGGTGCCGCCCGGGGCGAGGAGGTTCACCGCGTCGGCGAGCGCGTCCGGGGTCCCGGCCGCGTCGATGACGATGTCGTACTCGCCCTTGGCGGGCAGCGCGCCGAGGCGTTCGCCGGCGGTGATGCGTTCGGCGCGGCGCGCGATCAGGGCGACGTCGTCGGCGCCTTGGGCCTGGGCGGCGGCTATGGCGAGGAGGCCGATGGCGCCGCCGCCGATGACGGCGACGCGGCTGCCAGGGGCGCAGCCCGCGAGGCGCACCGCGCGCCAGGCGACCGCGGCCGGTTCGACGAGGCACGCGTCGGCGAGGGCGAGGCTGTCGGGCAGCGGGACGAGGGAGGCCGCGGGCACGGCATACGTGTCCGCCATGCCGCCGTCGATGGTCATCCCCGGCACCCGCATCCCCACGGTCCGGCACAGGTTCCGGCGGCCCGCGCCGCACTGGTCGCAGGTGCCGCAGCCGAAGATCGCCTCGACCGCGTACGCCTGCCCGTCCGGCCCCACCCCGGCCAGTTCGTGGCCGAGCAGCAGCGTGCTGCCCATCGCCAGGTAGCCGAGGTCCGAGCCGCAGATGCCCGCCGCCGCGATGTTCAGCCGCACGTCGCCGTCCGGCACCGCGGGCGCGTCCGCGACCTCCACGACCTCGACTGATGCCGACGAGCCCAGGCCTCGTACCGCGCGCATGCTGTGTCCCTCTCGACGTGCCGATCTCCCGGGGCGGAAAGTAGCGCGGGGGAGGGGAGAGCGCAAGAGGCGGCTTCGAATATGGGATCGCGGTGTTCGGTTTTCGGAACGGAGCGGGTGGAAGGACGATCACGCGCCGGGCAGGCGCACCACGACCACCAGCCCGCCCCCGTCCCGCGGCTCCGCCGTGA
This sequence comes from Yinghuangia aomiensis, assembly GCF_039542225.1. Lineage (NCBI taxonomy): Bacteria > Bacillati > Actinomycetota > Actinomycetes > Kitasatosporales > Streptomycetaceae > Yinghuangia > Yinghuangia aomiensis. Next base: position 139,612 of record NZ_BAABHS010000006.1, on the reverse strand, counting down.
CCTCGCCGCCGTGCGCCCGCGCGACCGCGCGGACGATCGACAGGCCCAGTCCCGCGCCCGGAGTCCGGCGCGCCACCCGCTCCTCGCCGAGGCGGCGGAACGGTTCGAACAACGACGGGACTTCGTAGCGCGGCACGGCCGGCCCGGTGTTCGCGACCTCGACCACCGCCCATCCGTCGGCCGCGGTGCGGCTGCTCACCCGCACCCACCCGCCGTCCCCGTCGGGCACGTTGTACCGGATCCCGTTCTCCACGAGGTTCTGCACGAGGCGCTCCAGCAGGACCGGGTTCCCCGTCGTCGCGGCCTCCTCGGGATCGGCTTCGACCTTGACCGGCCCGCCGGAGAGGACCTGCGAGGCGACGTGGTCGACGATGTCCGCCAAGTCGACGAACGACCTTTCCACCACATCGTGTTCCGAACGGGCGAGGAGCAGCAGCCCGTCGATGAGCCGCTCGTGGCGGCTGTTGATCTCCAGCAGGGTTTCGCCCAGGTGCCGGACGTCGTCCGACGCGTCCCGCCGGTAGACCGCGACCTCCAGCAGCGCCTGGTTCAGCGCCAGCGGCGTCCGCAGTTCGTGGGACGCGTTGGCGATGAACCGCCGCTGTCCGTCGAACGAGTGGTCGAGCCGGGCCAGCATCAGATCGAACGTGTCGGCGAGCCGCTTGAGTTCGTCCTCCGGCCCGGCCAACGCGATGCGTTCGTGCAGGTTGCGGTCGGCGGCCGGGGCTTCGGCGATACGGCGGGCGGTGTCGGTCATCCGCTGCAACGGCTGGAGCATCCGTCCGGCGATCAGCCACGCCAGCAGTGTCGCGGCCAAGCCGACCGCGGCGAGCGCGATGCCGCCCTGGGTGAGCAGCGCGTTGAGCGCGTCGCTGCGTGTGCTGCCGTTCGACGCGTGGGTGAACTGCGCCCCCGGATCCGGAGCACCGCCCGCGGGTGGCGCCGGTGCGTTGGGGCCGCTCATCGTGACCTGGGAATCCGACGGCAGCTGCTGCGACACCAGCAGATACGTCACCGCGAGCACGACCACCCCGGCGAGGAAGAACAGCACGCCGTAGACGAGCGTCAGCCGGGCCCGGATCGCCCACCGGGAGGGCCGCGCCCAGCGCGGCGCGAACCGGGCCGGCCGTGTCACCGGATCCGGTACCCCACGCCCGCCTCCGTCTCCACCACCTGCGGGTCCCCCAGCTTCCGGCGCAGTTTGAGGATCGTCATGCGGACCACGTTGGTGAACGGGTCGGTGTGTTCGTCCCATGCCTTCTCCAGGAGCAGTTCGGCCGACACCGCGGCCCCGTCGGCGCGCAGGAGTTCGGCGAGGACGGCGAACTCCTTGCGGGACAGCGGGACGTACCGGCCGTCCCGGTAGACCTCGCGGCGGTGCAGGTCGAGCCGGATCCCGGCGCGGTCCAGGACCGGGGGCGCGGCCGGGCGGGCGCGGCGGCCGAGGGCGACGACGCGGGCGCCGAGTTCGCGGAAGGCGAAGGGCTTGGCGAGGTAGTCGTCCGCACCCAGAGCGAGGCCCGAGACCCGGTCGTCGAGGGTGCCGGCGGCGGTCAGCATGAGGACGCGGGCGGTCGCCGGTCCGGCGGCGATCGAGCGGCAGACGTCGTCGCCGTGCACGACCGGCAGGTCGCGGTCGAGGACGACCACGTCGTAGTCGTGCACGGCAAGGTTCTCCAGGGCCGTGCCGCCGTCGTGGACGACGTCCACCGCGTGCGCGTCGCCGCGCAGCCACTCCGCGACCGCGTCCGCGAACAGCGGTTCGTCTTCCACCACCAGGATGCGCATCCGCCCATCGTGGCGGGCGGCGTGTCACGTCCGCGTCAACGGAAACGGTGACGGCCGGGCGACGCGCGTCCGGCTCGAATGGCGTCCGTCGCCGCCGACCGGGCGGCCGGACGAAACCGAGGACCGACGATGACGAGCACACGCACCAAAGCGGGTGTCCTCTTGGCGCTGTTCTTCCCCCTCGCCGCCGCGTGCGGGGGAAGCGGCGGTGGCGGCGACGACCGGGTCGCCTCCGTCGGCAGCCCCACCGCGACGGCCTCCGCGGGCGGCGGCGCGACGCCCAAGCCGGGCGACGAGAAGGAGGCCATGCTCAGGTACGCCCAATGCATGCGCCAGAACGGCGTCCCGGCCTTCCCCGACCCGCAGTTCAACGGCGAAGGCGGCGTCTCCCTCGACCTGCCCGAAGGCACCGACCCCAAGGCCGTCGACGCGGCGCAGGGCAAGTGCAAGGACCTCATGCCGAACGGCGGCGAGAACCAGAAGGTCGACCCGGCGGTCACCGAGAAGCTCCGCCAGTACGCCAAGTGCATGCGCGAGCACGGCATCCCGCAGTTCCCGGACCCGGCGCCGAACGGCGGGCTGCAGATCAACAACGACCAACTCGGCTTCGGCCCCGACGACCCGAAGTTCAAGGCCGCGGACGAGGCCTGCGCGCAGTACATGCCGCAGCCGCCCGGCGGCGGCGCCGGCAAGGCGACTCGCAACGCGGGCGGCAACCCGGGGAGCGGCGCGTGACGCCCCGCCGCAAGCGCCGTACCGGCCGGATCGCCGTCGGGGTGACCGCCCTCCTCGCCGCGGGCGCCGCCGCCGCGGCCACCACCGGCATCGGCCTGCCCGCGAAGAGCGACGACCCGAAGCCGTCCCGCGGCACGCTCCCGCCCGCGACCGGCACGGTCACCCGGCAGACGCTCGTCGACACCACGACCAAGTCCGGCAAGCTCGACTACGGCGGCACCGCGACGCTCAACGGCGGCAAAGTCGCCGGAACGCTCACCTCGGTGGCCGCGCCCGGGTCGACCGTGGTGCGCGGCAAGGCGCTCTACAAGGTCGACAACACGCCCGTCCTGCTGCTGTACGGCGGCCTCCCGGCCTACCGGGACCTCGCCGTCGGCACCGAGGGCCCCGACGTCCGGCAGTTCGAGGAGAATCTTGCCGCGCTGGGCTACACCGGGTTCACCGCCGACACGAAGTACACCGACGGCACGGCGGCCGCCGTCAAGAAGTGGCAGAAGGCCAACGGGCTGACGCAGACCGGCACCGTCGAACTCGGCCGCGTGCACTACGCACCCGGCGAACTCCGCGTGGAGACGGACAAAGCGGTACTCGGCGACGCCGTCCAGCCCGGGCAGGCCGTGCTCACCTACACCGGCACACGCCGGGTGGTCAGCGTCGAACTGGAGATGGCGTACGCGAGCCTCGCCAAGACCGGCACCGCGGTCGCCCTGAAGCTGCCCGACGGCAAAACCGCCCCCGGCAAGATCACCGCCACGGCGACGATCGTCGACCCCGGCAAGGACAGCGGCGGCACCCCGGCGACGCCCACCACCAAGCTCAAGGCGACCGTCGCACTCGACGACGAGACCGTGGTGGCCGGGCTCGACCAGGCCTCGATCGACGTCGGATTCACCGCCTCGCGCCACGAGAACGTGCTCACCGTGCCGGTCGCCGCGCTGCTCGCGCTCGCCGAAGGCGGCTACGGCGTCCAGGTCGTCGACGGGGCCGCCACGCGGCTCGTGCCGGTCGAGACGGGCATGTTCGCCGGCGGCCGGGTCGAAGTGTCCGGCCAGGGGCTCGCCGAAGGCACCGTCGTGGGGATGCCGTCGTGAACGAGCCCACCCGGCACCTCGTCGAACTCACCAAGGTGGGCAAGGAGTACGACGGCGGCGTCGTCGCCCTCGCCGACGTCGACCTGGCCGTCGGCTACGGCGAACTCCTCGGCATCGTCGGCCCGTCCGGCTCCGGCAAATCCACCATGCTCAACCTCGTCGGCACCCTCGACCGCCCCACCGGCGGCACCGTGCGCATCGACGGCCACGACGTCGCCGCCCTGTCCGACCGCCGCCTGTCCGCGCTCCGCGCGCACCGCATCGGCTTCGTCTTCCAGCAGTTCCACCTCGCCCCCGGCCGCACCGCGTGCGAGAACGTCGCCGACGGGCTGCTCTACGCCGGACACCCGCCCCGCGAACGCCGCCGCCGCGCCCGAGCCACCCTCGAACGCGTCGGCCTCGCCGACCGCATGGACCACCTCCCGCACGAACTCTCCGGCGGACAACGCCAACGCGTCGCCATCGCCCGCGCCGTCGCGGGCGACCCCGTCCTGCTGCTCGCCGACGAGCCGACCGGCAACCTCGACACCGCCTCGGGGCACGGCGTCATGGACTTGCTCCGGGAACTCCACGCGGCCGGGACGACCGTCCTCGTCATCACCCACGACCGCGACATCGCCGCCTCGCTGCCCCGTCAGGTGACGATGCGCGACGGCCGGATCGCCGCACCCGACAGCCGCAGCCACCCGGGAGCACTCGCCTCCACCGGCACGGAGGCCTGACATGACCACCACCACCTACCACCCCAGCCGCCTCCGCCCCCGCGACATCGCCGCGGTCGGCGCCGTCGGGCTGCGCACCCGGCCGATGCGGGTCTTCCTGTCCGCGCTCGGCATCGCCATCGGGATCGCCGCGATGACCGCGGTCGCGGGGATCTCCGCGTCCAGCCGGGCCGACCTCGACGCCCGGCTCGCCGCGCTCGGCACCAACCTGCTCACCGTGGCGCCCGGCAACGCGCTGAGCGGCGGCACGGCGTCGCTGCCGCTCGACGCCCCCGCGATGATCTCCCGCATCGGACCCGTCCGGCAGGTCGCGGCCACCGGCGCCGTCAAGAACGCCAAGGTGTACCGCAACGACCGGATCCCGGCCGCGGAGAGCGGCGGCCTGTCCGTGCAGGCCGCCGACCTGAAACTGCCCGAGACCGTGGGCGCCCGGCTCGCGGGCGGGACCTGGCTCAACGCGGCCACCGAGCGCTACCCGGCCGCGGTCCTGGGGGCGACCGCCGCCGACCGGCTCGGCATCGGCCGCGCCGGACCCGACATGCGCGTCTACCTCGCGGGACGCTGGTTCACCGTCGTCGGCATCCTCGACCCGGTGCCGCTCGCCCCCGAACTCGACTCCGCCGCCCTCGTCGGGCAGCCCGCCGCGGCCGCCTACCTCGGCTTCGACGGCCACCCCACCACCGTCTACACCCGTACCGCCGACTCCGCGGTCGCCGCCGTCCGCGACGTCCTCGCCCGCACCGCCAACCCGCGCAACCCCAACGAGGTCAAGGTGTCCCGCCCCTCCGACGCGCTCGCCGCCCGGCAGGCCACCGACGAAGCCTTCACCGGCCTGCTGCTCGGCCTCGGCGCCGTCGCGCTGCTCGTCGGCGGCGTCGGCGTCGCGAACACCATGGTCATCACCGTCCTGGAACGCCGCGGCGAGATCGGCCTGCGCCGCGCCCTCGGCGCCACCCGCGGCCAGATCCGCGGCCAGTTCCTCGTCGAGTCCCTCATGCTGTCCGCCCTCGGCGGCCTCGCCGGAGTCACCCTCGGCATGGCCGTGACCACCGGCTACGCGAGCACCCGCAACTGGGACGCGGTCATCCCCGCCTGGGCCACCGCCGGCGGGCTTGGCGCCACCCTCGTCATCGGTGCCGTCGCCGGGCTCTACCCGGCCGTCCGCGCCTCCCGCCTGCCCCCGACCGAAGCCCTGGCGGCCGTCTGACCGGATCCCTTCCTCACGAAACCAACCATGGAATCCGCCACCGCCCTGTGGCACGATCCGTGAGCACTGGCCGCCTCCGCCGCGCCGGGCCCCGCAGCACAACTAACAGCACGTCAATTGGGAGTGAGCGCATGTCGGTTGTCCATGTTCCCGGCCGGTTCGACGGCAAGACCGCACTGCTCTCCGGGGCCGGCTCCGGGGTCGGCCGCGCGACCGCGCTGCGCCTGGCGGCCGAGGGCGCCAACGTGTACCTGCTCGACATCAACGCCGAGACCCTCGCCGAGACCGCGAAGCTCTGCGCCGACCTGCCGGGCAAGGCCGCCACGCGCGTCACCGACGTGTCCTCGCGCGACGAGTGCTTCGCGGCGGTGGCCGACGCGGTCGCCGAATTCGGCGGGCTGGACGTCCTCGGCAACATCGCCGGCATAGCCCGCGCCGAGCACCTGCTCGAGGTCAGCGAAGCCGACTACCGGCGCATGATGGGCGTCAACGTCGACGGCTACTTCTTCCTCGCCCAGGCCGCCATCCCGCACCTTCTGGAGCGCAAGGGCAACATCGTCAACATCGCGTCCAACGCCGGTGTCATGGGCCTCGCGTACAGCGTCGTCTACACCATGAGCAAGGGCGCCGTCGTCCAGCTCACCCGGTCGCTGGCCTGGGAGTTCATCAAGCAGCCGCTGCGCGTCAACGCGATCGCGCCGGGCGGCATCGACACCAGCCTGGTGGCCAACTACCAGATGCCGAGCGACGTCGACTGGGACCTCGTCGGCCGCGCGATGGTGCCGCGCGAGATGGCGCAGCCGGAGGACATCGCCGCGATGTTCTCGTTCGTCGCCAGCGACGAGGCGCGCAACGTGCACGGCGCGATCCTGCACAACGACGGCGGCCTGACCGCGGGCTGATCCGCGCGGGGCTTCTCGGGATGCGGTCGGGCCGGACACACCTCGGATATGTCCGGCCCGACCGCGCGCGGGTACGCGGCCTTGTTCCCGCTCAGCCGACGAACTCGCGAGCTCCGTAGTGTACTTCCGCCTGGGACCAGTCGCCGCCAAGGCGGCCCACGAAGCCCCGCACCGCGCCCTCGTCGGCGCGCGAGGCCACGAGGACGAGCTTGCCGCCGCGGACGGTCACCGAACCGCCGTAGAGCGTGTCCCGGGCCTCCGGGTCGGCGAGCAGCCCGTCGTGCAGGCGTCGGACGCCGAATCCGGGGACCTCGGCGATCAGCGCGTCCGCGCCGGGCGCGTCGGCGGCCAGGTATTCGAACGTCAGCACGGACTCCTGCCGGTACTGCTTGCGCACCGTCTCGGCGATGTCCCGCAGCTGCGCGGACGTCACGCCGTCGACGTCGAACTCCCGCGACCGCTCGTAGGTCGCGGCCTGCAGGTCGCTCGACCAGAACACGCCGTCCAGCAGCGTCGACGCCTCCGGGTCGGCGCCCTGCGCCCGGATCGTCGCCCGCACGTCGCACGCGAACCGGTTGAGGCGGGTGTTCAGCCGCGGATCACCCGGGTCGGTGATCACGGCGGTGTTGTCGGTCGCGAAGATCTCCGCCTCGGGCAGGCTCCGCGGGTGCCCCGGCTTGGCGTCCCCGACACACGAGGCGCCCGAACCCGGGACCGCGACGGCTTGCGCGCCGCCCGCGCCGACGGTGAGACCGAACGCCAGGACGAGCGCGGCAGGCCAGCGCTTCAACGACGCATACACGTGCAAACTCCCCAGGTGCTCCGGCGGCCGTTGCGGCCGCGCGGCGCACCAAGGTAGCGGAGAGTTGTTGCATACCCGGCAATTGGCACCCGTTCAGCCGCGGATCCACAGCTCCGTTTCGGCATAGGCGGGTGCCCAGTGCTGCGCGTACGCCTGCCGGACCGGCTCGGGGAGCCGGCCGAGCACGGTCTCGGCGTACTCCGGCTTGGCACCGTCGAGCATCCACGGCACGAACCGCGGCGCGTCGGCGCCCATCCGGGAACTGTGCTCGGCGCCGAACCGGACGAGGAGTTCCGGCGTCGCGTACGTGTCGAGCACGGCGAGCGCCTGCTCCTCCTCGTCGGTGAGATGACCGCCCAGCCCGGCGACCAGCCGCTCCACGATCACCGGCAGCCGGGCCGCCCCGGCCTCGCCGTCGTCCAGCGCCGCGTCGAGGAACCGCAGCCCCGGCCCTACCGCCGCGTGCTGCTCCTCCATCGCGTCCAGCACCGCCAGATCCGCGGCATTACCGGCCGCGGCCGCCCGGACCTCCGGCCACAGTGCTTCGTCCTCGGCGTGGTGGTGGACATGCAGGGCCCGCTTGAACATCGCCCACCCGGGCGACTCCCGCAGGACCTTCTGCGGGTCGTCCGCGGTCGCCACGATGTCCGCGATCCGGCCCAGTTCGCGGCGGAGGGCATCGTGCATGACGTACATCATCGTGAAGTCGTGGGTGAAGGCCTGCTCGGTCATGGTCGCTCCCGCCGTCGGCGTTCTTGTGTTGTCACCCCCATGACGGACGCCGGGCGGCAAGTGTGACGGGCCTTCCCGGGAGGCGAGTTACCGGGCGAGCGTACGGCTGATGACCAGGCGTTGGATCTGGTTGGTGCCCTCGAAGATCTGCATGATCTTCGCCTCGCGCATGTAGCGCTCGACGGGGAACTCCCGGGTGTAGCCCGCCCCGCCGAAGACCTGGACCGCGTCGGTGGTGACCTTCATCGCGGCATCGGTGGCGACGAGTTTCGCGACCGACGCCTGGCGACTGTACGGGCGGCCCGCGTCGCGGCGGCGGGCCGCGTCGAGGTAGGTGGCGCGGGCCGAGTCGACGGCTGCGGCCATGTCGGCGAGGAGGAAGCCGAGGCCTTGGTGGTCGACGATGCGGCGGCCGAAGGTGGTGCGTTCGTTGGCGTAGTCGACCGCGGCGTCCAAGGCGGCCTGGGCGAGGCCGGTGGCGCACGCGGCGATGCCGAGGCGGCCGGAGTCCAGCGCGCTGAAGGCGATCGACAGGCCTTGGCCCTCGGCGCCGACGAGGCGGTCGGGGGAGACGACCGCGCCGTCCCAGTGCGCGGTCGTGGTCGGGATCGCGTGCAGGCCCATCTTCTGCTCGGGCTTGCCGAACGTCAGCAGCTCGTGGCGGCCCGGCGCGAGGAAGCACGAAATGCCGCGGCTGCCTTCGCCGGTGCGGGCGAACAGCGTGTAGAAGTCGGCGCGGCCGCCGTGCGTGATCCACGCCTTGGTGCCGGTGATCGCATAGCCGTCCTCGTGCTTCACCGCCTTGCAGGTCAGCGCGGCCGCGTCGGAGCCCGCATGCGGCTCGGACAGGCTGTAGCCGCCGACCAGTTCGCCGCCGAGCAGGCGCGGCAGCCACGTGGCGCGCTGCTCCTCGGTGCCGTACGTGTCCACCGGGTAGCAGGCGAGGGTGTGCACGCTCGCCGCCACCGCGACCGCCGCCCACCGCGCGGCCAGCTCTTCCAGGACCTGCAGGTAGACCTCGTACGGCTGACCGCCTCCGCCGTACTCCTCCGGATACGGCAGTCCCAGCAGCCCCGCCCGGCCCAGCGTCGCGAACAGCCCTTCCGGGTACGTCTCGTCCCGCTCGTGCCCGGCCGCCCGCGGCGCGAGTTCGCGGTCTGCGATCGCGCGGGTCAGGTCGAGCAGGTCCTCCGCTTCCTCGGTGGGCAGCAAGCGGTCGACGGCCAAGGGAGCCTCCTGGTCACGAACACGAACACGAACACGGACACGGACACGGACACGGACACGGACACGGACACGGACACGGACACGGACACGGACGGACGACGGTGGATCAGCGTGCGGCGGCGGATGCGGCCGGCGCGGACGCCGGCCGGGCCGCGGCCGCCAGCTCGGCCAGCGCTGTGCGGGCCTGCGTGCGGAACTCCGCGACGCGCGCCAGTTTGATGTCCTCGTAGCCGCGCACGACGTCCGGCAGCGCCGCGATCGCGGCCACCGCGTCCGCGGTCTCCGGCGTCAGGTGCGTCAGCGCCGATCCGACCAGCGACCGGTACTCGTGCACCAGTTCCCGCTCCACGCGGCGCACCTCGGCCATGCCGAACACGTCGAACCGGGTGCCGCGCAGCCCGCGCGCCGCGTGCAGGGCGCGGAACGCCGGGACCGCGGTGCGGCGCAGCCGGATCTTGCGCTTGACGCCGAGCGCGCGCAGCACCGGCGGGTGGAGCAGCACGGACACGTCCGCGTCCGCGCCGAACTCCGCGTCGCGCCGGGCCTTCTCGACGGTGTCGAGGTGGAGGCGGGCGACTTCGTACTCGTCCTTGTACGCCATGAGCTTGTGCAGGCCCTTCGCGTACGCGACGCCGATCCGCTCCCCGTCCGCCTCTCCGGTGCGCACCGCGGCGGCGGATGCCACGCGCCGCACGTCGTCGGCGTAGCGCCGGGCGTAGGCCGTGTCCTGGTAGCCGGCCAAGTCGGCGATGCGGGTGGCGAGCACGTCGCGCAGCGCCTCGCCCGAGCCCGCGGAGGCGGCGAGCGCACGGGCGTCCTCGCCGACGGCTACGACGGCCGGTTCCGGCACGGCGACCGCGGCGTGCACGGCGTCGCGGTCGACGACGGCCGCGCGGCCCCAGCGGAACGCGGCGAGGTTCTTGTCGACGGCCGCGCCGTTGAGCCGGATCGCGGCTTCCACGGCGTCGGCGCTCAGCGGCAGGCAGCCGTGCTGGAACGCGGCGCCCACCAGCAGCATGTTCGTCGGCATGTGGTCGTCGAACAGCGCCTCGGACAGGGACTGCGCGTCCAGGTACAGGTTCCCGGCGGGTCCGGTGGTGGCTTCGATGCGGGCGATCGCGTCGTCCGGGGAACCGGGCGCCGCGAGTTGGTTGGTGACCATGGCCGCGGTCGGCACGATCGCGGTGTTCACGACCGCGACGGCGTGTCCCGGGCGGGCCGCGGCGAGGTTGGCGTCGGCCGCCGCGCCCAGCAGGTCGAGGCCGAGGAGCAGGTCGACGGTGCCGCGCGAGGCGCGCAGCGAGCCTTCCACCGGCTTGGCGGAGATCCGCAGGTCGCTGACCACCGGGCCGCCCTTCTGCGCGAGCCCGGTCTGGTCGAGGCCGGCCGCGTGGCGGCCGTCGAGGTGCGCGGCCATCTGGAGGATCTGCGACACGGTGACCACGCCGGTGCCGCCGATGCCGGGCATTCGCACGAGCACGTCGTCCGACGCGAAACGCGGCGACGGCTCCGGGAGTTCCACGGGAAGAGCGGGCAGTTCGCGGCGCTTGCGGGTGCCGGGCTCGACGAGCAGGAACGACGGGCAGTCGCCCTTGAGGCAGCTGAAGTCCGAGTTGCAGGACGCCTGGTGGATGCGGGTCTTGCGGCCGAACTCGGTCTCGACGGGCTGCACGGACAGGCACGTCGACTGGTCGCCGCAGTCGCCGCAGCCCTCGCACACCCGCTCGTTGACCACGACGCGCTCGGCGGGTGTGGGGAGCTGCCCGCGCTTCCGCAGCCGCCGCTCTTCGGCGGCACAGCGGTCGTCGTGGATCAGCACGGTGACGCCGCCCAGGGCCGCCAGCTCGCGTTCGACCGCCGGGATGTCGTCGCGGTGCCGGACCGACGCGATCGGGTCGAGCGTCCGGCCGCGGTAGGCCTTGGGGTCGTCGGTGGTGACGACGACGCGGCGCACGCCTTCGAGGGCGAGCCAGTACGTCAGCGTGGCGACGTCCAGGCGGCCTTCGGCGCGCTGGCCGCCGGTCATGGCGACCGCGTCGTTGTAGAGCAGCTTGTAGGTCATCGACACGCCGGCCGCGACCGCGGCCCGGATCGCCAGCGACCCGGAGTGGTGGAAGGTGCCGTCGCCGAGGTTCTGCACGAAGTGCCGGTCGCCGGTGAACGGCGCGAGGCCGATCCACTGTGCGCCTTCGCCGCCCATCTGGGTCAGGCCGAGCTGGTTGCCGCGGTTCTTGCCGTCGAGCGCGATCATCACGTGGCAGCCGATGCCGACGCCCACGAGCGTGTCGTCGGAGGTGCGCGTCGAGGTGTTGTGCGGGCAGCCCGAGCAGAAGTACGGGGTACGCGAGGCCACCATCGGCAGCGCGATCCGCGCCGCCCGCTTGGGGGCGATCGACTCCAGGTGCCCCGCGGCGGTGTGCGGCAGCCGGTCGGCGCCGATCCGGGCGGCGAGCGCGCGGGCGACGTCCTCGGCGCCGAGCGTGCCGCGCGCGGTCAGCAGCGGCCTGCCGGTCTCGTCGCGGCGGCCGACGATCTCCGGCGCGTCCGCCCGCCGGTACAGCGCCTCCTTGAGGTGCCCCTCCAGGAACGGCACCTTGTCCTCGACCACCAGCACCTGCCCGAGCCCCGCGGTCAGCTCGGCGAGTTCGGCGGGGTCCAGCGGGAACGGCATGCCCAGCTTGATCAGCCGCAGGCCCAGGGCGGCCATCTCGGCCTCGCCGATGCCGAGGTCGGCGAGCGCGCGCAGGACGACCGCGTGCTGGGTGCCGGATGCGAGGATGCCGAGCGTCGCGTCGGGGGCCCCGAAGGTGATCCGGTTGAGTCCCGCGGTGCGGGCGTAGGCGCGGGCCAGGTCCAGGCGCCGGGTCAGCATGTCGTGTTCGGCGTCCAGCGATGCCGGGCCGACCAGCGTCGGGGCCCCTGGTCGGCCCGAGCCGCGGGTGGCCCGGGCGGGCTCGGGGATGCGGTGCGCGAGGCCGCCGACGTCGACGGTGGCGGACGCGTCGGCTATGTCGGTGACGATCTTCAGGCCGGTCCACAGGCCGCTCGCGCGCGACATCGCGACCGCGTGAAGGCCGTACTCCAGGATCTCCGCGATCGAACCGGGGGCGAGCAGCGGCATCGCCAGGCTCTGCACCATCGGCTCGCACGAGCTGGGCACGGTGGACGACTTGCTCGCCGGGTCGTCGCCGATCCAGGCCACCGCGCCGCCGAGCGGGGCGGTGCCCGCCAGCATCGCGTGCCGGATGGCGTCCGCGGCCCGGTCCAGGCCCGGGTTCTTGCCGTACCAGAAGCCCACCACGCCGTCGTGGCGGCGGCCGGGGGCCTGGTCGAGCAGCTGGGTCCCGGCGACCGCGGTGGCCGCCAGCTCCTCGTTCAGGCCCGCTTGGAACAGCACACCCGCGGGGTCCAGGTACTTCGCCGCGCGACCCATCTCCAGGTCGACGGTGCCCAGCGGGGAGCCCTGGTAGCCGGACACGAAGACCCGGGTGTCCAGGCCGCGCGCGGCGTCCAGGCGGCGCTGTTCCAAGGTGAGCCGGACCAGGGCCTGTACCCCGGAGATCAGGACGCGGCCGGACTCGGCGGCGTACTTGTCGTCGAGCGACCCCCGGCCGGAGAGCGGAGCGGCGGCGTTCGGCATGGAGACCTCCGTCGGCGCGGGCGTCCGGGCCGGATCACGGCCTACGGAGCGCCTGAGCAAGGAAAACCAGGAAAACCAGCAAAGGGGGACTACGTGGAGCGCGGTGGTCGAAAGCACACCAACGCGGTGGCCCGGCACGCAAGACCCGCTCGGGAAATCCCGGCGAAGACGCAAAGAGTTGACGGCCGGAGCCGGATCGGGGTGAATTGTTTGCGTCCCGCACCACGAAATCAGGGGTAGGAAACCATGGCTGAAGCCGACGTCGACGACACCGACCGCAAGCTGCTCCAGCTCCTGCGCGAGGACGGCCGGCGCACCTTCTCCGAGATGGCCGCGGACGTCGGCCTGTCCGTCGCCGCCGTCAAACGCCGCGTCGACCGGCTCCGCGCGATCGGCGTCATCACCGGCTTCACCGTGCAGATCGACCACGCCAAACTCGGCTGGGGCGTCGAGGCCTTCACCGAGCTCCGGTACGCGGGCAGCACCTCGGTCCAGGAGATCCTGCGCTCCACGACCGCCCTCAACGAGGTCCAGGCCGTGCACACCATCGCCGGCGACCCCGACGCGCTCATCCAGGTCCGGGTCCGCGACATCGCGCACCTCCAGCAGGTCATCGACACCCTGCGCCGCGGCGGCAACGTCACCGGGACCAAGACGCTCATGGTGCTGGGGTCGTGGACCCGGGACGCCTGACCGCGGCGCGGCCGGGCCCGCGGCGAACCTAAGAATCTCCTGGGAATCCTCCGGCAGCCCCCGCTTTTAAAGCCTTCTCCCAGACTCGGCGGCAACCATCGCCTGCGTCCGCAAGAAATCCCGACGGACCGCAGGAGCCCCATGAGTACCACCGTCCCCACCCGCACCGCACCCGGTGCGTCCGGCGCCGCCGCGCCCCGGCCTCCCGGTGCCTTCCTGGAACCCGGCGTACTGCTGGCCGCCGTCGCGGCCGGCGGCGCCGGGGTGCTCGCGCTGTGGTGGACCGGCACCGACGCCGTCGTCGGTGCGGACGGCTGGCTCACCGGCGCCGGGCGCATCACCGGGCTTCTGGCCGGCTACACATGCGCGATCCTCGTGCTGCTCATGGCCCGCGTCCCGGCGATCGACCGCGGCGCGGGCACCGACCGGCTCGCCCGCTGGCACGCCTACGCCGGACGCTGCGCGATCAGCCTCGTCCTCACGCACGCCCTCCTCATCACCTGGGGCTACGCGCTCACCACCCATACCGACGTGCTCACCCAGACCGGCACGCTCGTCGTCGACTACCCGGACATGATCCTGACGACGATCGGCTTCGGCCTCCTCGTCGCCACCGGCGTCGTCTCCGCGCGAGCCGCGCGCCGCCGCCTGCGGTACGAGACCTGGCACCTGCTGCACCTGGCCACCTACGCCGCGCTCTACCTCGCCTTCTGGCACCAACTCGCGCTCGGCAACGACTTTCTCGGCAACCGGGCCGCCCGCGTCGCCTGGTACGCGCTCTACGGCGGCGTCGCCGCGCTCGTCCTCTGGTACCGCGTCCTCGTCCCGCTCCGCACCGGCCTTCGCCACCGCCTCCGCATCGCCGCGGTACGCGAGGAAGCGCCCGGCATCGTGTCGCTCTACTTCACCGGCCCTCATATCGACGAACTGCAGGCACAGCCCGGCCAGTTCCTGCGCTGGAGGGTCCTTGCCCGAGGGCTGTGGCACAGCGCGCACCCGTACTCGCTGTCCGCGCCGCCGTCGAACGGCACGCTGCGCATCACCGTCCAAGCCGCGGGCCCGCACAGCACCGCCTTCGCGTCGCTGGCGCCGGGCACCCGCGTGTGGGCGGAAGGCCCCTACGGTGCGCTCACCGGACAGCATCAACGTTCCGGCAAGGTGCTGCTGATCGCGGGCGGCGTCGGCATCACGCCGCTGCGCGCGCTGCTGGAGACCCTGCCGGGCCGCATCACGCTGATCTACCGGGCGCGCACCGAGGCCGAGGTGGCGTTCCGCGGCGAGATCGACACGATCGCCGCCCGGCGCGGCGCCACCGTGCACTACGTGGTCGGCCGTCCCGAAGGGCAACCGGCGGGCAGTGCCTGGCCGTTCCACCCGGACCTGCTGACCCGCGCGCTGCCCGACCTGGCCGAGCACGACGTCTACGTGTGCGGACCCGACGGCATGGCCGAGGCCGCCATCGCCGCCATCCGCAAGACGGGTGTGCCGCGCTCCCGCATCCACCACGAGTCGTTCGCGCTGTGACCGACCCGCTTCGGCTCCGTCCCCGACACAGACAACCGCGCCCCGCAGCAAGGAGGCCCCGTATGCGCCGCGCCGCCCTCACCACTGTTTCGTCCGTGGCCGGAATCGTGCTGCTGCTGTCCCTCAAACCGCACAGCACCGCGCCGATCACCGCGGCGACCGACGACGGGCAATCGGGCTCGTCCGGGAACTCCTCGGCGGCTGCGCCGGATTCCGGGACCACGGGGAGCTCCGGAGGCTCGTCCGACTCCGGCGGCACGGGCACCGGATCGGGGACCACCACCGCCGCCGGGGCCCGCGACGGCACCTTCACCGGCAGCGCGATCAGCACCCGCTACGGCCCTGTCCAAGTCGCCGTCACCGTCGCCAACGGCCGCATCACCAACGTCGACGTCGTGCAGGTCCCCACCCGGGACCGCCGCGACCGCGAGATCAACGACTACGCGGTCCCGCAGCTCACCAGCGAAACCATGGACGCGCAGAGCACGGCGATCGACGCCGTGTCCGGCGCCACCTACACCAGCCAGGGATACATCCGGTCCCTGCAGAGCGCATTGGACCAAGCCCATGCGTGACATCACCGCCGCCGTCACCGCCTCACCCGCCGGCACCGCCGCCGGTCTGCCACTCGGCCTCGGCCTGGGGAACGGGCGAGCCGCGGCGGCCGGTGCCCGGCCCGCGGCCGCCGCGCCCGAGGCCGCCCGCGCCGGACTGCGGCATGCCGAACACGTCATGGGCACGGTGTTCTCGTTCGACGTGCGCGACACCCCGACCCCGGCGATCCGCGACGCCCTCGGGCGGTGCGCGGCCTGGCTGCACCGGGTCGACCGGGTGTTCTCGCCGTACCGCCCGGAAAGCCCGGTCAGCCGGCTGGCCCGCGGCGAACTCGGGCTCGCCGCGTGCCCGCCCGAGGTCGCCGAGGTCCTCGCCCGGTGCGCCGCCGCGGAACGCGTCACCGACGGCTGGTTCAGCAGCACGTACGGCGGCCGCCTCGACCCCAGCGGCCTGGTCAAGGGCTGGGCCGTCGACCACGCCTCCGACCTGCTGCACGCCGCCGGGGCGGGCAACACGTGCGTCAACGGCGGAGGCGACCTGCGCACCCGCGGCGAAGCCGGGCCCGGCCTGCCGTGGCGGATCGGCATCGCCGACCCCGCCCGGCCCGGCGCCCTGGCGGCCGTCGTCTCCGGTACCGACCTGGCCGTCGCCACCTCGGGCACGGCGGAACGCGGCACGCACATCCTCGACCCGCACACGCGCCTGCCCGTCCGTACCTGGGCGTCGGTGACGGTGGTCGGGACGCGGCTGGCCGAGACCGACGCATACGCCACCGCCGCCTTCGCGATGGGCGATGCCGCGCATGCCTGGCTCGACGGCCGCCCCGGCTACGCGGGCCTCACCGTCGCCGCCGACGGCACGACGTGGCAGACCGGCGGCTCGGACGACCTGATTCGCGTGCTGCCGCAATCGGACGCGGCCTGAACCCCCGCCGCCGAAACGCCGCCGTCACGCGTGCTTCGTGCGCGCCGCCGCGTCCAGGCCGAGCAGCCCGATGGCCGTCTCGCGCATCTCCACCTTGCGGATCTTGCCGGTCACCGTCATCGGGAACGCGTCGACCACGTGCACGTAGCGCGGGATCTTGAAGTGCGCGAGCTTGCCCGCGCAGTACCCGCGCAAATCCACATCGGATGCCGGGGCTCTGTTTTGTGCTCGGCCTACGCCTGCGCGCCGCTCTCTCGGGACCTGTCCGCATGCACCCAGTCAACGGACACGTGATCGTCGGCGGTCATCGTCCGTGAGTGCTTGCCCTTGGCCGGCTTCAGGATGACGATGACGAGGAACTGCACCCACGAACGTCTCACGTGCAGCGGTGCGACACCCCATCCCTCAAGGACTCCCGCGATGCCCGTGACGGGATCCATGGGAGGTAGACCGGTAACGCCAGTCAGCTTGGACTCGACATCGTTGAGCTTCGCGCTGAGTGCCTGGCTTCCTGCGGTCATCTGAGACAGGTTGATCGACCCGTCCGCGTAGGCCAGGGCCAGACCGTCGAGGCGTTCCCGAAGACTCTTCGCTTCAGCGTGCAAGTGGGCGATGCCGATGC
This sequence comes from Yinghuangia aomiensis, assembly GCF_039542225.1. Lineage (NCBI taxonomy): Bacteria > Bacillati > Actinomycetota > Actinomycetes > Kitasatosporales > Streptomycetaceae > Yinghuangia > Yinghuangia aomiensis. The sequence goes on along the minus strand of NZ_BAABHS010000006.1, from coordinate 122,448 downwards.
CGTCACCCACTCCACTCGCGGCGATGATGTCCGAGAGCAGGTCAGGGAACACCATGCGCGCCAGCGCCGCACTCTCGGCCCGCTTGTCGGCAACATCCCGGGGGGTGCGTGTGTGGCTGTGGCGACAGCCGTAGACCATCGTCCCCCGATAGCCCCGGGCGCTGACCGTCTCGCCGCACTCAGCGCACACAGCGATGCCGGTGAGAAGCGTCGTCGCCATCCTGCCTGTTCTCGGACCGCCGCTGAACCTGTCGGGGTTGGACAGGATGGAGATCAGTCTGTAGTGCGTCGCTTCGTCGAGGATGGCAGGCCACTGCGCATCACCCATGACCTCGCCTCGGTAGGTGCGTTGGCCGATGTACCTCGGAGAGGTCAGTGCGTTCTTCACCCCGCGCAGGGTCCAGCCCTTCGCTCCTGCCGCGAGCGATCGTGGCGACAAACGACCGGCTTCATTCCACTTCCGGGCAACGGCCGACAGGGATTCGCCCGCGAGGATCATCGCGGCGCCTTCGCGGATGGCCCCGGCCTCGCCCGGAACGACCGTCACGTGATCCGCCCCGTAGCCAAACGGCCGGATGCCGGCCGTGTAGGGCTTCCCTGCCTTCGCCGCTTGCACGTTGGCGAGTGCCTGGCGCTCCGCCTTCTGCTCGCCTTCGTAGGTTGCCCACGCCGTGACAGTACGGGCGACGGCTCGACCGGCCGGCGTCGACAGATCCAGGTGTCCGGCGCGCACGGCATGAACGTTCACGCCGAGCGCGATCACTCGCTCAAGATCCTTGGTCACTCGGACGAGTCGGTCCGTGTGCCAGCACACGATTGCTTCCGGTCGGCTGGCCAACAACACTTCGAACCCGGGGCGCACCTTCGCCTTCGTGGCGCTGATGTCGTTGTCTGAGAACACCTTCGCCACCTCGAACCCGAGACGTGCGCAGAGGTCTCGACACTCCTTCTCTTGCCGTGCTAAGCCGAGCTCTTCGCCCGTGAGGTCCTTGGACACTCGGACATAGATGCAAGCCCGCACTCGGCTGCCCCCCTGGAGGTTCACCATGACAGGAGGCTAATCCAAAGGGGTGTCATTCAGGACAGTTGTAGAAGGGCACACGCGGGGCGTACGCATGGATGATGCCCACACAGGACGTCATCGACCAGGCCTTGACACGAGTGTCTTCCGCCGATTCCCCCGCGCGGCGCGGCCCCGGCGCGGACAGCCGCCGGGGAGCGCCCGGCGGCGCCGCCGGGCGCCCGGGGAGACACTGGGAGGTACCGGAACCACGGGAACGGAGGTACCGCGATGTCGGCTGCGAAGCACTGGACCGTGGACCTGTACCTGACCGAGAAGACCGCGACCGACGAGTACGACGGCGAAGCGGTGCGCACGCACGCCGAGGCCCGGCTGAGCACCGGCGACGACGAGGAGATGCGCGGCTGGGGCAACGCCCGCAAGCACCCGGCGGACCGCGACGTCCCGGAGATCGGCGACGAACTCGCCGCGGCCAGGGCGCTGTCCGACCTGGCGCACCGGCTGCTGCACGTCGCCGCCGCGGACATCGAAAGCTCGACGGGGCAGCGGGCGGCGCCGCGGTCGTAGGGCCGGGTCGGCCCCGGACGGCGCGCACCCGCCACGCGGACGATGCCGCGCTGCCGGTGCACGCGTGTGCCGATTTCGGTGACGGAGTGCGGTGACGGGGTGCGGCGTCAGCCCGCGGCGTCCGCGGCCGGGGAGGCCTTCGGCGCCGCCGGTGCCTCGGCCGGTTCGGCCGACTCGGGTTCGCGGACGCGGATCGACCGCAGCAGCACCTGCGAGACGTCGGTGACCTGGACCGCCTCGTCGGCCTTGCCCTCCTGCTTGCGGGTGGCGACGCCGTCGGTGAGCATCACGATGCAGTACGGGCATGCGGCGGTCACCAAATCCGGTTTCGTGCCCAGGGCTTCGTCGGTGCGGGTCTCGTTGATGCGGGTGCCGATGGTCTCTTCCATCCACATCCGCGCACCGCCCGCGCCGCAGCAGAACGAGCGCTCCTTGCTGCGCGGCATCTCGGTCAGCCGCACGCCCGGCACGCTGCCGAGGATCTCGCGCGGCGGGCTGAAGACCCGGTTGTGGCGGCCGAGGTAGCACGGGTCGTGGTAGGTGACCGCGGCGTCCACCGGCGTGGTCGGGACGAGCTTGCCGGCCGCGACCAGCTCGGCCAGCAATTCGGTGTGGTGGATGACCTGGTAGTTGCCGCCGAGCTGCGGGTACTCGTTGCTCAGCGTGTTGAAGCAGTGCGCGCAGGTCACGACGATCTTGCGGGCGCTCGCGTCGCGGTCGCCGAACGCCCGGTCGAGCGTCTCGACGTTCTTCTGCGCCAGTTCGTGGAACAGCATCTCCTGGCCCATGCGCCGGGCCGCGTCGCCGGTGCACGACTCCGACTTGCCGAGCACCGCGAACTCGACGCCCGCCGCGTGCAGGAGTTCGGCGACGGCGCGGCTGGTCTTCTTCGCGTTGTCGTCGAGCGAACCGGCGCAGCCGACCCAGAACAAGTACTCGACGTCCTCCGGGAATTCGCCCTTCGGGAGGACGCGGACCTCGAACGGCAGGCCCTTGGCCCACTCCAGCCGGGCCTTGCCGCCGCGCCCCCACGGGTCGCCGGAGCGCTCCAGGTTGCGCAGCATCGAACCGGCTTCCTTCGGGAACGCCGACTCCATGAGCACCTGGTAGCGGCGCATGTCGACGATGTGGTCGACGTGCTCGATGTCCACCGGGCACTGTTCGACACACGCGCCGCAGGTCACGCACGACCACAGCACGTCGGGGTCGATCACGCCGCCTTGGTCCTGGGTACCTACCAGCGGCCGGGCTGCCTCGGCGGCGTCCGCGGCGGGCAGGGCCTCGCGGGCTTTGTCGTCGGCGGCCAGCAGGTAGGGGGCCTTCGCGAGGGCGTGGTCGCGCAGCGCCATGATCAGCAGTTTCGGGCTGAGCGGCTTGCCGGTGTTCCATGCCGGGCACTGCGACTGGCAGCGGCCGCACTCGGTGCACGTCGCGAAGTCGAGCAGGCCCTTCCAGGTGAAGTCCTCGACGGCGCCGCGGCCGATCTTGTCGTCCTCGTCGGGGTCCTCGAAGTCGACCGCCTTGCCGCCGGAGTAGACCGGGAGCAGCGTGCCCAGCGCGCGCGGGCGGCGGGAGAACAGCACGTTGAGCGGGGCCAGGAAGATGTGCAGGTGCTTGGAGTGCACGACCAGCACGAGGAAGCCCAGGACGACGGCGAGCGTGCCGAGCAGGCCCGCGGTCTCGAGCGCGTCGTTGGCGCTCCCGCCGGCCGGTTCCAGCCAGTCGGCGACCGCCTGCGACGCGAACGCGCCGTGCTCGAAGGGGAAGTTGCCGGTGTTGATCTGCGCGGCCCGGCACAGCAGCAGCGTCCACATGACGTTGAAGATCATGAAGAGGACCACCCACGCGGCGGCGGTGTGGGAGCCGAAGAACCGCGACTTGCGGCCTTCCCGCGCGGGGGATTGCACCAGCCGGATGGCCGAGAAGGCGACCAGGCCGACCAGCACCGCGACGATGAAGGTGTCCTCCAGTGCGCCGAGCCACGTCATGGTGCCGATCAGCGGGATGTGGAAGTCCCGGTCGAACAAAGCCCCGTAGCCTTCGACGATCGTCGCGCCGAGGATGACGAAGCCCCAGAAGACCGCGAAGTGCGCCGCGCCCGCCCCTGTCCACTTCAGCAGCTTGCGCTGCCCGAAGACCTCGGTGGCGACGGCCCATAGCCGGGTTCCGACGTTGCGCGTGCGGTCCGGCTCCACTGGCTGGCCGCTTGCGCCCAACCGGTAGAGGGTGAACACGCGCCGGCCGGCGAGCGCGAACGCCGCCGCCGTCAACGCCAGACCGATGACGAGTCGTACAACCACGTGCGCCTCCGCGAAGGGTTGGGGGTGGTACGTGCTCCGTTCTCGGGGCCGGGCGCCGGATGCGCCCGGCGGATCCGGGCCGCGCTGTTCCTCGGGGGTGCCTCTGCGTTGCCGTGTGTTCCTCGGGTCTGCTTGCGTCCCTGCCGTCGGCGGGACAGTCAGGGCGTGGGGCCGCCGCGTTCCGCGGCGCGCTGCCGGGCGATCGCGGCCAGCAGGGCGGGCAGCACGTCGTGCAGGTCGCCGACCACGCCCACGTCGGCGATCCGGAAGATCGGCGCGTCCGGATCGGTGTCGATGGCCACGATCGTGGCCGCGTGGTGCATGCCCGCCCGGTGGTGCACCGACCCGGAGATGCCGCACGCCAGATACAGCCGCGGATGCACCACGGCGCCGGTCTGCCCGATCAGCGCGTCCTGCGGGCACCAGCCGCGGTCCGCCGCGGTGTGCGTGCCGCCGACCGCGCCGCCGAGCGCGTCCGCGACCTTCTCGATCAGCGTGAAGCCCTCCGCCGACCCGACGCCGCGTCCGCCCGCGACCACCACCGACGCACCCGCGACACCCGGCCGCCGGTCCGCCTTCGGCCGGCGCGCCAGGCGCCGAACGCGCCGTGAGGACTCCGCGACGGACACGAACATCCGCTCCACGACCGGGTCGACCGGGTCGGGTTCGGCCTCGCCGGCCCCGGTGTCCACGGCGATCACCGGCGTCCCGCCGCGCACCGCCGACTCCACCCGGTACGTCCCGCCGCACACTTCCTGTACGGCCACCGGCCCGTCGGGGCCCGGCCGTACGTCCACCGCGCCGGTCACGATGCCGCCGCCCAACCGCACCGCGAGCCGCGCCGCGACCTCGCGGCCCAGCCGGCCCGACGGCACCAGGACGGCGGACGCGTCCATCTGCCACGCCAGTTCGGTCAACGCCTCCAACGCCACGGCGGACTGCGCCGCGGTGTCCTTGCCGTCCGGATCGGCGGGCTCCGCCACGCAGATGCGTGCGGCACCGAACCGGGCCAAGGCGTCCACGCCGTAAGCCGCGACCGGATGGCACACCACCGCCACCGGATCGCCCAGGCGGCGCGCCAACGTCAGCAAACGGAACGCCGACGCGCGCACGGCACCGTCCGCACCACCGGCGGCGGAAGCGCCGCCGTCCCTTTCCGCACCTTCTACGAGCACGAGCACAGGTCGCACAGGGCCTCCCGCGCAAGGCCGGACACCCCCGGCCGATCGGAACCGATCAGATCAACTGGTGCTCCGTGAGATGCCGCGCGAGCCGGGCCGCCGCGGCGTCCGGTTCGCCGTCCACCAGCAGCGCGGGCCGCCGCGCCGCATGCGGGGCCACCCGGCGCACCGGACTCGCCGACGCCGCCAGCCCCACCTCGTCCGCCGGGATCCGCAGATTCGCCAGCGACCACGTGCGCACGGTCTTCTGCCGCGCCTCCACGATCGCCTGGAACGCCGGATAGCGCGGCTCGCCGACCCGGTCCGTCACCGACACCACGGCCGGCATCGGCACCGCGAAGTCCTCGACGTGGTCGCCGTCTTCGCGGCGCGCCACGATCACGTCGCCGTCCGCCCAACCGGGATCCGCCCACACGCCGTCCGCCTCGCACACCGACGGGACGCCGAGCCGCTCCGCGACCATCGCGGGGACCACCGACATGCCCGAATCGGTGGACGCCACCCCGCAGATCACCAGATCGAAACCACACCGGGCGAGTGCCGCGGCCAGCACCCGGGAGGTCGCCTGCGCGTCGGAACCGTGCAGCGCCTCGTCCACGATGTGCACACCCTCGTCGGCACCGAGCGCGAGCGCCCGGGTGAGCGTGCGGATCGCCTCCGGCGGTCCCATCGTGACCGCGGTGATCTGCACGTCCAGGCGGCGCCGGGCGATCCGCATCGCCTGTTCGACCGCGTACTCGTCCGCCTCGCTGAGCCGGCCCGTCAACTGCGCCCGGTCCACGGTCATGTCCGCCGCGAACACCGCTGCGCTGGAAGGGCGATCGACGATCTCGTCGGGCACGTGCTTGACCAGGACCACAAGCTTCACCGGGCTCGCCTCCGCTCGCCTGCGGATCGTGCTGCCGACGGCGAGTGTAGGGGGATCGATCGCGAACGGACAGAGCCAACGCCGAGCAGCCGCGGGCACTTTCCCCGCCACCCGCACCGGCCCGCGGCCCGCCGCAGGCAAAGTGACACGTTGTCAGTCCGGTTCTTGAAACCGCGGCCCACCCGGGGAAAGCTGCCGCGCGTAACACTGCGCACGTCGCGCGGCCGCGGTGCCGCGGACGCCTATCGAGGGGGACACGCCCACATGAGCGGACTGGTGCGACGGCGCCTGAGCGCGCACGTCTACGCGGCCGAGCAGACCCGCCCCGGCATGGGCATGTCCAACTCCGGCCTGATCACCGCAGGCGGCGGCCTCGTCGTCGACACCCTCTTCGACCTCGCCCTGACCCGCGACCTGGCCAAGCTCTACGCCGACGTCCATCCCGCGTCCCCGCGCCGCATCGTCAACACCCACCACAACGGCGACCACTGCTGGGGCAACCAGCTCTTCCCCGGCGCCGAGATCATCGCGCACCGCGGCTGCGCCGACCGGTTCAGCGCCACCGCTCCGGCCCACCTCGACGCGATACGCCGCATGACCGACCCGCCCGAACACCTGCGCGACCTGCACGAGGAACTCGCGCCGTTCGATTTCACCGGCGTCGAACTCGCCCCGCCCACCACGGTCGTCGACGGCGACACCGTCCTCGACCTGGACGGCATCCGCGTCGACCTCATCTACGCCGGACCCGCGCACACCGAAGGCGACCTCGCCGTCCACGTGCCCGACGAAGGCGTGGCACTCCTGGGCGACTTGCTCTTCCACGGCTGCGCACCCGTCGGCTGGGAAGGCTCGACCGCGCAGTGGATCGCCGCACTGCGCCGGATCGAGGCGCTGGAGCCGGAGCACGTCGTGCCCGGACACGGGCCGGTCTGCGGCGTGGAGGGCGTGCGGGTGCAGCGCGAATACCTGGAAGACGTCCAAGCCCTGGCGCGCGAGGCCTGGGCCGCGGGGAAGCCCGTGCTCGACTGCTGCCGCGGTCTGGAGCGCGGGCCCTACGCCGCGTGGGACGAGCCGTGGCGTGCGGCCGCCAACGTGCACCGGGTGTACCGCGAGTGCGAGGGCGCCGCGTGGGACGCTCCGTACGACACCGCCGCCGTGCTGCGCGACACCCGGGCGCTGCGCGCGCTGTGGTCCTGACGCCGCCGGGGTGGCACAAGGTCGGGCGCGCGACGCCGATGCCGCGGCCGTCGCGCGCCCGGGGCGCTCCGTTGGACTGATCGGAGCCGCCCTGCGTCGGCAAGGGGCCGCCCGGCCCAGCCGACGATCGGGGACGCCGCCCCGCGGGGCGGCGTGCGCGGCACCGGAGCGGGTGGCCGTCCGGTGCGGTGTCTCCAGTCTTCGGGAGGGCGGCCGGGCCAAGGCCGGGACGAAGGTCCCGAACCGGACGGCGAACGTCGTCCGTTGGCCGGATCCGCTTCCTTCCGTGGGGCCACTCTGGCGCGCGCGGCGAGGCCGCGACACGCCGACACGCCATCCGCGCAGCGCGGAAAGGGGGCTTTCGAAGGCGCCCGGAATCACCTCCCGGAACCGCGGGCTCACTCGCACCACCCGTGCACGCTCCGGGCGCCGTCCGGGCCGTGGCCGAGCGCCCCCGGCCGCAATTAGCACACCAACTCGACAGCTGTCTCCAATGATCAAATCTGACCGAAAAGGAACCAACCTTTCCGCAAAAGTCAGTGCCCCCACGTGTTCTTTTGCCGCTAGCCTCACTCGCCGTCGCAGTCCGTAACGGTGAGCCAAGGGGTCAACGCAGTGGTACAAAAACTGGCTGTCCCGCCCATCTACACACCCTTCACACCCGCAATCCACCCGCGGCACGCGGCGATCGACCGGCAGACCGCCGAGTGGGCCGAGAAGTTCGGCATCGGCTCGGAGAGGCTCCGCCGCCAGCTCGTCGGCCAAGAGATCGGCACGTTCGCAGCCCGCATCCTCCCCGACGGCCAGGAGGAGGCGATCGGCATCCTCGCGGACTTCGTCCTGTGGCTGTTCGGCGTCGACGACGGCCACTGCGAGGAAGGTGCCCTCGGCACCGATCCGAGCGAACTCGTCGGCGTGCTCTCCCGCCTCACACGCGTCGCGCAGAACCCGGAAGCACCGATCATGGCCGACGACCCCCTGGCCGGGGGTCTGCGCGACCTGCGCCGCCGTATAGGCCTGTACGCGAGCCCGGCGCAGGCCACCCGGTGGGTCGACGGGCTCCGCGAGTACTTCATGTCGGTCGTCTGGGAAGCCGCGTTCCGCCGCGACGGCACCATTCCCGACTTGGCCGACTACACCCTCATGCGGCTGTACGACGGCGCGACGTCCGTCGTCCTCCCCGTGCTCGAGTTCGGCAACGGCTACGACCTCGACGCCAACGAGCGCGACGGGATCGAAGTCCGCGCCCTCGCGGAGATGGCCTACTTCATCATCACGTGGGACAACGACATCTTCTCGTTCCACAAAGAGAGCCGCGGCGACCACTATTACCTCAACGTCATCCGCGTCCTGGAAAAGGAATACGGCGTCGGGCCCGACGAAGCCCTCGACATCGCGATATCGCAGCGCGACCGGGTGATGAACCTGTTCCTGCGCGTCCGCGACCGGCGCCTCGCCGACGCCAGTCCCGAGCTCGCCCGCTACCTGGACAGCTTCGGCACCTTCATCCGCGCCGCGCAGGACTGGGGGATCACCTCGCACCGCTACACAACCCCGGACGACCCGGCCGACCTGCCGTCCGTCTTCCGCGACACCCCGGCCGATCCCGGCTGCGAACCGCTCGACATCGCCCCGATCACCTGGTGGTGGGATCTTGTCCACTGACCTCCACGCGGCTCCCGCCGCGGCCGCCGACCTGCGGTCCGTCCCCCGCGCCCCCGGCCGGATCCCGCTGCTCGGCCACGCCTGGCCGCTGTGGCGCCGCCCGCTGGACTTCCTGCGCGCTCTCCCCGACACCGGCGACCTCGTCCGTGTCGACCTCGGCACCATGCCGGTCTACTTCGCGACCTCGCCGAGCCTCGTCCACGAACTCCTCGTGGTGCGCGCCCGCGAGTTCGACAAGGGCCGCTTCTTCGACCGGGCCCGGGTCCTGGTCGGCGACGGCCTGTTCACCGCGGGCGAGGAAGTGCACCGCCGGCACCGCAGGCTCATGCAGCCGATGTTCCACCGGGACCGCATCGCCGCCTACGTCGACACCATGTCCGCGCGCGCCCGCGCGTTGGCGGACAGCTGGCAGCCCGGGCAGACCGTGTCCCTCACCGAGGCGATCTACACGTACGCGGTCGGCACGCTGTCGGAAACCATGTTCTCCACGGACATCGACAAGGCCACCTCCGACGCGATCCACCGCGAGGTGCCGATCCTCATCAAGTACGCGCTCGTCCGCGCCGTCGCCCCGACGGCCTTCGACCGGATCCCGGTCAAGGCGAACCGCGAGTTCGACCGCGCGACCGAGCGGGTGCTCGGCATCATCGACGACCTGATCGCGGCCGCCCACGCCCGCGGCCCGGCCGCGGGCGGCGACCTGCTGTCCACGCTGCTCGCCGCCCGGGACGCGGACACCGGCGAGTCCCTGACCGACCGCGAAGTCCGCGACGAATCCGTCGCCATCATGTTCGCCGGCACCGAGACCGCCGCCACGGCGCTGTCCTGGCTGTTCCACGAGATAGGCCGGGCACCCGAGGTCGAGGAACGCCTGTGCGCGGAGATCGACGCGGTGGTCGGCGACGGCCCGGTCGGCATGGCCGAACTCGCCAAGCTGCCCTACCTGAACCAGGTCATGGACGAGGTCTTCCGGCTACACGCGGTGCCGCTGCTGATGCGCCGCGCCATCCGGGACGTCGAGTTCGCCGGTTTCCGGCTGCCGGCCGGCACCGAGATCGGCTTCAGCCTCTACGCGATGCACCAGGACGGCCGCGTCCACGACGACCCCCTGCGGTTCGATCCCGACCGTTGGTCGCCGGAGAATCGTGCGACCCGGCCGCGGGAAACGCACATCCCGTTCGGCGCGGGCGTCCGCAAGTGCATCGGGGACACCTACGCCCGCACCGAGATCGCCGTCGCCGTCGCCACGATCCTCTCCCGCTGGCGGCTGCGGCCCGAACCCGGCGTCACCGTGCGCGAAGTCGCCGCCGCGGTCGCGCACCCCGACCGGCTCCCGATGATCGTGGAACCGCGCACCCGCTGACGCGCGGCCGCACGCGCGCCCGACACCCGTGCGTGCGGCACCGCGGCGCCCCGGTGCCGCGGACGGCGAAGGCCGCCGTGGCCCGGAGCATTACCGGGCCACGGCGGCCTTCGCCTGCGCGACTTCCGTCAGTTCACCGACGCTTGCCGATGCCGAACCATCCGGCGATCCGCGCGCCCAGCGACTTCCGCGGCCGGGACGGCGGCTCCTCCGCGGTCGGCACCGCGCCGGCCGCGGGAGCCGCCGCGACGGCGTTCGCACCCGCCGCAGCCGGTCCGCCCGCCTCGGCGTCCGGGCCGGGCGGCGGAACCGCGCCGACCCGCTCCGGCCGCGCCGCCTGGGACGGCACCACGTTCCGCGCCGCAGTGTCGTCGACCGAACCCGGCTTGAACCGCACCGGCAGCTCGGTCAAGTGCCGCGACATCCACGACGACACCCAGACGAGGTCCTCGTCGGCAACGGCGAGTTCGACGTCCGGCAGCCGGGTCAGCAGCACGTCCACCGCCGTCTCGGTGATCGCCCGGCCGATGTCCTGCCCCGGGCACTCGTGCGGGCCGCCGCTGAACGCCAGATGCGACCGGTTGCCGTGCATCGGCATCGTCAGGTCCGGCCGCACGGCAGGGTCGGTGTTGCCGGCCGCGAGCCCGAGGAGCAGCATGTCGCCGGCCTTGACCTGCACGTTGCCGATCTCGGTGTCCCCGGTCGCCCACCGCGCCGGGCACACCATGATGGACGGCTCGTCCCACAGCACCTGCTCCACCGCGTCCGGAAGCGTCATGCGGACGCCCGCCAGCGAGGCGCGGAACCGGTGGTCGGTCATCACCAGGTGCAGGGTGTTGCCGATGCAGATGGTGGTGGTCTCGTTCGCCGAGATGAGGATCAGCCGCAGATGCTGGGCGACTTCCTCGTCGTCCAGGTTGGCCGGGTGAGCCATCAGGAGCGACGTGAAGTCGTGCGCGGGCTCCTCGCGGCGCCGTGCGACATGCGCGCGCACGGTCTCGGTCACGAACACGTCGCTTTCGAAAGCCGTCTCGCTGCCCTTGATCAGGTCGAGGGTGGCTTCCACGAGCCGCGGGCCGTATTCCTCCGGCATGCCGAACAGCTGCGTCAGCACGAGCATCGGCAGGTGCTCGGCGAACTTGCTGACCAGATCCGCTTCGCCGTCCGCCACGAACCGGTCGATCAACTGCCCCGCGAACCGGGTCACGTACCGCCGGATACCCCGGCGGTCCAGCTTGGCCAGGCTCTCCGTCACCGCCGCGCGCAGCCGCTCGTGCTCCGCGCCGTCGACGAACACGCACAGCGGCCGCCACCCGATCATCGGCAGCAGCGGAGAGTCCTCGGGAACATGGCCCTGCAGCAGCGAGTTCCAGATCCGCGAATCCCGCGAGAACCGGTTCGGCGTCCGCACGACTTCCAGGTTCTCCCGGTACCCCAGCACCAGCCAGGCCGGCAGATCGCCCTCGACGAGCACCGGCGCGACCGGGCCGTGCTTTTCGCGGAGCTGCTCGTACACGCCCATCGGATCGGTCCGGTGCTCGTCGCCCGACAACCGCACCGCGCCGGCGTGTGCGGGGCAGCCGGGTGGTGGCATCGCGCCGGAGTGGGACGTGTGTGCCGACGAGGCGGACGTGCCGCCCGCAGAAGACGGCGTGGACGAGGCGGTCATCGTGCCTCCGATCGGGCGAGCGTCATGGCGTGCAAGTAGCGCGTGAGTTCGAGGAGCACATCCCGGCTCGACGCGCGGCTTCGCGCGTCGCAGTCCACCAGCGGCACCCAGTCCGGCAGGTCGAGCGCCTCGCGCAACTCGTCGAGGTCGTGGACCTGGGCGTCCGGGAACGCGTTGACGGCCACCACGAACGGCATGCCGCGCTCCTCCAGCCGCCCGATGATGTCGAAGCTGACCTCCAGGCGCCGGGTGTCCACCAGGACCACCGCGCCCAACGCCCCTTCGAACAGGCCGTGCCACAGGAACCAGAAGCGCTCCTGCCCCGGCGTGCCGAACAAATAGAGCACCAGCCGGTCGTTCAGGCTGATCCGCCCGAAATCCATCGCCACGGTGGTCTCGGTCTTGCGCTCCACCCCGGTGACGTGGTCGACGCCCTCGCCGGCCTGCGTCATCGTCTCCTCGGTGGTGAGCGGCCGGATCTCGCTGACCGCGCGCACCATCGTGGTCTTGCCGACGCCGAACCCGCCCACGATCACGATCTTCACCGCGGCGGTGGCCGTCGCGGGAAGCTGGTCCTGGGGGCTCGGGCCGGGCGCCGCGGAAGGACCGTACCGGTCCGCCCCGCCGGCGGCACCCGGCAGCACGTCAGAGGTTTTGTAGTCCATGCATCACCGCCTCGAGAAGTGCCGTGTCGGGAAGGGAAGCCGCCGGAATCGGCGCACGGGCCTCCACCCGGTCGTCGGCCAGAAGATCGGCCAACAGCACCATGACGACACTGGCGGGCAACGCCAGGTACGCGGAGATCTCGGCCACGGACAAGGGGAACTCGCACATCCGCAGGATCGCGGCGTGCTCGGGCTGCGTGGCCGTGTGCGGGGAAGCCCGCGACACGATCAGCGTGACGATGTCGAGCGGCTCCCGTGCGGACGAGCCACTGCGTCCACCGGTGATCACATATAAGCGCTCGGGAGCGCCTTCGTCCCACTCCGGACGGTGCGGTCCACTCATGTGGCCCGCCCGGCCGGGGTGGCCCGAGGCGGCGCACTGAGATGCTCGCCGATCCGCATGACCAGGTCGCGCATGCGCTGCCCCATGAGCCCCGCGTCCACGCCCTCGTCGGCCAGCACGGCCAGGTAGGCGCCGACACCGGCGGCCATCAGGTAGAACATGCCGCCGCCGATCTCGATCACCACCAGCCGCATCCGGCCGTCTCCGTGCGGGAATTCGGTGGCCACCGCGGACGACAGGCTCTGCAGGCCGGCACACGCGGCCGCGATGCGGTCCGCGGTGTCCACGTCGCAGCCGTGCTGCGCGATGCACAGGCCGTCCGACGACAGCACCACCACGTGGCGGGTCTGCGGGACGCCGTCGGCCAGATCCTTGAGGATCCAGTCCAGATCAGCTCTCTTCTGCATCAGCGCTCACCCTCTTCCGACGACCCGTCACGGCTGCCGGAGCCCGACGCGGTCGGTTCTCCGGACACGGCGTTCTGGAACGCCGCAAGCCACAAACCCGGCTCGGTCGTCGACGCGGCCGCCTTCTCCGACCGGGCGTCCGGCGCGGCCGCCCGGCCGGCCTGTGCACCCGCCGCGAAGGGCGACGCCGCGGGCGTCCGGCGACGGCGCTGCGGAAGGCCGTTCGCGTTGCGCGAAGCCGGCTCCTCGGACCCCAGTTCGTGCTCGGACATGATCCCCCGCGACGGTCCCGACGGCTTCGGCACCCGGGCGCTGGCCAGCGCCTGCAGACCCGGCGCGGCACCCGAAATGAGCGACACCGGCGCGGTCGTGATCACGTCCTTGGGGACGACCAGGATCGCCCGGACACCGCCGTATGCGGACGGCCGCAGCGACACCTTGAACCCGTGTGACTGCGCGAGACGGCCGACCACCGCGAGGCCCAGACGCGGCGCCTCGCCGAGGTCCGCCAGGTCGAGGCCGGCGGACGCGTCCTCCAACAGGCGCTCGACGCGCCGGCGGGCCTCCTCGGCCAGGCCGATGCCGCCGTCTTCGATCTCCACCGCGACGCCGGACTGCACCTCGCTCGCGGTCACCCGCACCTTCGTCTTCGGCGGGGAGTAGCGCGTTGCGTTGTCCAGCAGCTCGGCCAGCGCGTGGATCAGCGGCTCGACCGCCGGGCCGACCACCGCGACTTCGGTGACCGACAGGATCTCGACACGCGGGTAGTCGGCGATACGCGACACGGCGCCGCGCAGCACGCTGTAGAGCGGCACGTCCTTCTGCCACTGACGGCCCGGCCGGGCGCCGCCGAGGACCGCGATGGAGTCGGCGAGACGGCCGATCAGCGCGGTGCCGTGGTCCAGCTTCAGCAAGTCCCCGAACACGTCGGGCCGGTTGCCGTGCCGGTCTTCCATTTCCCGCAGGTCGGTCGCCTGCTGGTGGACGATCGCCTGCACACGGCGGGCGATGTTGACGAACGCGCGCTGCGCGGAGTCGCGCAGCCCTTCCTCCGCCTCGACCGCGTCGGCGACCATCCGCAGGACCTGGACCTGTGCGGAGGAGTACACCGGCGACACGCCGGCTTCGGTGGTGGCGTCCATCAGGACGTCTTCGGCGCTGTCGCCGCTCTGCAGCCGCATGATGGTCTTGGGCAGCAGCTCGCGCGTCAGGTGGTGGAGCGCCTCCTCCTGGGTGGCGATGCGCTCGTGCAGGGCTCTCTCCTGCTGCCGGTGATACTCCCGCTCCAGCGCGAGTCTGCGGCCCCGGCGCACGGCCTCCGCGGCAACGAACGCAATGGCGACGACGGCAACCCCAAGGCCGATGCCGAGAGGTAACCGCACATCCTTGTCGACCAGAGCGACGGCAGCGGCGGAAGCGAGGACCGACACGGCCACCGGCAGCAGCCAGAGGGGCGCGGCGGACGGGGGACGTGGGGATTCGGGCGGTGACCCGACACGGACCATGGACATCCTCGGAAATCGAGCGGACGGGACAGGGGGACACCGGACACACCGGCTGAGGCCACGGCGCGAATGAAAACCCGCCACGCCGGCGGACGGGCCAACGCGCGCGCCCGCGCGCGCCGTTGCCGCCCGCCTCCGGTGTCCGAGCGGATCGGAACCGAGGCCACCCCGTCTCCAGCGGTCAGTGGCACCACCGCGATTGGAGACCACTGGCTGTGATCACCGCATCTCGCAGGGCCCTCCGGAGCATAGTCGTTCGGCGCGCACCGTCAGGCGGAGTCCCCCGAGGTGAACACCGAACTTGCCTGTTGGGCAGGGTGGTTACCGTGTATGTCCGATCCTGCCCCGCAAACCGCCTTCCCGTGACCGTGCGATCACCCTGGCGAGCCAGGCGAAGGGGTGGCGAAATACCCGCGCTCCCCGGCGCGTCGCGCCCGCGCGCCCCCCTCCCGGGGTTGCCTGCGAGGCCCGGGCGGTGAGGAGGATCACAGGATAGAGCGCCGGAACACGCCTTTCGGCACCGTGAATCGGCCACCTTCGCGCCGGCCGGAGCGCCGCGTTCCGCGCGCGGCGCCACCCGTCCGCCGACCGCTACGACACCAGCGGCCCGTCCGCCAGCTCCGCCAGCTTCACCGTGCACATGCCGCCGCGCTCCGCCGTCACACTGGTGACCTTCAACTGCGTGCCCGGCAGCAGGATGAACTCCTCCTCGTCGGTGAACGCCGAGAAGCTGCGGATCCCGACGGCGCGCGCCGGCGTCACCTCGAACAGCGTCCGCTTGCCGCGGCTGCCCAGGAACGCGCGTGCCACACCCAGCTTCGACGTACACGACGAGACGCCCCACCACGTCACCGTCTTCCCCAGCGGATACTGCGCCCGCAGATCCAGCGAAACCCCGCGCCACAGCGGCTCGGTGCGCACCGGAAGCGCGTCCACGGCGGCGAACAACAGCCGCAGATACGGCAAATACGGGACGACCCTGCTCCGGTCCGGGGAACGCAGAATCGCGTTGATCTCGCGGTAGAACGCCGACTCGCAGGTGTAGAGGTACAGCGCGGCGATCGCATCGGCGGACAGCGACGCGGCCCCGGCGTCCACCCGCCGCTTGCCGAAGTCGTGCGACCGGTCGACATGCCGCTCCAGCCCGGCCAGCAACGCCGCCACCGGCCCGACCGCGTCCCGGAAGTCCATCAGCGGAGTGTCGAACACCCCGGTGATCGCGGGCAGGACGAGGCCTTCGTCCTTGACGCCCGCCAGACGTTCCAAGTACAGCTGGTGCAGTTCCATGGTGGACGCGATGAACGCGCCCATCCGCTGCGCGTGTTCCGCATCCGACCCGCCCGCCTCCGACGCCGCGTCGTTCCACCCCGTACTCGGCAGCCAGTCGATCGGCTCGGCACCCAGCGAGGCCAACGCGTCGTTCACCATCGCGAAATGGTCGCCGTCGCAGAAGATGTCGCCCTGCGCGGCCGGATTGCAGTGGTCGATGTGCCGGACCTCGACACCCGGGTACTTCTTCTCCAACCGCTGCACGATCGACTTCAACGCCCGCGCGTGGGCACCCCACCACGCGAAGACCACCCCGCGGTCCTCCGGATCCGCCGAGGCTTCCTTCGCCTTGAGGATCTCCTCGACGATCCGCTCCACGATCGGCCGCCAGAACGCGGTATGCCGGTCCGCGCCCTTCGACCCGTCGGCGCTCGCCGTCAGCGCCGCGTTCAGCAGCAGCACACCCTGCGTCAGCATCGCCTGGAACCACTCCGGCGGCTGCACGGTCTCCTGCTTCTTCAGCAGCGCCCGGATGTCCTTGATCGGGGTCTTCTTCGGTATCTCGTACTTCCACATCGCCGCGGCCTTGATGATGCAGCGGATGCTCACGACCTTGCCGAACTGGCTGTCCGCCCAGTCGTGGAAGGTGTTGTCGAACATCGCGATCCCGGTCGCGCTCTCCGGCCGCGGATAGGGGTTCTGCCCGAACACCACCACCTTCCACTTGTGCGGCGGATTCGGCTTCAGCGCCTGGAACGTCAACTCCCGCACCGGGACGACCTCGGGACTGCGCCCCGCCCCGATGTACGACGCCGCGTCCGCCTGCGCCTCGATCACCGGCTTCAGCAGCGGCAGCCAGGGCTCGCCGCCGCCTTTGAACAGCTCGGTGAGAGCCAGCGGGTCGTTCGCGTCGGGGGCGCCGGGCTCGGCAGCGTTGGGCTCGGGGGCGTTGGGCTCAGGGGTGCCGGGCTTGGGAGTTTCCGACTCGAGAGCGCCCGACTCGGGGACGTCGGGGGCGGTTTCGTCGCGCATGAGGGCAACTCCGAAGGAGGGAAGGTGGGGATCGGCGGCCGAACAAGTCGACGGTGTCGAACGTAGCGGACTGTGCCGACGCGGCTCCGCGGCCCGGTTGTCCGCACGCCGCGTCCGCCACCGGCACTGTCGTCCTCCTGCGTTAGCGTCGTCGGCGACGGAAGCAATCGTTCTGCGATCGGAGTTGCCCCATGACCTCGAACCACGTCACGTCGCCGCCGCTGAAGGTGGTCCTGGCGGACATCAACGGCGACGTGGTGGAGGCCTGGCGCGCGGCGTTCGCCGACGAACCCGGCATCGAGATCCGCAAGGGCTCGATCCTCGACCAGCACGTGGACGCCTGGGTCAGCCCGACCAACTCCCGCGGACGCATGGATGGAGGCCTCGACGCGGTCGTCAAGCGCCACCTCGGCGCCGGCATCCAGCTCCGCGTCCAGCGCGCGATACGCGACCGTTTCGCGGGCACGCTGCCGATCGGCAGCGCGGTGTGCGTGTCGTCCGGCGCGGTCAACCCCAAGTACCTGATCTCGA
Organism: Yinghuangia aomiensis; assembly: GCF_039542225.1. NCBI lineage: Bacteria > Bacillati > Actinomycetota > Actinomycetes > Kitasatosporales > Streptomycetaceae > Yinghuangia > Yinghuangia aomiensis. The sequence goes on along the minus strand of NZ_BAABHS010000006.1, from coordinate 104,862 downwards.
CGCCGACGATGGAGACGTCCGCGCAGAACGTCAGCGAGACCCTGAACGTCGCCCTGGCCTGCGCGGCCGCCTTCCAGGCGATCCACCAGCAGAACGCGGCTTCCCCGGGCAGCATCACGTCCGTTGCGCTGGTCGGCATGGGCGCCCACACCGGACGGGTGCCGGCCCGCGTCTGCGCCAACCTGATGTGGACCGGCTACACCCTCTTCAACGACTACCGCTTCGCCGACTACGACGACCTGCGCACGACGATCCTGTCCCAGCTCGACGACCTGGAAGCGGCACCGACCGAGCAGCGGGTACGGGTGGTGCCGCCGCAGCGCTGAGCGGAATTCCGGCGCGGAGAGGCCGACGAGGCCACGGCGGTGCGTGCGCCGTGACCTCGTCGACGCTCTGGCCGGTAACCCAGCCGGTGACCTGCTTGGGCCCTACTTCCGGGAGTCCGGCACCCTGGTGCCGCTCGCGCTCATCAGCGCCGTGATCTCCTCCGCCAGCGGAGCGCCGAGCCGGCCCCAGCCGTTCTTGTACGCGTAGACGCCGGCGAGGGTGCGCGCGTCGTAGTCGCCGTTCATGATCTCGATGTCGGTCGCGGTGATCAGCGACGGGTGGGCGACGCCGACGGCCGCCGAGACCTTCGTCAGCTCCTTGCGCAGCGTGCGCAGGTAGGCGGCGGCGCGGGCGGACTTCGACGCCGGGTCGATGCCGCGCGCCAGCCACGCGTTCTGGGTGGCGATGCCGGTGGGGCACTTGTCGGTGTGGCACTTCTGCGCCTGGATGCAGCCGATCGACAGCATCGCCTCGCGGCCGACGTTGATCATGTCGACGCCCAGCGCGAAGGCGACCGCGGCGTTCTCGGGCAGGCCGAGCTTGCCGGAGCCGATGAACGTCAGGTCGTCCGTCAGGCCCAACTCGGCGAAGGTGCCGTAGACGCGCGAGAAGCCCATGCGGAACGGCAGCGACACCGAGTCGGTGAAGATCAGCGGCGCCGCGCCGGTGCCGCCCTCGCCGCCGTCGATCGTCACGAAGTCGACGCCGCGGTCGCCGCGCGCCATGAACGCGGCCAGGTCCTGCCAGAAGCCCATGTCGCCGACCGCGCTCTTGACGCCGACGGGCAGGCCGGTCTCGGCGGCGATCAGCTCGACGAAGTCGAGCATCGAGTCGACGTCGTGGAAAGCGCTGTGCCGCGACGGCGACGCGCAGTCCTCACCGACCGGGATCCCGCGGATCCCGGCGATCTCCGGCGTCACCTTCGCGCCCGGCAGCATGCCGCCCAACCCCGGCTTGGCGCCTTGGGACAGCTTGATCTCGATGGCCTTCACCGGGGCGCCGGCGACGACCTCCCGGAGCTTGTCGACGTTGAAGGTGCCGTCCGCGTTGCGGCAGCCGAAGTACGCCGTACCGATCTGCAGCACGAGGTCGCCGCCGTTGCGGTGGTACGGCGAGAGCCCGCCCTCGCCCGTGTTGTGCATCGTGCCCGCCAACGCCGCGCCCTTGTTGAGCGCCGAGACGGCCGCACCCGACAGCGAGCCGAAGCTCATCGCCGAGATGTTCACGACGCTTCCCGGCCGGAACGCCTTGGCGCGCCCCCGCGGCCCGCCCAGCACCTTGGCCGACGGCAGCGGGGCCTGCGGGTCGTGCATGTCGGGCAGGGTGTCGGCGAACGTGCGCTGCTTCACATACGCGTGCCCCTGGATGTGCTCGACATCGACGTCGGTGCCGAACCCGAAGTAGTTGTTCTCCTCCTTCGCCGACGCGTAGATCCAGGTGCGCTGGTCGCGGCTGAAGGGGCGTTCCTCCTCGTTGGAGGTCACGATGTACTGCCGCAGCTCCGGCCCGATCCGCTCCACCAGGTAGCGGGCGTGGCCGACGACGGGGAAGTTTCTCAGCAATGCGTGCTTCTTCTGCACGAGGTCACGGGCGGCCACCAGCGCCACAGCCGTCGCGGTGGCCGCTCCTATGCTCCGAGCGCGCATTGAACGTTCCTCTCCTCGTCCGCCGAACAATGCGAACGATCGTAGAGGCCGCTTGCGCTAGCGGCGGGAGAAGGCTGCGTTGGCCTTGGTCAGCAGCGGGATGAGGCCGTACGCCACGGTCGGCACCACGAAGCCGGTCAGGATCAGCGTGCGCAACGGCAGCGGCAGGTGCGCCGTCGCGGGCCCCAGGAGGCCCAGGACCAGCGTGATCGTCGGGTACACGGCGAGCCAGGTGATGAGCGCCCGCCGGTGGACGGAGGGGGCGGCTGCGGCGGTGGTGGTCGTGGCGGTGGCGGTGGCGGTGGCGGACATGGTGATCTCCCCCGATCAGGGCCACTCGAAGCCGATCTCCAAGTGATTGATTGGAGTCTGGCATACGTCCCGCCAAAACTCCAAGTGTCTTCTTGGATTCGGGCTACACTGAGGCCATGGCCTGGGACACAGCACGCACACAACAGCTCCTCCTCGACGCCGCCGTCGAAGAGTTCGCCGAACACGGCCCCGCCGGCGCCCGCGTCGCCCGGATCGCCAAACGCGCCGGCGTCAACCAGGAGCGCATCTACCAGTACTTCGGCAACAAGGAGAAGCTCTTCGACGCCGTCCTGGCCTCGGAGCTGGGCAAACTCGCGCTCGCGGTGCCCCTCACCGCCACGCCGGCCCTCGACCTGGGCGACTACGCCGGCCGCGTCTTCGAATACCACCGCGCCCACCCGCACTTCGTCCGCCTGCTGGCCTGGGAAGGCCTCCAGTGCCAGGACAGCGTGGTGGCCGAGGGCGAGCGTGCGGCCCACTACGACGCGAAGATCGCCACGATCGCCGAGGCCCAGCGGGCGGGAGACGTGACCGACGAGATCGAAGCGGGCCGCATCATGCACGCGGTCGTGGCCCTGACCGCCGCGTGGATCGTCTTCCCCCAGCTGACCCGGATGCTGGTCCCGGGCTCGCCGGAACGGTCCCCGGCGGAGGAACGGGAGGCGGTGGCGGCGGTGATCCGGAGGCTGGCGGGGGCTTAGGCCGTGTCCAGTCGCCTGCGGATCCTCGGCCGCCCCCGTTGGCTTGCGTGCCTACCGAGGCGTCGCCACGGGCGCCCGGGAAGCCAGCGCGTGCTCGAGCAACGTGACCATGGCGAGCTTCGCGGACTCCCGTTCGCGGGCGTCGCACATCACGACCGGGACGTGCGGATCCAGGTCGAGCGCGTCGGCGACCTCCTCGGGTGTGAAATCGCGGAGGCCGTCGAAGCAGTTCACCGCGACGACGAACGGCGCGCCGCGCAGCTCGAAATAGTCGACCGCGGGGAACGAGTCCTCCAGCCGGCGCGGATCCGCGAGGACGATCGCGCCGATCGCGCCGATGGCCAGTTCGTCCCACATGAACCAGAAGCGGTCCTGCCCGGGTGTGCCGAACAGGTACAGCACCATGCCGACGTCGAGCGTGATCCGGCCGAAGTCGAGCGCCACGGTCGTCGTCGTCTTGCCCTCGACCCCCGTGAGGTCGTCGACGCCTTCGCTCTCGCGGGTGATCACCTCTTCGGTGCGCAGCGGCGGTACCTCGCTCACCGCTCCGACCATCGTGGTCTTCCCCACGCCGAAGCCGCCCGAGATCAGGATTTTGACCGCGGAGGGAAGCTGGGGGCCGGGCCGGGCGTCAGAGCCTGCGAATGCCATCGAGTACCGCCTGGAGAACGTGGATGTCGGGGGCTTCGGCCAACGCGATCGGCGCGCGGGTGTGGATGGCCCCGAGGTCGAGTAGGTCGCCGAGCAGGACCTTGACCACGGTGGGCGGCAGGTCGAGCTTCGCGGCGATCTCCGCCACCGACAGCGGACGGCCGGTGCAGAGCCGCAGGATGCCGGTGTGCTCGGGTTCCAACCCGGGCAGCGCGGAGTCGTCGGTGGCGCTGAGGATCAGGGTGATGAGGTTGAACTCGTCGCGGCTGGGGCGGGTGCGGCCGCCGGACCGGGCGAAGGACCGCACGATGGGTCCGGCGTCCTCGTCCCACCACGTGTCGTCGGGGCCGGCCATCTCAGAACGGCTGGGCGGCCGTTGCGCCGTGGCGGGGGGCCGCGGACAGGGCGTCGCCCACGCGTTTGACGATGAGGTTCATCTCGTAGGCCACCAGGCCGACGTCGATGTCGGCCTCGCCCAGGACGGCCAGGCACGCGCCGCGCCCGGCACCGGTGACGAACAGATAGACCTTCTCCAGTTCGACGATGGTCTGGCGCACGCGTCCGCCGCCGAAATGCCGTCCCGCGCCCCGCGCGAGACTCTGGAACGCGGACGCGACCGCGGACATGTGCTCGGCGTCGTCGCGGTCCATCGCGCCCGAGTGGCCGATCAGCAGCCCGTCGGACGACAGGACGATGGCGTGCCGGGTGCGCGGCACACGTTTGACGAGGTCGTCGAGCAGCCAGTTGAGTTCGGCGCTGTCGTTCGGCAGTGCGGTCATGGGGTCACCACTGTCCTTGGGGGTTCGGGTTCTCGGGTGCGCCGCCGAGGCCCTCGAATCGGTCGGCGTCCGCGCGCCCTTGGGACGAACCGCGCTGGAACGCCGTCATGGCGTTCCGGATCTCGTCGGCGGGGCGCTGCTCGACGTCCGCCCCGGGGTGTGCGGGCTCGGGGGCGGCCGGACGGAGCAGTTGCGGGCGGAGATTGGCTTGGCGGACCCGGCGGGGGAGCCTGCGTTCCTCGCGAGGCGCCGCGGGGCCGGCGGGTGCCGGCGGGCGAACGCCCGCGTGGACGTGCGGGTGGACGTGCGGGTGGACGTGCGGGTGCTGGCCGGGGAAGGGCACGAGCGGGGCATGTGCGGGGGCGGGGGCGGCCGACGGTGCCGTGGGCCGGACCTCGACCGCCGGAGCGGGCACGGCGACGGGCCGCGGCGATGCGGCAGGGCCGTTCCCGCGGAACGTGTCGCGGTCGCGGTCGGCGTCGTTGCCGTCGGATTCCGCGCCGTGCGGGTCCCGGTCGTCCAGCAGGCCCGGCGGCAGCAGGACGACCGCGGACGTACCGCCGTAAGGCGAGGAGCGCAGGCTGACCGAGATGCCGTGCCGATGGGCGAGCCGGGCGACGACGAAGAGGCCGATCCGGGAGTCCTGGGTGAACCCCATGACGTTGAACTCCTGCGCGGTCGCGAGGAGCCGGTTGGCCTCGTCGAGGGCTTCCGCGGACATGCCGAGGCCGCGGTCCTCGATCTCGATGCCGAGCCCGTTGGGCACGATCTCGGCGCTGATCCCGACCTTGGTGTGCGGGGGCGAGAACGACGTGGCGTTCTCGACGATCTCCGACAGCAGGTGCATCACGTCGCCGGCCACCGGTCCCGCGAGGCTGGTCTCGGGGACCATCGTCAGCTTGACCCGGGAGTAGTCCTCGGTCTGCGAAGCCGCGCCCCGCAGGACCTCGGCGAGCCGCACCGATCGGCGCCAACGCCGGGCCGGCATCGTTCCGCCGAGGACCGACAGGTTCTCCGCATTGCGCCGCATGCGCGTCGCCAGGTGGTCCGCCTGGAACAGCTCGGCCAGCAGGTCGGGGTCCTCGTGCTCGCGCTCCAGCTTGTCCAGCAGGGCGAGCTGGCGGTGCACCAGGCCCTGGCTGCGGTGCGCGAGGTTGAGGAAGACCCGGCTGATGCCCTGCCGCGTCTCGGCCTGCTCGATCGCGGCCCGCACCGCGGTGCGTTGGGCCGCGTCGAACGCGGCGGCCACTTCGCCGACCTCGTCGTGGCCGTGGTCGAAGTGGGCTGCGGCGTCGTCCGGGTCGACCTTCTCGCCGCGCTGGAGCCGTGCCACGACATCCGGCAGCTGTTCGTTCGCGAGCTTCCGGGTCGAGTCGCGCAGACGGTTCAGGCGACGGATCAAGGCCCGCGACACCAGGACGGAGACGAACACCGCAAGGAGGATCGACCCCAGGGTCACGGCGCCGACGACGATGACCGAGGTGGTCAGCTCGTCCACCCGTTCCTTGCCGTACGCTCGCGCGAACTCCACCTGGATCAGCGTGAGTTCCTGAAGCTTCGCAGCGGTGTCCAGCATCGTCGGCTGCCACGCCGGATCGACCGTGAGCTTGCCGGTGCGGGCCGACACGCCGTCCTCCACGGACACCAGAACCGCGAATTCCGGACTGCCGACGATCTGCGCGAACTGGGCTGCCTGGGCGTCACGGAGCTGGGGACGGACGAACGCGTACTGCGCGCGCTGCGCGCCCACCAACTGGTCGAACTGGGCGCGCTGCGCCGTACTCGGCCCGCCGGGGGAAGCCACCGCCGCGGTCAGCACCGCGTTCTGCCGGGCGAAGTACTCCAGCGCGCGGAACAGCGCCGCGGCCGTGGCGCCTTCCGCCGCCGTGTCGGCGTCGTTGGTGGCCCTCGCCTGGGCTTCGAAGTAGCTCATCGCGGTGTCCAGGGCCCCGGTGTAGAACCGGAACGCGCCATCGGACGTGAGCTGCCGGGCATCCACTTGCTGCCGGAACCCGGGAAGCGCCGCCAGCCCCGTGGAGATGCGGGCGAAGATGGCTTTCAGCTCGGGTGCCTGGTGGCCGACGACGGGTCCGGCGGCCTGGCTCATCACGCCCAAGGCCTGGTCGGTCGCCTCGCGCTGCCGGTCGAGCCGGGCCCGGTCGGTGCCGCTCCCGGCCAGGAACGCCATGCTCAGGCGGCGTTCCTCCTGCAGGGCGACCATCGCCAACTCGCCCTTGACCGCGACCCGCTGCACATCGCTCAGGGTCTGGTGCAGGTCGCGCGCCTGGCGGTAGCGGTCGAGGGTGTAGGTGCTCCACACCCCGGCCAAGGCCAGGGACGGCACCAGGACCAGGAGGACGATGCGTGCCCTGATCGTGCGGAATCCGAAGATGCGTCCACCGCCGGCCGACCGGGTGGGGGTGGCGCGAGGACGGGGAAAACGTGGGGGTGTGCGGCGTCCGGCCAAGCCGAGTGCTCGGCCGGGGCGCCGCCTTCTGTTCCCGCCCGCGGCAGATGTGCGTTCCGCGGAGCCCGTGGAGTCGGGGAGCAAGCGTTCGTTCCCAAGGTCGGTTCGGACAGCAGATGCGCGCCGGGGGCCGCCGAGCCTCGGGAGTCGTGTCCCCGGCGGCAGGCCCCCCGACTCGCACGGCCGAGGATGGCCGCTCCGGCCGCCGGTGATGCCGCCATCCGCGCACGGGAAGTTGTCGATTCACGAACCGCGGGGCACTTCGCGTCCCTCCGTGCCGGGTGGATCGCCCGCGGCGCACCCGAACGGCGCATGCCGGAAGTCCCTGGGGCTGAGGCCGTAGCGGGCCCGGAACATGCGGGCGAACGTGCTCGGTCCCTCGATACCGACCGACCGGGCCACGGCGGCGATCGACCGGTGGCGCTGCCGGGGGTCCGCGAGAACGCGCGCGGCCGTCTCCAGCCGGGTCTCGCGGATGAACCGGGAAGGGCTCAGGCCCCCTTCGCGGAAGGCGACCTCCACATAGCGGGGCGAGACGCCGAACGCCGTGGCCAGCAGCCGCGGGGAAAGGTCGGGTTCGGCCAGGTGCCTGCGTGCGAAGTCCTGCATGCGCAGGAGTTGGGCCCGGCGGCCCAGCACCGCCCCGGCGTCCTCGGGCCGCGGGTTCTCTTCCCAGCGCAGCGTGGCGACCAGCAGTTCGGAGAACGTGTGGCCGATTTCGGTCTCCGAGCCGTCGGGCAGGCTGCCGGGTTCCCTGCCCAGCTCGGCCACCCCTGCCATGAGGACCCGCAGCATGGGGTTCCCGGCGGGTATCCGCCGCCCCAGCACGTCACGGGCCATGCGAAAGGTCCGCGTCAGGTGGGACTTGGGGAGGTTGACCACCACGTGGTGCCCGAAGTCGTCCGCTGCCAGCCGGAACGGCTGCGCGCTGTCCAGGAGGACGGCGTCTCCCGCGCTCATGCTGGTCTGGTGCTCGGCGTGCAGGGACCAGGTCGGGCGTTGCGCGATCGACAGGAGGAAGAAGGCGTCGGTGCTGCGGCGGATCGCCCGGGCCGTGCGCGCCACGCGGACGGGGTCGGTGCCGACGTCCGTGATGCCGATCGGCCCGAGGTCGCGCCGGTACACCCAGCCGGCATAGTCCCCGTCCGGAGCGGCTTCGGCGTGCGCGAGCGGTGCCGCGTCCAACTCGACGATGCAGTCGCGCAGCATGGCCCGCCATGCGTCGAGGTCGGATACCGAGCCCCCGAGTTGTGGAGCGAAGCCCGGGGTCAGCAGAGCCCGCGGGCGATGGTCGGCGGGTCTGCCGTGCCGGGCCGCGGCGTTCCCGCGGACCGTATGACGACGGGGTTGGGTGGTACGGCTCACGAGGACCGGCTCCCGGGTCGGCGCCTGGACGGAAACACGCAATCGTAGGACCGACGGGAGATTTCCGGACAGGGCCTTGTCCCCACCGCGCGACCTGGCCGGAATCGCACAGGACACGTGCGCGAATCGGCAAGGCACCGCCGCGTCCGTGGCGGACTGTGAGCGGCAGTCTCCGGAGAGAGGATGGCCATGCGCACAGCCGTCGTGGTCGGCGGGAGTGTCGCCGGCCTGCTTGCCGCCCAAGTGCTGACCCGCCACGCCGACATGGTGGTCGTCGTCGAACGCGACGACATCGGCGCGGACGCGGACCAGGCAGCCGAGGGAAACGCGCGGCGCGGCGTGCCGCAGGGCACCCAGATGCACGCCCTGCTGGAGGGAGGCCGGCGCGGCATCGAACGATGGCTGCCCGGTTTCACCGACGAGATCGCCGCCGCGGGCGCCGCCGTGGGCAACAGCGGACGCGATGTGCACACGTACCTCGACGGCCGACGGCGGATCCTGGTCGGAGACCTGCCGATGGTGAGTGCCACGCGGCCGTTCCTGGAAGCGCACATCCGACGCCGCGTCCTGGCGGACGAGCGTGTCCGACTGCACGTCGGCAGTGCCGCCGGGCTGGTGATCGGCGGGGGGCGTGTCCGGGGCGTCCGCGTCACCCGCGGCAGCGCCGCCGACGAAGACACCCTCGACGCCGATTTCGTGGTCGACGCCACCGGCAGGGCGAGCCGCATCGGGTCGTGGCTCGCCGACCACGGCTGGCCCGAACCGCCGTTGCGGCGCGTACCTGTCGACCTCGGCTACGCGACCGCGCTGTTGCGCACGCCGCCCGGAGTGCTCGACGGCATGACGCTGGGGCAGTCGATCACCCACGGCCCCGGCGGCCGCGTCCGGGTCGCCACGGCGGGCAGGGTGGAGGGCGACAGGTGGGTCGCCCTGGTGGCCGGCTATGCGGACGACCGGCCGCGCCGCGACTCCGAGGACTTCCTCGCCCGCTGCCGCGACGATCCGGCGGACGAATTCGGCAAGCTCGCCGCCAACGGCGAACTCCTCGGCGACATCGCGGTCTACCGGCATCCCGACAGCCGGCGGCGCGACTTCCACAAGGTCTCGCGGTTCCCGGCCGGGCTGGTGTGCGTCGGGGACGCGGTCGCGTCCCTCAACCCGGTCTACGGCCAGGGCATGTCCTCCGCCGCCCTGCACGCGGCCTGCCTTGCCGACCACCTCGATGCACGGCCCGGTCCGAACGAGCCGCCGCTGCGCTACTTCAAGGCCGTCCGGCGCGTCGTGGACGCCGCCTGGCAGACATCGGTCCTCGACGACCTGCGCCTGCCCCACGTCGACGCCCCGCGGCCCTGGGGCTTCGCCCTCAAGAACGCGATCGGCGACATGGTCCTGCGGGCGTCCGTGACCGACCCGAAGGTCGCCCGGAAGTTCCTCGACGTCATGCACATGCTCGCAGGTCCCGACAGCATGATGCGGCCGGGCACCCTGGTCCGGTCCGTCCGGGCAACGCGACGTCGCGCCACGGGAGCACGCCCGGAGCGGTGAGACCGCCGCCGGAAGGTCAGTAGACGTCGCGGACGTAGCGCTTGTCGGTGGCCAGGCGTTTGACGTAAGCCCCGGCGGCCTGGTCGTCGAGGCCGCCGTGTGTGGCGACGATGTCGCGGAGTGCGGCGTCGACGTCCTTCGCCATCCGGGAGGCGTCCCCGCAGACGTAGAAGTGGGCGCCGTCCTCGAGCCACGCCCAGAGCCGGCGGCCGTGTTCGCGCATGCGGTCCTGGACGTAGACCTTGTTGCGCTGGTCGCGGGAGAAGGCCGTGTCGAGCCGGTGCAGCGTGCCGTCGCGGCGCAGGGCATCGAGTTCGTCGCGGTAGTAGAAGTCGGTGGCTTCGTGCTGTTCGCCGAAGAAGAGCCAGTTCGGGGCGCGGTGGCCTTGGGCGCGCCGGTCGTCGAGGAAGCCGAGGAACGGGGCGACACCGGTGCCCGGGCCGATCATGACCATGGGAGTGGCGGGGTCGGCGGGCGGCCGGAAGTGCGGGGACGGCTGCACCGCGACGGGTATGCGGGTGCCGGGTTCGGCGTCCGCGAGGAAGGCGGAGCAGACCCCGGTGCGCGCCCGGCCGCGGCTGTTCTCGTAGCGGACGACGGAGACGGTCAGGGAGACCAGTGCGGGGTCGGTGCGCGGGCTGGACGAGATGGAGTAGAGGCGGCTGCGGAGGCGCGTGAGGACGTCCGCCCATTCCTGCGCGCTTGCCCGGACCGGGTATTCGGCGAGCACGTCGGCGGCCTGGCGTCCCCAGCCCCACTGGGCGAGTTCGCCCTTGTTGTCGTGGCGCAGCAGCTTGCGCAGCAGACGGTCCCCGGTGCGGTCCGCGAAGAACCTCAGCAGGTCGGTGCCGGTCCGGGTGATGTCCAGGTGGCGGTGCAGCGCCTCGCCGAACGCCAGGGTGCCGACCCCGTCCAGGTCGACGGGCACGGCCGCGTCGATGCCGGTGAGCGCGAGCCATTCGGCGACCAGCGCAGGGGAGTTCGCCGGACGGATGCCGAGCGCGTCGCCGGCCTGGTAGGCCAACGGCGTGCCGGTGAGGTCGAACGTGAACTGCCGGACCTCCTTGGCCGCGCCGGGCAGGCTCAGCAGGCGGTTGCCGACGAGTTCGGCGGGCTCGTGGGCGTGCCGTTCGCTGCTGCGGCCTCTCCCGGTGCCGGGTGCCGCGGCGGCGGAAGGCGAGGGCGCGGAGCCGGTTCCTGCTGCCGTGGTGCCGAGGGCGGCGAGGACGTCGTCGAGCCAGGCCGCGGCCGGGGCGTCGAATTCGGGTTCGCAGTCGGTGCGCGGCAGCAGGCGGGTGGCGCCGAGTTCTTCGAGGCGGTGGTCGAGGCGGCGGCCGTGGCCGCAGAAGTCGTCGTAGGACGAGTCGCCGAACGCGAGTACCGCGTACCGCAGGTGGTCCAGGGAGCCGGTGGCCGCGGCGAGGGCGTCCCAGAAGCCGGTGCCGTTGTCGGGGGCGTCGCCGTCGCCGAACGTGCTGGTGATCAGGAGGGCGTCGGCTGCGGGCAGCGACGCGGGGTCGGCGCCGTCCATGTCGAGGAGGGTGACCTCGTGGCCGGCCGCGGTCAGCCGCTGCGCGGCAAGCTTGGCGAACTCCTCGGCGTTGCCCGTCTGCGAGGCCCACAGCACCGCCACCGCGGGCTTCGCCGGCGGCACGTCGCCCGCTGGGTGCTCGGGCCGGGGCGGCGCCGCGGTGGCCTGCCGGGAGAACCACCCGGCCAGCAGCCCGTCGACCCAGAGCGCATGCTCGGGCCGCAACGGCGCCCCGGCGGGAAGCACCGGCACGCCGGGCGGACCGGAGTCCAGACCGGTGAGGAACCCGGCCAGGTAGCGGCGTTCGTCGGCGTCGAAGACCGGGGGCGCCTGCGGCGGGATGCCGAGCAGCCCGGCAAGCGCGGTGCCGTCGCCTCCTCGCGGCCCGCCCGCCGGCACCGGTTCGAGGAGCGGGAGAACGTGGGGCTCGGACGCGCCGTGGCCCGGCGGCGCGACCGCGACCGGCACCGCAGACTTGGCCAAGGTGACGGCGCAGACTTTGAACTCCGGCTGGAACGACAGCGGGTCGACGGCGTCGTTGGTGACCGCGTTGACGCTGAGGTATTCGCCGTACAGGTCGTTCCAGTGGAACGGCGCGAAGCAGCAGCCGGGGCGCACCCGTTCGGTGACCACGGCGGGCAGGACGGCTTTGCCGCGGCGCGACGCGACCTCGACCGGGTCGCCGTCGGCCAGCCCGAGCGCGCGAGCGTCGTCCGGGTGGATCTCGACGAACGGGGCCGGGTCGAGCCTGTTGAGTTTGCCGACCCGGCCGGTCTTGGTGAGCGTGTGCCACTGGTGCGGGAGCCGCCCGGTGTTGAGGACGAACGGGTAGTCGTCGTCCGGCATCTCCTTCGCGGGCACGTGCGGGCGGGGGAAGAACACCGCCCGGCCGGCGGCCGTCGGGAAGACCGGCCGTCCGCTCTCGTCCAGGTAGCGGATCGGGTTGCGGGCCGGTCCGCCCGGCGCGGCGGGCCACTGGACGGGAGTCTCGCGGAGCCGGTCGTAGGTGATCCCGCGCAGATCCCAGCCGGTCTTGGGGTTGTAGGCGCGCTTGATCTCCTCGAAGACGTCCTCGGCCGACTCGTACGCGAAGGCCTCGGTGTAGCCCATGGCCTGTGCGATCCGGGCGATGATGCGCCAGTCGGCGGTAGCCTCGCCCGGCGGGTCGACGCCCGGCCGCGCCAACGTGAGGCTCCGCTCGCTGTTGATCAGGACGCCCTCGGTCTCGGTCCACAACGCCCCCGGCAGCACGACGTCGGCGTAGCCGTTGGTCTCGGTGTCGGCGAACACGTCCTGGGCCACCACGAATTCCGCGGCCTCCAGACCGGCGATCACGGTCTTGCGGTTGGCGACCGAGGCGACCGGGTTGGTGCAGATGATCCAGCAGGCTTTGATGCGGCCTTCCGCCATCCGCTCGAACATCTCGACCGTGCCCTTGCCGACGCCGTCCTCGCGGAGCGTGCCGGGGGAGATGCCCCACAGCTCCTCCGTGAACGCGCGGTCCTCGGCGGCCAGCACCGAACGCTGGCCCGGCAGCCCCGGACCCATGTAGCCCATCTCGCGGCCGCCCATGGCGTTCGGCTGGCCGGTGAGGGAGAACGGGCCGCTGCCGGGGCGGCAGATCGCGCCGGTGGCCAGGTGCAGGTTCACCAGCGCGTTCGTGTTCCACGTGCCGTGGGTGCTCTGGTTGAGGCCCATCGTCCAGCACGACATCCACTCGGCGGCCTCGCCGATCCACTCCGCGGCGGTGCGGACGGCGTCCTCGGGTATGCCGGTCAGCCCGGCGACCACGGCAGGCGGGTAGTCGGCGAGGAACTCCGGCATCGCCTCCCAGCCTTCGGTGTGCGCGGCGATGAACTCCGGGTCCGTGCGGCCGTTCTCGACCAGCAGGCGCAGCAAGCCGTTCAGCAGCGCCAGGTCCGCACCGGGCTTGATCTGCAGGAACAGGTCGGCTTTGTCGGCGGTCGCGGTGCGCCGCGGGTCGACGACGATCAGCTTCGCGCCGGCCTTGACCCGCTCCATCATCCGCAGGAACAGGATCGGGTGGCAGTCGGCCATGTTCGAGCCGATCACCAGGAACACGTCGGCCTTCGCGAAGTCGTCGTACGAACCCGGCGGGCCGTCCGCGCCCAGCGACAGCTTGTAGCCGGTGCCCGCACTGGCCATGCACAGCCGCGAGTTCGACTCGATCTGGTTCGTGCCGACGAACCCCTTGGCGAGCTTGTTCGCGAGGTACTGGGCTTCCAGGCTCATCTGGCCCGACACGTACAGCGCGAACGCGTCCGGCCCGTGCTCGTCGACCACCGCCCGGAACCGGCGCGCGGCCTCCTCGATCGCGGCGTCCACATCGGCGGCGACGGCCTCCGCACCGCGCTCGGCCCGCACCAGCGCGGTACTCAGCCGACCCGGGGCGGCGAGCATGTCGGCGGTCGTGGCGCCCTTGGTGCACAGCCGCCCCGCGTTCGCCGGGTGCGCCTTGTCGCCCGACGCCTTGCGGACCACCCGCCGCCCGTCCGGGCCCGCCCCGATGTCCAGGACCATCCCGCAGCCGACCCCGCAGTACGAGCAGACCGTCCGCACTCGCGTCGGCTCGCCCGGCCCCGTGCTTCCGGTCGCCACCGCGCCCCCATCCCGCGCCGAGCCGCCTCGCCGCACGGCCCCGACGCTACGGACGACCCATCACACGGACATGTCGCCCATCCGGCGGCGGCGTTTCATGCCCCGCACCGCCGCGGCAACACGGTGTGAGATCCCACGGCACCTCGTGGGGGCACCATGGCCCACACCGAACCGTCGCACCGGCCGTGGCCGCCGACCCCCGGCGCGAACAGCGCTACGCGCACCAGGAATGCGGCTCCGACGACCGAGGTCCTGACGACACCTCGACACGGCCGTGAGCTCCGCGTTCCGCTGCCGCGCCGAATATCTGTGCCAGCGGTGGTAGAAATCGAGGCAACGCGCCACGAGAATTTCTCCGGCGACCGGCCGGAATTAAATCCGCCTCGCCAAAAACGCGGGTGCGCGTGCTACTCTCGGCTCAGTTGCGGTTGTGGTTCCCAAAAAACTTCGAATGCCTCGTCTGCCGCCGTTCGGACGGGAGTATTTTTTGTATGTCGGGCGGTTTTCCGGCGGGGTAATCATCGCGGCGACGCGGAGTCCGCACGGTGCGGACTCCGGTCATTGCCCCGAAGGAGATTTGCCATGGCTTCCGGTACCGTCAAGTGGTTCAACGCGGAAAAGGGATTCGGTTTCATCGAGCAGGAGGGTGGCGGCCCGGACGTCTTCGCCCACTTCTCGAACATCGCCGCCCAGGGCTTCCGCGAGCTGCACGAGGGCCAGAAGGTGAACTTCGACGTCGCGCAGGGCCAGAAGGGCCCGACGGCCGAGAACATCGTTCCCGCCTGACCTCCGCGCGCAGAATCGCAGCCGGGGCCCGCACCTTGGGGTGCGGGCCCCGGCTCGCTTCCGTTCGATGCCCGGCCGGTTGCGGCGTTTCGGCCTCTCACGAATTCCCTCGGCCCGTTCCGGTAATTCTCCGCGCAATCGTCCGCTCGGGGGAATTCCTTGCCGCGCCGCATCAAGGAAGGCTCCGCGTGAACCACGCACGAGAAGACACCGGCGCCACCGGCCCACGTTCCGGCCGGGCGGCCGCCGGCCGACGCCGCAACCGCCCTGGCTCCGCACCCTCCCGCCGCTCCGACGCCCCGAGCCGCTCGGACGACCGCCGACGCCGACAACCCGCGGGGCAGGGCGAGTTCGCGCTGCCGACGACAGCGACGTCCGCGCTTCCCGCCGCCGAGAGGTTCTCCGACCTCGCGATGCCGGCACAGCTTCTCCGGGCGCTGGACGCCCAAGGCGTGACCGAGCCCTTTCCGATCCAGGCCGCGACCCTGCCGAATTCGCTCGCGGGCCGTGACGTACTCGGCCGCGGCCGCACCGGGTCGGGCAAGACCCTTGCCTTCGGCCTCGCCCTGCTGGCACGCACGGCCGGAGCGCGCGCCGAGCCGCGACGGCCGCTGGCCCTCGTCCTCGTCCCCACCCGTGAGCTCGCCCAGCAAGTCACCGACGCGCTCGCTCCCTACGCCGGCGCCGTGAAGCTGCGCCTGGCCACCGCCGTAGGCGGACTGCGGATCGGCAGGCAAGCGAGTGCGCTGCGCGCCGGGGCGGAGGTCGTCATCGCGACTCCGGGCCGGCTCAAAGACCTCATCGAACGAGGCGACTGCGTGCTGGACCAGGTCCGCATCACCGTTCTCGACGAGGCCGACCAGATGGCCGACATGGGGTTCCTGCCGCAGGTCACCGCGCTGCTCGACCAAGTGCACCCGCAGGGACAGCGGATGCTGTTCTCGGCCACCCTGGACCGCAACGTCGACCGGCTGGTGCGCCGCTACCTGACCGACCCGGTGGTGCACTCCGTCGACCCGTCGGCAGCCGCGGTCACCACGATGGAGCACCACGTCTTCCATGTCCGCGACACGGAAAAGCACCGGACGGCCACGGAGATCGCGGCGCGCGAAGGCCGGGTGATCATGTTCCTGGACACCAAGCACGCCGTCGACCGGCTGACCCGGCACCTGCTGAGCAGCGGGATCCGTGCCGCGGCCCTGCACGGCGGCAAGTCCCAGCCGCAACGCACCCGCACCCTCGCGCAGTTCAAGTCCGGTCAGGTGACGGCGCTGGTGGCCACCAATGTCGCGGCCCGCGGCATCCACGTCGACGACCTCGACCTGGTCGTGAACGTGGACCCGCCCGGCGACCACAAGGACTACCTGCACCGGGGCGGTCGCACGGCCCGGGCGGGCGAGTCCGGCAGCGTCGTCACTCTGGTGACACCCGACCAGCGCCGCGCCATGAGCCGGCTGATGGCGGCCGCCGGTGTCACCGCCCGGACCACCAAGGTGGGTTCCGGTGACGCGGAGCTGCGCCGCATCACCGGCGCGCGGGAACCCTCCGGCGTTCCGGTCACCGTCTCCGCGCCCGCCGTGGAACGCCCTCGACGCGGCGGGGGTTCCCCGGCCCGGGGCCACGGGGGCCGTACCACGAAGGACACGGGCAGCGGCCGGAGGAAGCGGCGTCCCGTTCCGCGGCAAGCCGCTTCCCGCGAGGCCGGCTGAATCCCTCGTCCACGGACCTCGTCCGTCGTGGGACGTCGTCGGCCTCGACCGGACCCTCGGGTCCTCGCCCTTCCGAAATCCGCCCGCCCTTCCTACCTTCTGTGAGGTATTCATGCGCTGCGTCATCGCCGGTGTCGCGTTCGATCTCTCCAAGCCCGGGGTGGTGGCAGCCATGCAGGGCGTCAAGCCCGAGGCCGTCACGGGCGGCTCCGTGCTCATCGGCCGGCGCCACTACCCCGTCAAGCAGGTCGGCGCCGTCATCACCGGACAGGACCGCCGCGACTTCACCGCGGAGGAAGTCCGCCGGGCGTTGACGCGGCTCGGCTTCACCTGCCAGGACACCGGCGGCGCCGCACCGGCGCAGGGGCTGACCCCGCTCCAGGCCGCGTCGGCACTGCTCGGCACACCCGCCGGGGCATAGCCGGCAAAGCACCCGCACCCGCACGCGTGCCGCGGGTTCGCGAACCCGCAGACCCCGGCGGTCTGCCCGGCGGCTGCGGTCCGCCGTCGGCCGCCGGGTCGGCACGGCGCGCTTCCCTTACGTCGCAGGCGGGTCGCGGCGGTCGTCCTTGCGGAGTTCCTCGTTGATGCGCAGGGCTTCCTCAAGCTGGTCCTCGAGGATGATGATGCGGCAGGCGGCCTCGACGGGGGTGCCCTGGTCGACGAGTTCGCGGGCGCGTTGGGCGATACGCAGTTGGTAGCGGGAATAGCGCCGGTGCCCGCCTTCGGAACGCAGGGGTGTGACCAGGCGGGCTTCGCCCAGGGCTCGCAGGAATGCCGGTGTGGCGCCGATCATCTCGGCGGCACGGCCCATGGTGTAGGCGGGGTAGTCGTCGTCGTCGAACTTGTCGGGACGACCGGGGGTGTCACGGGGAACCACTGCACCTCTTCGTCATCTTCATCGTTGTCCTGCCGTGCCCGCGTGTCGCCGCGGGCACATCACCATCCTCCACGCCGCGGGTATCGGGAACGCGACGTGGGGCCCTGGCGCCGACCGGCACCAGGGCCCCTAGGGGACATCACACCATCTGCCGGCGGAACGCCGCCGGGTCTCTTCGTCCGTCCCCGCCTATGCGGCCGGGGACCGGGGATCGCAACTGCGTGACCGTGGACCACCTTCCCATCCGGGGTCTGCGGTTCCCGCGGGCCTGTCGGCCCGGCGGGCGATCCAGATGGCGGTCGCTCCTTTCCACTCTGCTGTGCACTTACCAGGGAACTGCCACTACTCGGTTTGGCCTGATCCCGACGTGGATCGGAACCCGTGCCTGCACGTCAGTTCGTCCTCTGCCGTGCCCGTAGGACTCTTGGCTACAGCAGAAACCGTAGCTGCCGGATATGCGGATGTCTATCTTCGCCGTGACAGTTTTTCTCGCGTAGCGATCCCAGGGCGGTGTCGGACGGGCGGCGCGTGTGGGTCGTTGCATGCCGACACACCTAGCGAGCTGGGCAAACGGCCCGAGGCGCGGGGCATGGGTCACACGCGCGGACGCAAAAAATCTCCACACCGTGAGCTTCGGGTTGATCCCGATACTCACGATGTGGAGATCTCGTGGTGTCCGAGGGGGGACTTGAACCCCCATGCCCTTTCGGGCACTAGCACCTCAAGCTAGCGCGTCTGCCTATTCCGCCACCCGGACTGGGTGTGTCGCGCGGCGGGCCGCGCTGACGTGGAGAACTGTACCAAAGATCGCGGGGGCGGGATGTCGGGGAGCGGGCCGGGGGTCCGGGGCCGCGGCGCCGGGGCGTTCGTCACGCGGGCGGCGCCCTCCGGGCGGGCCTGCGGGTGCAGGATGGACCGGGAGACGAGTTCGCACAAATGACCTTACGGAGCGGCGATGAGTGACCGGGACGGTGTCGGTGGACGGGGCGAGACCGGGGCGGAGGGCGAGGTTGCCGAGCTGTGCCGGGACCTGATCCGGATCGACACGAGCAACTTCGGCGACGGGTCCGGGCCCGGCGAGCGCGCCGCGGCGGAGTGGGTGGCGGAGAAGCTGGCCGAGGTCGGGCTGGAGCCGCAGGTGTTCGAGTCCGCCAAGGGGCGGGCGAGCACGGTGGTGCGGATCGAGGGCGAGGACCGCAGCCGCCCGGGGCTGCTGATCCACGGTCATACGGACGTCGTGCCGGCGAACGCCGCGGACTGGTCCTACGACCCGTTCTCCGGCGAGGTCGCCGACGGCTGCGTGTGGGGCCGCGGCGCGGTCGACATGAAGGACATGGACGCGATGGTGCTGGCCGTCCTCCGCGACCGCATCCGCACCGGCCGGAAGCCGCCGCGGGACGTGGTGCTGGCGTTCCTGGCCGACGAGGAGGCCGGCGGCACGTTCGGGGCGCGGTTCCTCGTCGACAAGCACCCCGACCTGTTCGAAGGCTGCACCGAGGCCATCGGCGAGGTCGGCGGCTTCTCCTTCACCGTCAACGACGACCTGCGCCTCTACCTCATCGAGACCGCCCAGAAGGGCATGGACTGGATGAAGCTGGTCGTGGACGGCACCGCCGGGCACGGCTCGATGATCAACAAGGACAACGCGATCACCGAGCTGTCCGAAGCGGTCGCGCGCCTCGGGCGGCACCAGTTCCCGATCCGCCTCACCAAGACCGTCCGCGCCTTCCTCGACGAGGTCTCCGACGCCCTCGGCATCGAACTCGACCCCGACGACCTCGAAGGCGCCATCGAGAAGCTCGGCCCGATCGCCCGCATCATCGGCGCGACGATCCGCAACACCGCGCAGCCGACCATGCTCGGCGCCGGCTACAAGGTCAACGTGATCCCCGGCCAGGCGACCGCGCACGTCGACGGGCGGTTCCTGCCCGGCTTCGAGGACGAGTTCCAGGCCGAACTCGACGCCGTCCTCGGCCCCCGAGTGCGCCGTGAACGCGTGCACGGCGACCGGGCGTTGGAGACCGACTTCGACGGTGCGCTGGTCGAGGCCATGGCCGCGGCGCTCAAGGCGGAGGACCCGGCGGCGCGCGCCGTGCCGTACTGCCTGTCCGGCGGGACGGACGCCAAGTCGTTCGCCGACCTGGGCATCCGCTGCTTCGGCTTCGCGCCGCTCAAGCTGCCCGCGGACCTGGACTTCGCGGGCATGTTCCACGGCGTGGACGAGCGGGTTCCGGTGGACGGGCTCAAGTTCGGCGTGCGCGTTCTGGACCGGTTCCTGGACGCTTGCTGACCGAAGTCGACGCGAAATCGGCCTGGAATTGACCCGAACAGGTGAATCGCCGGTCCGCTCCGTAGCCTCCGCAGGACGGTGTCGTTTCCCCTTGTGCGGCGCCCAAGTGCGCCGTGGTTCCGACAAGGAGGACTGAAACACATGAAGAAGCTCGGCAAGGTCGTGCTGCTCGCGACCGCTACCGGTGGTCTGGCGCTCGCGGGCACGGGTGCGGCGATGGCGGACGCGGGTGCCAACGGTGCGGCCGTCGGTTCGCCGGGTGTCGCCTCCGGCAACCTCATCCAGGTTCCGGTCCACGTTCCCGTGAACATCTGCGGCAACACGGTCAGCGTGATCGGCGTGCTGAACCCCGCGTTCGGCAACTTCTGCGCCAACGTCTGATCCAGGCAGCGCCCCGCGGATTGTCACGTGCCCGCGCATCGGCGCGGATGGTGCATCCGGGACGGCCCCGGGGCTTCGCAGCCCCGGGGCCGTCCGGCGTTCCGGGGAGTTCGCGATGATCCCGAACGGCCCAATCGGATGGTCGTCGGAATTCCCGAATCTCATCCGATCGGGCGAAAAATGTTCCCGGTCGTGCCCTCTTCAGTGACTTGACGTGACCGAACCCTGTTAATGCCGTTGCGGGACACGACGTCCCGCCCCTCACACGGAAGACACAGGGGTATCGCCTATGCAACAGCTTGCCAAGAAGGGGCTGTTGGTTGCTGTCGCGGCCACGGGCGCTCTCGCGTCCGCGGCCGTCGGCGTCGCCAACGCCGGCAGCGGTGCGCAGGGGGCCGCAGTGGGCTCGCCGGGGGTCGCTTCGGGCAATGTCGTGCAGGTGCCGGTCCACGTACCGGTGAACATCTGCGGCAACACCGTGAACGTCGTCGGGCTGCTGAACCCGGCGTTCGGCAACAAGTGCGCAAACGTGTCCGGCGGGCACGAGCAGCCGCCGCACTCGCCGCCGCCGACGCACCGCCCGCCGACGACGCAACCGCCGACGACGCCCCCGCCGCCCACGACGTGCCCGCCGACCAGCGGTCCGCCGACGAGCGGTCCGCCGACCAGCGGCCCGCCGCACACCCACCCGCCGCACACCACGCCGCCGCCGCACACCACGCCTCCGGGCGGGTCGAACGGCGGTAACTCGGGTGGCAACACCGGCGGCAACACCGGTGGGAACTCGGGCGGTAACTCGGGTGGCAACACCGGCGGCAACACCGGTGGCAATTCGGGTGGCAACACCGGTGGGAACACCGGCGGCAACACCGGTGGGAACTCGGGTGGCAACTCGGGCGGGAACACGGGTGGCAACACCGGTGGCTCCGGTACCACGGGAACCACGGGAACCACGGGCTCCGAGACGCCCAAGGGCGGACTCGCGCACACCGGTGCCGCGACCATGGTGCTCGCCCCGGCCGGTGTCGCGTTCCTGCTCGGCGGTGTGATCCTCTACCGCCGGTCCCGGCCGAAGCAGGTCTGACCGGGCGCACGGCACGCAGACAGTGAAGGCCGCCCATCCCGATCGGGGGTGGGCGGCCTTCGCCGTCGAGTTCGGACATCCCGGTGCGGGCGCGCCGAACTCCGGTCTCAGATCGTGCGTAGCTGGCGGATGATCCGGCGGCGGAGCACGACCCGGCGGCTGCCGTCCCGGCGTACCGTCAACCGGTCCAATTCCCACAGCCCGTACTCGGCGTGCTCGGTCAGGATGCGTCGTGCGTCACTGCGCGACGTGCCGCGCGGAAGGTGCAGTTGCTGGAATTCGTAGTCCGGCAATCGATCACTCCAGATAGTACGAACCGTCAACAGACCACTGCGGAACCGTGGATTCGGCAACGCTGCGGCATCCGGCTTCACAACCATTGTGCGCAACCGGGCCACTTGCGGATAGCGTCATGCCATGACCGGTGTTGCCCAGCCCACGCCCGAGCAGGTCCGTGCCGCCGCCGCGGCGCTCAAGACGGCCATCGACCGCCACCTGGACGCCGTGGAACGGCGCGAGGGCGAAAGCGACCCCGCCGTGTTCGCCGCCTACGACGAGCTTGCCGCCGCCGCGGAGGCTTACGACGAGCTGCTGTACGACGTCTACGACGAGGTCACCCCGTTCGAGGTGCCCGACCGTTCGCAGACGGACGACTACCACGGTCCGGACAACCCCGACACGATCGCCGTCCTGATCCGCCGCGACTACACGGTGAAGGACGCCGCCGCGCTGCTCGACCAGGCACGCCGCGCGGACGCCGAGTCCGGCGAGCCGGGGGCGAACGGCACGGTGGACACCATCGAGACCACGTCCGCGGCGCTCGCCGTGCTCTTCGACGTGTTCGACCCGGACGAGATCGCCCAGCGGGCCGAGGAGATCGGCCTGGAGTCCGGCGACGCGACGCTGTGGGTCAGCGCCTCCGAACCCGGCGAGCCGGGCGAGTGGCTCGACGCGCCGTTCGACGACATCGATCCGCACGCCGTGATCTACCGGTTCGAGACCAGCACGGCGTACGAGGACGACATCGAGGTCTTGGAAGAGGACTTCCGCTGACCCGCGCGCGACGCCGACGACCGGTCAGTAGTCGCGTACCGCGGCCCGGACCGCGTCGGCGAGCCGCGTGGTGCGCGGCGGCGGACCGGCCGGCCGGGCGACGGCCTGCTGGAGCGAGCCGTCCGCGGCGTACACCACGGACAGGTGCTCGGTCGCGCGCGTGAACGCCGTGTACACCAGCGCCCGGGGTAGCGGGCCCGCGGCTTCGCCGGGCAGCACCGCGACCACCGCGGTCCGCCGCACCCCGAGGGCCTGACGCACCGTCACCGCCCAGCCGTGCCGCAGCTCGCCGGTCCGCTCGCGGGGCAGCGGGACGCGCGTGCCCGGGGCTTCGCGGTACGCCAGCACGAGGCCGTCCGGCCCGGCGTCCACGATCCGGCCTTCGCGCGCCACGGCGGCGCGGCCGTCCGGGTCCGCGGCGGTCGGGACGGCGTGCACGACGCGGTCGCCGACGTCGAAGCCGCCGAAGCGGCCCGGCCCCGGGTTCAGGCGTTCCTTGAGGGCGGTGTTGAGCGCCAGGGTGCCGGTGGGGCCGGCCGCGGACGGGGCGACCACGAGGACGTCGTCCGGGCCGAAGCCCAGCGCCCGCGGGATCGAGTCGGCGACGAGCTGCACGCACCGGTGCACGGCTTCGGCGGCGGCCCGCGCGCCGACCAGCACCACCTCGCGGTCGGGCGAATCGACGGGCGGCAGGACACCGCCGCGCACGCTCTGCGCGAGCGCCCCGAGCAGCCCGGGACGGGAGGCGTCGGACGCCACGGTCGGGACCGCGCCGCTGTCCCGCAGGTCGGCGAACACCCGGCCGGGACCGGCCGACCCCAGCTCGTCGGGGTCGCCGGCCAGGACGACGCGGGCACCGTCGGGGAGCGCGTCGAGGAGCGCGGCGGCGGTCCGCACGTCCAGCAGGTGGGCTTCGGTGACGAGCAGGACGTCCGCGGCGAGGCAGCCGTCGGCGTCGCGCCCGGGCCCCTCGGCTCCGCGCAGCAGCCCGGCCACGGTCACGGCGTCCGGCGGCCCGGCGGCGGCGAGCCGGCCGCGGCCGTCCGGCGTGGGCGCGGCGACCACCACCCGGGCCCCGGCCTCCGCGGCCTGCCGGACGAGCGCCAGCGGCACGCCGGGCGGGTCCTCGCCGGGGCCGGTGGCGTACAGCACGACCCCGGCGTCGGCGGGCAGCCCCGACGTCGCGAAATCGGCGGGCGCGACGGTCGAGTTCAACCGCAGCACGGCCTCGGCGATGGACTCCTCGGCGAGCGCGAGGGGCTCCAGGGCGACGAGGACGGCGCGCTCGGGCGCGGCGGCGAAGGGGTCTTCGGCGGCTTCGTCTTCCTCGACGTCGAAGGCTTCTTCGTCTTCGTCTTCGTCTTCGTCGTCGGGGGCGAGGCCGGGCTCGGGCTCGGGTGCGGGCGGCAGCGGTTCGGCGAAGGCCATGACGCGTCCGGACTCGTACGCGGCCCGCAACGCGGCGTCGGCGTCGCGCACGCCGAACTCGCCGAGCACGGTCCGGAGGACGTGCCGGTCGAGGGCGGTGTGCCCGTCCCGCGCGGCCGCGTGCCGCAGTCGCCAGCCGACGAGCGCGCCGGTCCGCCGCGAATCGTCCGGATCGGGCTCCTGCCCGAGCAGCCCGCGGGCGAACAAGTCGGCCTGTGCGGGGGTGAGTTCGGGGACGGACAACAGGGCCCACGGGTCTTGGCCGAGGACGTCGGCGGCATCGGTCCCCAGGGCACGCGCCAGACTGCCGGCGAACCGGCCGGGCGCACCGCCGCGCGCGAGGACGGCGGAGACCGCTTCGACGGCTTCGGGGGAGGGGGCAGCGGGAGGCCGGTCGCCGGGGTCGGCGGAACGCCGGGGGACGCCGGGAGAGGGGGCGTCGGCGCGATGGTGGCGCGCATCCGCGGCTTCCGCGGCGTCTTCGCGCGAGCGGTCGGCGATCTGCGTCGCGGGGTCCGACCAGTCCTCTTCGTCGCCGAGCGGGGCGCCGACCGGGGTGGGGGAGTGCGGTGCGGACGGCGCGCCGCGGTTCTCCGCGGCGACACCGGCGTCACGACGGCGCGTTTCGGCTGCGGCCTCCGCCCGCCGGGTGTCCTCGGCCGCCGCAGCGTTCTCGCGCGAGCGGTCGGCGATCTGCGTCGCGGGGTCCGACCAGTCGTCTTCGTCGCCGAGCGGGGCGCCGACGGGGGTCGGGGAGTGCGGTGCGGGGGCGCGGCCGGCGGACGGCGCGCTGCGGTTCTCCGCGGCGGCCTCACGACGGCGGGCTTCCGCCGCGGCCTCCGCGCGCCGGGCCTCCGCGGCTGCGAACCGGCGGGCGTCCTCGGCGGCTCCGCCCTGGCCGGCCCGCTCGGCAGCGCCGGCTTCGAGCCCGCGTGCCTGTGCGGCCGCCTCGGCCAGGCGGGCCTCGTGGAGCGCGGCGGCCTCACGCGACCGGTCCGCGATCTGCGAGGCCGGATCGGCCCAGCCCGAGCCGGTGCCAGGAGTCGGAGCCTCCTCGGACGCGAACCGCGGCGTCGGTGCGTCCAGCGACGTGACCGGGTTCGCCCAGCCCGAAGCGTCCGACGGCGTGGCTGTGCCCCCGCCGAAGGTCGGGACGCGTGGGTCCGCGATCGTCGCGGCCGGGTTCGACCAGCCGGTCGACGCCGGGTCGGCGGTCTCCGACGGTTCCGGCGCCACCGCGGCCGACGCGTCGTACCGGGCCGCCGAGCCCTCCGGGTCGTCCGCGTACTTGCGGTCGATCGCCGCCACGGCGGCGCGGAGTCGGGCAAGCGTGCCCTCGGCCTCCGGGTGGTCGGCCGCGGGATCTGGGGTGTTCGACCGGGTGCTCATGCTCGTCTTCTCGATCACGTCGACAGGACCGCGGCCGGAATGCCGTCCGCGCCGCCCAGGCTAGTGGCGCGCACCGACAACCGGGCCGACGACGCGGCCCACCGCGGCCCTGGCAGCCGCCGGCTTTACGCCTGACTCCAGTCGTGGTCCGGATACCCCGTCCACGGCGCCGACACGTCGTCCAGCGCCGCGCGGATCTCCGTCGGCAAGGTCAGCTGCTCCGCCGCCAGCGACGCCCGCAACTGACCCGCGTTCCGGGCCCCGACGATCGGCGCGACCACGCCCGGCCGGTCCCGTACCCACGACAGCGCGACCTCGATCGGCGCCGCGCCCAACCCGTCCGCGGCGGTGGCCAGCGCGTCGACGATGCGGCGCGAGTCGGCGTCCAGGTACGCGGCGACGAACGGGCCCATGTCGGCCGACGCGCCCCGCGAGTCGGCCGGCATCCCGTGCCGGTACTTGCCCGTCAGCACACCCCGCCCAAGCGGCGACCACGGCAGCAGCCCCACGCCCAGGTCGAGCGCCGCGGGCAGGACTTCGCGTTCGATGCCGCGCTGCAAGAGCGAGTACTCCATCTGCACGCTCGCGATCACCACCCGCCCCGGCGCCGCGAGTTGCCACGTGGCGGCCTTGGCGAGCTGCCAGCCGCAGAAATTCGAGACGCCGACGTAGCGCGTCCGACCCGACGACACGGCGAGTTCGAGCGCGTGCAGGGTCTCGTCGAGCGGCGTCGCCGGGTCGTAGGCGTGCAGCTGCCACAGGTCGACGTGGTCGGTGCCCAGCCGGGCCAGCGACGCGTCGAGGGCTTGCAGCAGGTGGGCGCGCGAACCGTCGAAGCGGCGTTCGGTGTACGGCACGCTGGCCGCCTTGGTGGCGATGATCACCTCGGAGCGCGGCACGTACCCGTCGAGGAGCCGGCCGAGCAGGTATTCGGCTTCGCCGTCCGCGTAGACGTCGGCGGTGTCGACGAGGTTCCCGCCGGCGTCCAGGAAGGCCTTCATCTGGTCGGCGGCGTCCTGCTCGTCGGTGTCCCGCCCCCAGGTCATCGTGCCGAGGCCAGTACGGGAGACCCGCAGCCCGGTACGGCCCAGATGTCGCTGCTCCATGGATCGGGAGACTAGCCGCTCCGGGGTACGGCGCGGCGATGGCGGGGCCGTACGGCGGTGCCCGGGTCGGGCGTTTCTGGTCAGGTGTTCGGATTCCCGGCGGCCGCACCACCGGGCGCCGCGGACGGGCCGCCGCCCACCCGGCGGCAGTACCGACCTCCCGAACGGTTACCGACCAGTAGCTTGTACCGGTAGGGTCCGATCGGAACGACACGGCACACCGACTGGGAGGCACCGGCATGGGCATGCGGCTCGGCATCAACCTCGGCTACTTCGGCGCGGGCAACGACGCCGACAACCTCGCCGTCGCGAAGGAGGCCGACCGGCTCGGCTACGCGGTCTGCTGGGCCGCGGAAGCGTACGGCTCGGACGCCGCCACCGTGCTGTCCTGGGTCGCCGCGCAGACCGAGCGCATCGACGTCGGCTCGGCGATCTTCCAGATCCCCGCCCGCACCCCCGCCATGACCGCGATGACCGCGGCGACCCTCGACGTGCTGTCCGGCGGCCGCTTCCGCCTCGGCCTCGGCGTCTCCGGCCCGCAGGTCTCCGAGGGCTGGTACGGCGTCCGCTTCGACAAGCCGCTCGCCCGCACCCGGGAATACGTCGAGATCGTCCGCAAGGCCATGCGCCGCGAGCGCCTCGAGCACCACGGCGCGCACTGGCAGCTCCCGCTCCCGGACAGCCAGGGCAAGCCCGTCAAACTCACCGTGCACCCGGTCCGCGAGCACATCCCGCTCTACATCGCCGCCGTCGGCCCGAAGAACCTGGAACTCGCCGGCGAGATCGCGGACGGCTGGCTCGGCGTCTTCTACGCCCCCGAGCACGCCGACGAATCCCTCAAGCACGTCCGCGCCGGACGCGAGAAGGCCGGCCTGAAGATGGACGGCTTCGACGTCGTCCCCACCGTCCCCGTCGTGGTCGGCGACGACCCCGTCGAAGCCGCGCACGCGGTCCGCCCCTACGCCGCCCTCTACATCGGCGGCATGGGCAGCCGGAAGCAGAACTTCTACAACAACCTCGCCTGCCGCATGGGCTACGAAGCCGAGGCCGCGGAGATCCAGGACAAGTTCCTCGCCAAGGACTACCTGGGCGCCGGCATGGCCATCCCGCACGACCTGATCGACAAGACCGCGCTGCTCGGCAGCAAGGAGCGCATCGCCGACCGCATGCACGCCTACGCCGACTCGGGCGTCACCACGCTCACCATCGCGCCGAACGCGGAGACCCTGGAAGGCCGCGTCGCCACGTTGCGCACGGTGGCCGAGGCGCTGGAGCTGTCCGGCCTGGCGTGATCGGCGCAAGCCTCCGGAAACGGCGAAATCCCGCCGTCCGCGGCGGGATTTCGGCGTTCTGACGGAAGGTCAGCGCGGTCCGGGGACGCGCTCCGCGACGACGTGGGCGAACTCCAGCAGCCGCTGGATCTGCCCCGGCCCGCCGTCGTCGAGCGACTTGCTGAACCGGTAGGCCTCCTGGCGGAACCGGCCGGTGGAGGTGCCCTCTTCGCCGCGCACGCTGGTGATCTCCTGGAGGGTGGGCGTGGCCAGGAACACGTAGGCGCCGCGCATTTCGCGGTCGCCGTCGGTGGTCGTGCCGACCAGCGTGCGTATGCCCACGTGGGACACCGAACCGAGGGGGATGACCTGCACCGACGAGTCGAGCACCGTGCCGCCGGGCGCGGACGCGTCGGTCATGTCCTCGCTGTGCCACAACACCAGGCGGTGGTCGTCGCAGACGGCGGCTTCCTGCCACACGGACGTGCCGTTGGCGTTGATGTCGACGACGCGTTCGAGGGTGAACGCGCGGACGGGCCGACGGCCGAGAACCGCGCCCAAGGCTTCGAGGGCGATGTCCGGATGCAGCAGGTACGCCCGCACGGCGTCTTCGAGTTCGCGGTGGGACGACCAGTCGGCCCCGGCGGCGCCCGTTGCTGGTACCGCGGGCGGTTGGGTGCGCTGGGTGCGCTGCCTACCCGGTCTGCCGAACATCCCCACCTGATCTCCCCTGGCCTTGGTCCGGGCCTGTGTACCGGACCAGCCTATGCGGGGAATCCGGCGCCGGGTGCCGGGGGCCGGGTGCCGCGGGGATCACGAAAGCCGCCAAACGTACACCATCGCCCGTCGCGGAGCCGCCGCGCCGCAAACCCGCCTTCGCCCCCCGGCAAGTTTTACGGCCGGGGCGGGGGATCCGATGCAGCCCCGCCGCGGCCGTCACCCCACTCAACGACCAGCCCCCGAAAGGGTTGCGGGCACGACGCGACGGAACCGCCACGACCACCCGTGTGAGGGACCCGCAGCCTGTTTGCTTCCACACCTGTCGGGCCCTGAGACCTGGTCGATGTCGGCATCGAAGCCGAGCACCGCGCGGCCGCGGTCGCCCGCAGCGGCCGGCAACGCCGAATCGACGACACCGCCGTCAAGAAACCGGACGATCGCCGTGGGGCGTCGCCGGCTCTCGTCCACCGCGTTTCACCCGACCGTCCGCGTCACAGCCACCCGTTGCGGCTGAACAGCCGGTGGATCGACACGCACGCGATCAGCATCACGATCAGCGCGGTCGGATAGCCCCACCACTGGTGCAGTTCCGGCATGTGGTCGAAGTTCATCCCGTAGATGCCCGCGATCATCGTCGGCACGGCGGCGATGGCCGCCCATGCCGAGATCTTGCGCATGTCCTCGTTCTGCCGCACGCCCACCTGCGCGAGGTTCGCGCTCAGCACGTCGGACAGCAGCCGGTCGAACGAGTCGACCTGCTCGTTCACCTTGGCGAGACCGTCGCCGACGTCGCGGAAGAACGGCCGCGTCTCGGCGGGAATGTACGTCACCTCGGTCGCGGACAGCCGCCGTATGGGATCCGTCAGCGGCTGCGCGGCCCGCCGGAACTCCAGCACCTCGCGCTTCAGCAGGTAGATCCGCTCCGCGTCGTTGTCACGGTGCTCGGAGAAGACCCGGCTCTCCAGCTCCTGGAGGTCCGTCTCCAGCTCGCTCGCGACCGTCACATACGTGTCGACCACCGCATCGCACACCGCGTACATCACCGCGCCGGGCCCGTGCTGCAGCACGGTCTGCTTCTTCTCCAGGCGCTTGCGCACCCCGGTCAGCGGGTTGGCCGCCCCGTGCCGCACCGTGACGATGAACGAGTCGCCGATGAAGATCATCAGCTCGCCGGTCTCCACCGACGACGTCTCGTCGATGTAGTGCAGCGTCTTGAGCACCATGAAGACCGAGTCGTCGTACTCCTCCAGCTTGGGGCGCTGGTGGGCGTGCAGCGCGTCCTCGACGGCCAGCGGATGCAGCCCGAACTCGCTCGTCACGAGAGCGAACTCGCTCTCGGTCGGCTCGTACAGCCCGATCCACAGGAAGGCGTCGCCGCTCGCGCGCGCTTCGTCGAGCGCGTCCGAGAAATCGGCGGGGCCCTCCGTACGGACGCCCTTGCGGTAGATGGCACAGTCCACGATCACGCCCGCCATTCTGGCCCGTCCCGGCCCCCGATGGGGCAAACCGGTGCCCGGCCTGTGGACAACCGGGCCGCTGGGCAGCGCATCGGCGCACAAACGCACCGTGTGCCGGATCCCCGTAGAGTGCTCGGATGGCGACGCTGCTTCTGGTCCGGCACGGCCGGACCACCGCGAACTCCTCGGGTGTCCTGGCCGGCTGGTCTCCGGGGGTGTCCCTCGACGACCGCGGCCGCGAACAGGCGGCGGCCCTCGCCGCCCGGATCGCCCCGGTGCCGCTGGCCGCCGTGGTCTCCAGCCCGCTCGACCGCTGCCGCGAGACCGCCGCGGAAATCGCCGCCGCCCGGGAAGGCACCAAGCTCGCGCTCGACGCCGGCGTGCAGGTCGACGACCGGGTCGGCGAATGCCGCTACGGCGACTGGACCGGGCAGGAAATCGGCAAGCTGGCGAAAGACCCGCTGTGGCAGGTCGTGCAGAACCACCCCAGCGCCGTCGTCTTCCCCGGCCCGGAAGGCGAAGCGCTGCGCGACACGCAAGCCCGCGCGGTCAACGCCGTCCGGGACTGGAACGCGCGCCTGGAAGCCGAGCACGGCCCCGACGTCCAATACCTGGTCTGCTCGCACGGCGATGTCATCAAGGCGATCGTCGCCGACGCGCTCGGCATGCACCTCGACCTCTTCCAGCGCATCGTCGTCGACCCGTGCTCGCTCACCGTCGTGCACTACGGCCGGACGCGCCCGTTCGTCGCGCGCCTGAACGACACCGGCGGCGGTGTCGAGGCACTGCTGCCGGCCCCCAAACGCCGCCGCCGCGCGAAGAACGCGCCCCCGGCGGACGATGCGGTGGTGGGCGGCGGAGCCGGGGCACCGTAGGGTGCAGCGAGGGCCGACGGAATAGCGCAGCCTCGGCGCGCGTTCCCGATGGCCGCCATGTCCAGTACGTACGAGTAATACGGAGCAACTCGTGCCCCGCCAGGTCTTCCTGTACGACCCCCCGGAGCGTTTCGTCGCCGGGACGGTCGGCGAACCGGGACAGCGCACCTTCTTCCTGCAAGCCGCCTCCAGTGGCCGCGTGACCAGCGTCGCCCTGGAGAAGCAGCAGGTCGCGGTGCTCGCCGAGCGCGTCGACGAACTCCTCGACGAGCTGGTGCGGCGCAGCGGCGGCGAGACGACCGTGCCCGCGGTCGCGCCGTCCGACCTGGAGGACGCGGCACCGCTGGAGGTGCCGATCCTCGAGGAGTTCCGCGTCGGCACCATGGCGCTCGCGTGGGACTCGGATGCCGAGCGCCTCGTCGTCGAGGCGCAGGCCCAGGTCCCCGACGACGAGAACCCCGAGGACACGCTCCTCGGCGAGGACGACGAGGACGGCCCGCCGCTGCTGCGCGTGCGCCTCACCGGTCCGATGGCCCGCGCGTTCGCCAAGCGCGCGCTGCTCGTGGTCGCCGCGGGCCGGCCGTCGTGCCCGTTCTGCGGTATGCCCATGGACGCCGAGGGCCACATTTGCCCGAGAGCGAACGGCTACCGGCGCTGAGCGGCGGAAACGTCGGCAGCCCGCTGGACACCGCGGCCGCCGAAGAGCTGCTGGCCCGCGGCGAGATCACCGTCGAGGGCCGGCTGACCGACGCCTCCAACGCGACGCTGTACTGCCGCGTCGAACTGGACGGCGTGGCACGCCAGTGCGTGTGGAAGCCGGTCGCGGGCGAGCGGCCGCTGTGGGACTTCCCGGACGGCACCCTCGCCGGGCGCGAAGTGGCCACCTACCTGCTGTCCGAAGCCACCGGCTGGGGGATCGTCCCGCCGACCGTGCTGCGCGACGGCCCCTACGGCACCGGCATGTGCCAGCTGTGGATAGACGGCGACCCTGGCGACGGCCTCGTCGACCTCCAGGAGACGCCGCAGCCCGGCTGGCTGCCGATCGTGCAGGTCGCGCTCGACGACGGCGAGGGCGGATCGACGCCCGCCTACCTGACGCATGCGGACACCGGCGCGCTGCGCCGCGTGGCGGTCTTCGACGTGGTCGCCAACAACGCCGACCGCAAGGGCGGCCATCTGCTGCCCGGCCCCGACGGGCGCGTGTACGGCATCGACCACGGGATCTGCCTCCACACCGAGGACAAGCTGCGGACCCTGCTGTGGGGCTGGGCGGGGGAGGAGCTGCCGGCCGAAGCGCTGGACACCCTGTCCCGGCTCGCCGCGGAACTCGACGACCCGAAGGGGCCGTTGGCGAGCGCCCTCGGCGAGCACCTGACCGCCGCCGAGGTCGACGCGGTCCGCGCCCGGATCGCGGGCCTGCGGCAAAGCCGAAGGCACCCCCTGCCGACGCCCGGGCGTCGGCCGGCGGTGCCTTGGCCGTTGATCTGAACCGCTTGCTCAGCCGACGTGGAGCGCGGGCGACGAGGCCGCCGAGCGTTCCGCGTCCGGCGTGGCGC
Source organism: Yinghuangia aomiensis (assembly GCF_039542225.1). Lineage (NCBI taxonomy): Bacteria > Bacillati > Actinomycetota > Actinomycetes > Kitasatosporales > Streptomycetaceae > Yinghuangia > Yinghuangia aomiensis. The sequence goes on along the minus strand of NZ_BAABHS010000006.1, from coordinate 72,934 downwards.
CGGTGCCCGGCCCCTCGGTCTGCTGGTTCGGCCGCGGCGTGTTCATGATCAGGCCGACCAGCAGCGCCGCGCCCAGCAGCATGAACCCGGCGTACATCGTCGCCGTCGTGTACCCGTGCACCAGGCCCTCGTGGACGCCGCGCGGCGTCGTCGGCGGGTGCGACTTCAGGTAGTCCGCCTTGGCGCTCGTCGAAATCGTGCTCAGCAGCGCGATACCGATCGAACCGCCCACCTGCTGCGACGTGTTGGCCATGGCGGAGGCGATGCCCGCCTCGTGGGGGGCCACGCCGTGGGTCGCGTAGTTCATCGCGGACGACATCACCAGGCCGGCGCCGATGCCGACGAGCACCTCGGACGGCATGATCCACGTCCAGAAGCCGGTGTCCACGTCCATCCGCGACAGCATGAACATCGCCACCGACGACAGCAGCAGACCCGGCACCACGAGCATCCGCGGCGGGACCTTCGTGATCAGCCGCGGCGTGATGCCGGCTCCCGCTATCACCACGCCGACGGACATCGGCAGGAACGCGCACCCGGCACGCACCGGCGAGTAGCCCTTGACGACCTGCAAGTAGAACGTCAGGAACAGGAACAGCCCGAACATGCCGATCACCGCGAGACCGATCGCCGTGTAGGCGCCCCCACGGGTCCGGTTCAGCACCACCCGCAGCGGCAGCAGCGGCCCGTCGACCCGGGTCTCGACGTACACGAACGCGGCCAGCAGTGCCGCACCGCCGATCAGCAGGCCCACGATGAGCGCCGAACCCCAGCCCTTGGACTCGGCCTCGCTGAGCGCGTACACGATCGCGAACAGTCCGGACGTGGCCAGCGCCAGTCCCGGCAGGTCGAACCGGGCACGGCCGGCCGCGCGCGTCTCCGTCAGCACCATGTACGCGCCCGTTCCGGCGACCAACGCCACCGGCACGTTCACGTAGAAGCACCAGCGCCAGTCCAGGTACTCCGTCAGCGCGCCGCCGAGCACCAGCCCGAGCGCGCTGCCGCCGCCTGCGATCGCACCGAAGATGCCGAATGCCTTGGCGCGCTCCTTCGCGTCGGTGAAGAGCACCGCCAGCAGCGACAGCGCGGCCGGCGCCAGCAGCGCCCCGAAACCGCCCTGCAGGGCGCGGGCCGCCAGCAGCAGACCGAACGACTGGGCGGCGCCGCCCAACGCGGAGGCCACCGCGAAACCGGTCAGGCCGATGAGGAAGGTCCGTTTGCGGCCCATGTAGTCGGCGATCCGGCCGCCCATCAGCAGCAGGCTGCCGAATGCGAGCGTGTATGCGGTGAGCACCCACTGCTTGCCCGAGTCGGACACGTCGAAGGACTTCGCCGCCGACGGAAGCGCGATGTTCACGATCGTCACGTCGATGATGACCATGAGCTGGGCGAGCGCGATGAACGCGAGCGCGACCCAGCGCTTCGGGTTCACCGGTGGCGCGCCGCTCCTGAGTTCGTCCGTGGCTGCGTCTTCCTTGGACATGTTCGGAGCGGAGGCCGCGGCGGGGGTGGCCGAGGAATCCATGGTGATCGCCTTCTTCATCAGCGTTCTGCGTATGGGGGGTCGCGCTGTTCCTGAGGGGATGCGGTGGCGAGCGGCGGGCCCGCGCCCGCACAGGTCACCCGGGTGCGGAGCCGTTCTCGTCCTCGTGCGCCGCGTGCAGCTCGGCGCGGATCCGATCGAAGTCCGCCAATGTGACGAGCGGCGGCGGCAAACTGTGACGTGCCGGGGTGCCGTCGCTGCGCAGGCCGTCGAGGTAGATGTCGAGCTGGCGGTGCGCCAGGCGGTCGTCCACGAGCAGCTTGGCGACCGCCGGAAGCGGACGGCACAGCCGGATCACCATGAGCGTGATGTCGCCGAACGCCACGTCGGGACGCACCAGGCCGGCCGCCTGCGCATCCCGCAGCAGCTCCTCGATGGGGCTGCCGAGGCCGCGCCGCGCGTTGTCCAGCTCGTCGTCGAAGACCACGCGGCCGACCAGCGCGGGCATGGCCGCGCCGATCTTCTCGTCGAGCGCGACGTGCATGAAGCGGCGCAGCGCGTCGAACGGGTCGGCGGCCTCCTCGCGGACGGCCTGCACCGTGTCGGACAGCACCGTGAACGTGTGCATGACGACGCCGCGGATCAGCGCATCGCGGTCCGGGAAGCGGCGGTACAGCGTGGCGATGCCGACGCCCGCGCGCCGGGCGATCTCGTCCAGCGGCGCGTCCGGGCCCGCCTCGATGAAGACGTCGCGCGCCGCGTCGAGGATCAGCCGCCGGTTGCGCAGCGCGTCCGCCCGCATCCGGCCGGGCCTGCCGCCCGGGGCGGACCCGTCCGGCGTCGTCCCGGGGGTCTTCCCCGGCGTCTGCGGGGGGTCGGCTGCTGCGCCCATTGCGGATCTCCTCGGGCCACGGAAACGGTCACGGCATCGGTCACGGCAATACTCACGAACAGGAGGTGGAGAGATTCCCTCCACTTACCTGCTTCGACCGTAGCAGAAGCGGAGAGATTCTCTCCACTAACTTCGGGGGTGGATTCGCCGGACCCTTCGCGCACGCGTTCGCCCGGCTGCCGGTCGCCGCGCACGCGACCCCTGCCGTTACGCTCTTATGCATGTATGCCTGGCCCGCACCCGAGCTGCCCGTCCTCCCAGGTCAGGGCGCATCCCTGCGCGTGTTCGACAGCGCCGCGCGGGATTTCGTGACGACCGCCCCGGGGCCGGTGGCCCGGCTGTACGTCTGCGGCATCACGCCGTACGACGCCACGCACATGGGGCACGCCGCCACCTACGTCGCCTTCGACCTCCTCCAGCGGGCCTGGCGTGACGCCGGGCACCGCGTGCACTACGTGCAGAACGTCACCGACGTGGACGACCCGCTGCTGGAGCGCGCCGCCCGCGACGGCGAAGACTGGACCGCCCTCGCCGAACGCGAGACCGCGCTGTTCCGCGACGACATGACGGCCCTGCGCGTCCTGCCGCCGGACCACTACGTCGGTGTCGTCGAAGCGATCGACCGGATCGTGCCGCTCATCGTCGACCTGCGCGACAAGGGCGCCGCCTACGACGTCGACGGCGACGTCTACTTCTCCGTCGCCTCCGACGAACGCTTCGGCGGCGTCTCCGGGTTCAGCGCCGAGGAGATGCTGCGGCTGTCCGCCGAACGCGGCGGCGACCCGGAGCGCCCCGGCAAGAAGAACCCGCTCGACCCGCTGCTGTGGCGGGCCGCCCGCGACGGCGAACCGTCCTGGCCCAGCCCGCTCGGCCCCGGCCGCCCCGGCTGGCACATCGAATGCGTGGCCATCGCGCTCGAACACCTCGGCATGGCGTTCGACGTCCAGGGCGGCGGCTCCGACCTCGTCTTCCCGCACCACGAGATGGGTGCGTCGCACGCGCAGGTCGCCACCGGCGACGCCCCGTACGCCAAGGCTTACGTGCACGCCGGCATGGTCGCCCTGCACGGCGAGAAGATGTCGAAGTCGCGCGGCAACCTCGTCTTCGTCTCCAAGCTCCGCGAAGCCGGCATCGACCCGATGGCGATGCGCCTCGTGCTGCTCGCCCACCACTACCGGTCCGACTGGGAGTGGACCGACGACGTCCTCGCCACCGCCGAACTCCGCCTCGGCCGCTGGCGTGCCGCCGTCTCCCGCCCCGACGGCCCCCCCGCCGACGACCTGCTCGCCGCACTCCGCGACCGCCTCGCCGACGACCTCGACGCCCCCGGCGCCCTCGCCGCGATGGATGCGTGGGCCGAAAAGCAGCTCCGGGAAGGCGGCAGCGACCAAGGCGCCCCCGGCGTCGCGTCGCGCGCCGTCGACGCCTTGCTGGGCATCGCACTCTGAGCCGATCAGCCGCGCGACACGACGAAGCGCCCGAGCCGTGAAGGCTCGGGCGCTTCGTCGTTGCGGTGCCGTACTCGGCTGTGCGGCGCGCTGTTCGACGGAACGGGGCGGCGTGCCCCGCGCGCGGGGTCAGTACCGCTCGGGGAACCCGCTCGGCTCGGGACGGCCCGGCGACCGAGGCGGCGGCACCTGCTGCACGTACTGCTGCGGTGCGCCCGGGGCCGGCCGGTAACCCTGCGGGGCGCCCGGGGCGGGACGGTAGTTCTGCGGAAGCGGCTGCATTCCGCCCGCGTACGGCTGCGGCGCGGCGGCGTACTGCCCGCTGTGCTGCATCGGCATCGGAGCGGCGGGAAGCGCCGGCGGCAGTGCCGCGGGGGCGCCGTATCCGGCGTTCGGGTACGGCGAACCGCCTTGCGGTGCCGGGGAGTACGCCCCCGACTGCACGCTCGGGTAGTTGCCACTCGTCGCGCCGTACGCCGAACTGCCGTACGACGGAGGCGAATACGAGGACGGGAGCGCGGGCAGCGCCGGCAGTGCCGGGCGCTCGCCGAAGCGCGAGTAGTGTCCGAGCCCCGTGAAGTCCGGCGCGGGCACATGCATGGGACCGATCTCCGGGCGGCCTCGCTCGGCCACCAGACGGTCGTAGATCGGAGTCTCCGAATACGGCGAATAGAAGCCGCCGTCAAAGGCACGAGCCGAGGTCATGGCCGCTAAGGTACGCGATTCCCGCCCGTTGCGAACCCCCTTCGACGTGTCGAATTTCCGAGGTTCCCGTTGCTTTTCCGCCAACGCGCCGAAGCACCCCGCGAAGGGGCAACATGCACGCAACACAACAGGGGTGTGATAGGGCGATTCGCTCGGATTGGCCCATTCGCGTGGGGATGTGCGGCGAACTGTGGCCTTTCCGGAACTCGCGGAGCATGATGACCGTCTGCCCCGCCGCCCCGCATGACCTACCCGCACCGGGAGGGCCGACACCATGCGCGATGAAAGACGTGAAACCCGGGGGCCCGCCGGGAGGTTCGACGAGCGACCGGCGGCTTCGGGGCCACCGGGCGCGCCGCGCTCCGACGGGCCGCGCCGCGGGTCCGCGAGCGAGTCCGACGAGCCTTCCGGCGACGCCGCCATCGACGCGCGCCTCCCGCCCGCCGGGCCGCCCGATCCGCCGCCGCCCGACGGCGTGCTGCGGGACCGGATCCGGTCCGGCTGGCTCGGCCGGTGCGCGGGAGCGGAGTGGCCCGCCCCGGCCCCTGCCCGGCACCCCGGACTCGTCGACCGCCACGGCCCCGTCGACCACGCGGTGCTCACCCTGCGGCTGCTGGAACTGCACGGGCCCGGGTTCACCCACGACCAGATGGCGTCGCTCTGGCTGCTGGCCCTGCCGTTCCTGCGGCCCGGCGGCGACGAGCGCGACGCGTACCGGAACCTCGTCGACGGCGTCGTGGATCCGGCGGCGGTGCCCTTCACCCGCGAAAACGACGACGCTCTCGCCCGCGCCGACCTGTACGGCTACATCGCCCCCGGCGACCCGCGCCGGGCCGCCCGGCTCGCCCGCAAAGACGCCCAGTTGTCGCATGCGGCGAGCGGGCTGTACGCGGCGATGTGGGTCGCCGCCCTCGCCGCTGCCGCCTTCACGGCCCGCAGTGCCGCCGAGGCGGTCTCCGTGTCGCTGCGGCATGTCCCGTCCCACACCCGGCTGTTCGAGGCGCTCTGCGACGTCCTGGTGGCTCACGCGCGCGGCCGGGAGTGGGACGACGCGCTGGCGGACATCCGGGCGGCCCACGAGCGCTACGGCGCCCGCCATGCGATCGGCAGCGCGTCCTCGATCGCGGCCGCCCTGCTGTGGGGCGACGGCGACTGGCAGCGCTGCGTCGACCTGGCCGCGGCCGGCGGCGGCGACCCGGAGACGAACGCCGCCGCGGCCGGCTCGATCGCGGGCGTCCTCGCCGGCACCGCGGGGCTTCCCGCCGAATGGCGGCGCGCGGCGGGCGACCGGGTGCACACGGCGGTGCCCGACGCGGGGGAGTGCCGCATCGCCGACTTGGCGGAGCGGACGTTCGCGGTGGCGCGGGCGGGGGCGCGGTAGTCCCCCGCCCGCGCCGCGGCGGGCTTCAGCCCTCGTCCGCCGCCAGGTGCGCCTGGATCCGCACGACCGCGTCCGCGACCCCCAGGACCGTCGCCTCGTCCATGTGCGACCACAGCGGCACCGTCAGCACCCGGTCGGCCATCGCCTCCGTCACCGGCAGCGGCCGCTGCTCGACAAGCCCTTCGTACGCCTTCTGCCGGTGCACCGCCGGGTAGAAGTACCGCCGCGAGTCGATCCCTTCCGCCCGCAGCAGCTCCGCCAGCTTCGCCGCACCGCAGCCGAACGCGTCCGGGTCGACGATCAGCGTCAGGTCCTTCCACGTCGACGTGTCGCCCTCGGCGAGCGCCGGCAGCCGCACCCCCGGCAGCCCGTCGATCCGGGCGCCGAACGCCGCCGCCAGTGCCCCGCGGTGCGCGATCCGCTCGGGCAGCGACCGCAGCGATACCAGCGCCAACGCGGCGTGCAGTTCCGACATGCGCGCGTTCAAGCCCGCGAACACGCAGTCGTAGTCGCCCGGGTTGCCGTACCCGCGGCCCAGCCGCAACGTCTCCGCCAGCGCGCCGTCGTGTGTCGCGATCAGCCCGCCCTCGGCCGCCACCACGACCTTCGTCGGGCTGAGGCTGAACACCTCCGCCGTCCCGAACCCGCCCACCGCGCGGCCCGCACGACGGCTGCCGAACCCGTGCGCGGCGTCGTACAGCAGCGGTACCCCGGCATCCGAGGCGACCTTCGCCAACTCCTCGACCCGGCACGGCGTGCCGTAGACGTGCGTGGCCATCAGCGCACCCGCGCCCGGCGCCAGCGCGGCCGCCGCGTCGGCCGGGTCCAGCGTCAGCGTGCCTTCGTCGACCTCCGCGAAGACCGGCGTCCCGCCCGCCCACACCGCCGCGTGCGCGGTCGCCGAGAACGTGAAGCTCGGCATCACGACCCGCCGCCCCGACACCCCGAACGCCTGCAGCGCCAGCATCAGGCCGCTTGTGCAGTTCGACACCGCGACCACGTGCGGAACACCGAGGAACTCCGCCGCGGCCTCCTCCAGTTCGCGGACCGTCGCACCGTTCGTCAGCTGCCCGCTCGCCAGGATCGCGGAGAACCGGCGCTCCACCTCCGCCTGGTCCGGCACCGCCACCCGGGTCAGCGGCAGCCCCTCCGGGAACGCCGGAGCCCCGCCCAGGAAAGCCGGAAGCCCCGCCCCGCCCTCGTTCACCGCCATTGCGAATCCCCCCTCCCTGCGGCCGGGACGCCCGCCCCGGCCGAACCGTCCGATCCCGAACCCCGTGCTCCCGAACCCGGTGCGCCCGAACCCGGTGCGCCCAAACCCGGTGAGCCCGAACCCGGTGCACCCGCCGCCTTGGCCCCCGCGCCATCGGCCGCCGCCGGGACCCGCTTCCGCCGCGGAAGCGAACGCTCCGGCGGCGGATCGGGTTTCGGTACACCCAGCAGAATCAAGGCGAACGGAAACACCTGCACCCGCTCCCGGGTGAGGATCCCGAAGTTCTTGATGTTCGCGAATGCCATCGCGAAAACCAGCATGTAGACCAGTGCGAACGCCAAATAGGGCCGTCTCACCAACAATGCCGGAATGCGCCGCAAACGCACCAGCGACGTCACCACCAAGCCCATCAGCACGACGCCTTCGAGCGACGCCAGCAGCGCCTGCACATTGTGCACTTCGAAAGGAAACGGCCGGAAGAGCACCGTCATCAGCGACTGCGGCAAATGCGACGGCGAAATCGCACTCGTCTGCTCCGCCGCCTGCTGGCCCGAACCGCCCTGCGCCGTCTGCGTCTGCGTCCGGCTCGCCACCTCCGCCGCCGCCCCCGCACTCAGATCGGCCGTCCCGAAGAACTTCCCGACCTGCTTCAGCGCCACCACCGCACCCGCGCCCAGCACCACCGCGCCGAACCCGGCCCGCAGCGGCCCCAGCGCCGACACCTGCTGCGGCCTGGTACGCAGCAGGAACGCCACGATCAGACCGCACATCACCAGCACCGTGATGTGCGGACGCACCATCGTCGCGCCGGTCATGCCGAGCAGCAGGAACAAGTACGCGCCGCGCCGCCGCACCAGCAGCAGCGCCGTGCCGTACGCGCACATGCCGAGCGTCAGCAGCATCCACGTGTCCTTGCCGATCCCGGACGGCCAGAACAACAGCGACGGCAGGAAGAAAACCAACTTGGCATACCGCTTGTGGTCGCCGTCCGGATACGCGATCCCGAACGCGCGCCAGCACAGGTACAGGCCCCAGAAACCCATCCAGGAAAAAACCAGGTATCCGGCCAGGATCGACTGGCCGACGAACGCGTACACGATCCCGGTCACGATCATGATGAAGCCGGTGCCGATCACCTTGCGGTGGATGTCCGGGGTGAAGTCGCCGTCCCGGAAGGCCACCGCGAGATGCCGTCCCACCAAATCGTAGGTCGCCGCATCGGAGTTGCCGTCGTACAGCACGAATGCCATCCAGTAACGCGCGAAACACGCCACCAGCTTGGCCACCAGCGCCCACACGACGATCTTCTGCATCCACGGGTCGTCGTCGCGGGTCAGCCGCTCCAGGATCGGGATACTCAGCGTGAGCAGCAGCGGGAACACGATCAACGCGCCCCACATGTCGTAGGCGCGGTGCTCCATCGCCCACGCGAACGCCGCCACATAGAAGGCGACGACCGCCGTCGCCGCGACACCCGACCACGGGACGCGCGGAACCCGCGGGCGGCGGCGCGGCAGCGCCCAGCCCGAAACGTCCCCGATCACCGCACCCGGCCCGTCGCGTCGGCGGGATCGCGCGGCAGGCCGCTCAAAAGACCTCCAGGTCACCCAGGGCCAGATGCCAGGAGTTGAGGGTGTGCAGGTCCAAGCCGTACGGCAGCGGCCGCAGCGGGCGCGCCACCAGCAGCATGCCGGTGCGCGGCGGCACCGCATACCCCGCGTACCGCGCCGCCCGGGCCGCGTCCGACCCCGGCGTCAGATGCGTCGCCACGTGGTCGCAGCCCGACAGCCCGGCCGCGGACAGCAGCCGCCGCGCCGTCAACCGGTCGCCCGGCCGGATCAGCAGCTGCGACAGCGTGAACTCGGCCAGCGGCCCCCGGCGCCGCGGACGGCCGAACGCCACCCCGTCCAGCACGCCCTGCCGGTACGCGGCCACCACGCGGTAGTCCAGCCCCGGCGCCGCCCCGTACCGCCAGCGCAGATACGGCTCCGTCGTGCGCGTCCGCAGCCGGTCCGGCCACAACGCCGCGTCCGCGCCGTCCGCATCCGCGATCAGCTCGGCCAGCCCGTTGCACGCCGCCGGGTCCGCGAAGAACTGCCGCGCGGTGGGGAACCGGCAGCGGATCTCCTCGTCCCCGTGCCCGCCCGCCGCGGGGGAGAGGCCCAGGGACAGGCCGGCCGACGCACTCGCCGACGACGAACCCCCGGACGCGTACGAACTGCTCACCGCGCCCCGCGCACCCGACGGGGCCGGCACGGCCACCGCCGCGGCCGCCGGCGCGCCGCCCTCGGCCTCCGCCGACCGCAGCTCCCGCAAGCCCTTCGCGAACGCCAGCGGCCGGATCGGGTGCAGCGCGATCGGCACCTTGCCGACCTCCTGCCAGCCCATCCGCAGATACCCCGGCAAGCTGTTCGCATTTGGCGTGTTGAACACCAGGTCGGTGTCCTCGCCCAGCCGCTCCAGCAGCCCCAGCGTCAGCTTCGTGAACAGGCCGCGGCCCTGCACGTCCGGCCGCGTCGCGGTGTCCACCGCCCGCACCGCCCGCACCGTCGCGCCCTGGTGCGCGAACTCCCAGCGCAGGAAAAGCCGCACCGCCGCCAACCGGCCGTCCCCGTCCACCGCCACCAGACCCGGGCTCGACCCGAACGGGTTGTCGCGGTGCTTCCAGTCGAAGAACTCCTGCGTGCGTTCCCCCGTCGGACCGCCCGCCAAAGCCGCGGCGAGCAGCTCCAGCACCTCGGGCTCGTCGTCCTTTGCCACCTCGCGCACCGTGAATTCAGTCATCGCGCGAGCACCTCTCGATAGACGTCTTCGATCCGCCGCTGCGCACCCGCGACGTCGAACGTCTCCGCACGCAAACGCGCCGCCTTCCCCCACGCGCGGCGGCGCGCCGGATCCGCGGCGGCCTGCGCGAGCGCCGCGGCCAACGCGCCCGGATCACCGGGCGGGACCACGCGCCCCTCGACGCCGTCGGTCACGATCTCCGGCATGCCGCCCACCCGCGTGACGACGACACCCAGACCCGTGGCCATCGCCTCCATGAGCGCGACCGGCAGACCTTCCTGACGCGAGCCAAGCACGAAAAGGTCGAAGGCGGGTAGGAGTTCGGGCACGTCACCGCGGGAGCCGGTGAACACCACCGACCCCGCCAGATCCGGCCGGGCCGCGCGCTCGCGCAGCTCCGCCTCCAGCGGGCCGAGCCCGATCAGCACCAGCCGCGCCCCCGGCTCGGCAGCACGCAGCAGCGCATGCGCGTCGAGGATCCCCGCGTGGTCCTTCTTCGGCGTGAAGTTGGCGACCACGGCGTAGGTGAACGCGTCCGGATCCAGATCCAGCAGCCGCCGGGCCCGCTCGCGCGCGCCCGCACCCGGCACCACGCCGCCCAGATCGGGGCCGTGGTAGACGACGCGCACGCCCGACACCGGAAGCCGCGACGGCGCGATGGTGTCCGCGACCGCCTGCGACACCGCGACGACCGCGGAATTGCGGCGGTACGTCCACGCGTTCGCCCACCGCGTCGGCGTCCGGTAGCGGTGCCACAGGTTGTGCTCGGTGTGCACCAGCGTCACCCCGCGGCGGATCAACGTCCGGGCGGCCACCGCGGGGACCGGCATGTGCGTGTGCACGATGTCGTACCCGCGCGCCGTCACCAGCCGCCGCAGCCGCAGCGGCCACGTCCGGTCCGCATGCCCGGCGGCTTCCGCGTCCGCGGCCGAACCGCCGGTGTCGCCGAGGCAGTGCACCACCACCCCGGCAGCACGGAGCGCCGGGACCAACGCGTCCTTCCACGGCAGCACGTAGGCCACCTCGACCTCGAACCGCTCGGTGTCCACATGCCGCGCGCAGTTGACCAGCAGCTGCTCGGCGCCGCCGCGCCCGAGCCCCTTGGTCAGCCACAGCACCCGCACCTTCGGGACGGGCCCTCCGGCAGGGGCGGTCACGACCGGTCCTCGCCGGACCGGCCCGGACGCGGGAAGTAGCCCAGATCGGCCGGGTCGTCGTCGAGGAAGCTGCTGCCGCCGTAACCGTCCGACGCGGAGAACCCGTGCGGTTCGCCCGGCCGCACCGTGATCGTGCGCAGCTCCGCGGTGTGCACGAAGGAATCGCCCGCTGCCCCGTCGTCCGCCTTGTCGTCCGCTCCGGAAGGCGGCTCTTCCTGGCCGTCGCCCGACCGCCCGGCCGACACCGGCGCGGTGCCGTCGCCCAGTTCGGGACGCCGCGCCCAGCTCGGCGCGGAACGCTCGCCGTCCTCCGCCGACTCCTGCGCCGCGGCACGCCCGCGCAGGATGAGCCCGGCCCCCGGCACCGCGAGCCCGGAGCGGCCGCGGCCCGACCGGACGCCCACCGACGACGGGTCGGTGCCGATCAGCGCGATACCCGCCACCGGCACACCGGTCCGGGTCAGCAGCTCGGACACGCGCGACGCCTGATCCGGCGTCAGGTTGCCGCTCTTGGTGACGACCAGCATCGCGTCGGAGTGCTGGATCAGGTCGTTGGTGTCGTTGGCGAACAGCAGCGGCGCGCTGTCCAGCAGCACGACGTCGGCGTGGTGCCGGGCCCGCGCGATGACCTCGCCGACCCGCAGCAGCAGCGCTGCCGGGTAGCTCGTCGGCGCACCGCCGGTGATCATCCGCACGTGCGGGATCTCCGTCGCCCGGATCACGTGCTGCAGGTCGGTCTCGCGCTCGGCCAGCAGCAGCTCCGACAGGCCGGTGCCCGGCTTCGTGCCCAAGTACAGGTGTGCTTCGGGATTGCGGAAGTCGCAGTCCAGCACCAGCACCGAACGCCCGGCCTCGGCCAGAGCCGCGGCCAGGTTGCCGACCGTCGTCGTCCGCCCGTCGCCCGGTTTCGGCGACACCACCAGGATCACCGGCGCGGGGTCGGTGAACTGGCGTACCGGAAGCGACGATCCCAGCCCGGTGCGGGGCGCTTCGCCGAGCCGGAACGCCAGCCCCGGCGGCCCGGACAGCAGCAGAGCCGAGCGCAGCGACCGGTAGGCCTCCGCGACCGGACTGCCCGGCCGCGCCGCCACCAGCAGCGCATGCCCGGCGCGCATCCGCCGCGACGCCCGCGGCACCTCGGCGATCACCGGCATGCCGAACGCGTCCTCGACCTGCATGCGGTTGCGCAGCCGCATGTCCATGCGGTCCACCATCAGCGCCGCCACCAAGCCCAAGGCGAGGCCGAGCGCGGCGGCCAGCGCCAGCCGCAGCGGACGGGACGTGGGCGCCAGAATGCTGGTCGCCGCCTGCGGGGTGCTGCGCAGGTTGTCCTGCACGATCACGCGCGGGTCGAACAGCGGGTCGGCGAGCTTGCCTTGCAGGTTCAGCTGGGTCTGGTAACTGCTCATCTTCGAATCGCGCTCGGCTTGCAGCAGGCCCTTCTTCGCGGCCGGAGCCTGGGTGATCTGCTGTTCGAGTGCGGAGATGTCGTTGCTCAGCTTGTCCAAGCCGGGCTTCTTGGCGTCCGCGGCAGCCTGCAACTGGGCGCGCTGCTGGTCCTTGAACACCGCGACGGTGGTGTCCGCCCAGGTCCGCGCCAGCGTCTCGGCGTCCGTCTTGGTGGCGTCCTTCGCCGTGATCGTGAGAGTGCCCACCTCTCCGTTGACACCCGTGGTGATCCGGCCCGCCAAGACCGCCGGGTCTTGGTGCAGCTTGGCGCCGACCTGCTTGGCGACCTCGCCCGCATCGGACACCCACTTGACCGTGGTCAGGCTGAAGTCCTTGTTGTCGGCGCTCTCCGGGGCCAGCACGATGTCGATCGAGCTGGTCCACTGGTTGCCGACCGTCTTCGGGTTCGACGGGGTCAGCATGAAGCCCGCGACCAACCCCACCGCGAAGCACGCCACCACGAGCTTCCAGCGGCGCTGCAGGACGGAGAAGTAGCTAGAGGTCTCCACCGGTCCCCCTCCGGTTCAACGGAATCGAATGCGCCGCCGAGTGAGCGATCGGGCACGGCGAGTTTTCCGAGCAGGTCAACGGTAGTTCACGGGTTTCTGCCAGGTGGTCCGCTGATGTGCCGGAACTGTGGAGGTTTTCCGGGGACTTGGCATGCCCTTGAAGGCAGCTTCCCGGTGCGGTGTGCGGAAGGATCACGTGCCGCTTCCCACCCGTGCGCGCTCGTAGAACTCCACCATGCGGTCGCACACCCGGTCGACCGTGAACGTGCCGGTGAAGCGTGCCAGCGCCGCCTCCGCGCGCATGTTCGCGGATATCCGGTCCGTCGCCGCGTCGATCAGCGCGACGGCCAGCGCGCCGGCGTCCTCCGGAGGCACCAGCACCGCGCAGTCCTCCGAGCCGATGATCTCGCGCACCGGCGGCAGATCCGTCGCGACCACCGGCACCCCCGTGCCCATCGCCTCGATCACCACGCTGCCCAAGCCCTCCCAGCGCGAGGACAGCACGAAGACGTCGGCCGCGCCCATGAGTTCCGGGACGTCCTGGCGTTCCCCCAGGAAACGCACGGCATCCTCGCCGCCGATCCCCGCGGCGGCCGCCCGCAACCGCTCCGTCTGCGAACCCGGCGCGCCGGCCAGCATCAGCACGGCTTCCGGCACCTCGGCCCGCACCCGCGCGAACGCCTCGACCAGGACGTCCAAACCCTTCTGGTACTCCTGTCGCGCGGCGGCCAGCAGCAGCGGCGCCCCCGGCTGCACACCCAACTCGACCCGCATGGCACTCCGGCGCGCCCGCGCCTCGGCCAGCAGCTTCGGATCGCGGCCGCGCGGCACCACGTCGATCTTCGACCGCGGCACCGCCAACCGGCGCGCCATCACGTCCCCGACGTGGTCGGTCAGCGCATGGAACCGCCGTACGCCGCGCGCCGTCAGCGCGTCCAGCCCCTGGGCGGCGCGCAGTTTCCACCGCCGCAGGTTCGGCGACGCGAACTGCTCGGGCCCGTAGGCCGAATTCACCAGGCTGGAGACCACCGGAACCCGGCACGACACGGCCGCCATCCGGCCCGCCACGTCCGCCTCGAACAGCGTCGTATGCACCAGATCCGGCCGCCGGTCCTTGATCACCCGGCGCAGCCCGGCCACCGACCCGGCCCTCGACCCCCGGTGCACTCCGAACAACGCCGCTCCGGCATCGCTCAACTCCGCCTGAAAACCGTCGATGTCGAGCAGATACGCGACATCCAGCGTGATCCCCCGGCGCATCAAATGCGTCGCGGTCACCGCCAACGCCTGCTCGGCCCCCCCGGCCCGATCGACGCTGTCGATCACGTGCAACACGTGCACGGGCACAACCCCCATATGTCTCCTGAAGCGCCGATCCGCGCCCCAGACCCACCCCGAGTCGGCTCCCCGCACGAGCATGTCATCAGAACCTGCGCGGCGCAGCAGGATGTATGACAACCTGCCATCCCATGCGCCCGACACCACCCCGATCCGGGGTGCTGCACCTGATCACCGACCCCCGGCCGCGCGGCGCCCAGGTGTTCGCGCACGAACTGCACCGGGAACTGCGTGTACGCGGCTGGAACTCGCGGATCGCCGCTCTCGCGCCCCAGGACGACGGCATCCCGCCCGGCGGTTCCGCCGCCACGGCACCGGTCTCGGACCCGGCGGAAGCCGCGTCGGCGAGCGTGCGCGACGTCGCCGTACTCGGTCCGACCCGCATGCACCCGCGCACCCTGCGCGCGCTGCGCCGCGCCACGGCCGGCGCCGGGGTCGTGGTCGCCCACGGCTCGACCACCCTGCCCGCGTGCGCCCTCGCCTTGGCCTTCCGTCGCACGCCGTTCGTGTACGTCAACATCGGCGACCCCCGGCACTGGGCCGCCCGCCTCGACCAACGGCTCCGCGTCGGCGCCATGTTGCGCCGCGCCGCCATGACCGCCTCGGTGTCGCCGACCGGCCGCGACCTGCTCGTCGCCCGCTACCGGCTGCCGGCCGCCAAGGTTCGGGCCATACCCAACGGCCGCCGCCCCGAGGCGTACCCGCGCGCCGACGCCGCCTCCCGGGCCGCCGCCCGCAAGGAACTCGGCATCCCCGACGACGCCGTCGTGATCGCCGTCGTCGGCGCGCTCAGCCGGGAAAAACGCGTCGGCCTCGCCATCGAAGGCTTCGCCCGCCACCTCGACGGCATCACCCGCGCCGCGGCCAACGCCGACCCGTCCGACCTGCGGCAACGCGAACTTCCGGACGCGGCCCCGCTGCTCCTGGTCGCGGGTGACGGCCCCGAACGCGCCGAACTCGCCGCCCTGGCCGACCGGCGCGCGCCCGGGAGGGTGCGATTTCTCGGTACGGTAGACGACGCCGCACCGGTCTACCGGGCCGCCGACGCGCTGCTGCTCACCAGCGCGAGCGAAGGCGTCCCGGGAGTGCTGGTCGAGGCCGGACTGTCGGGAATCCCGGCGGCCGCGACGGATGTGGGGTTCGTTCGCGACGTCGTCCTCGACGGCCGGACCGGCGCACTTGCCGCGTCCGGAGACCCCGGCGCGGTCGCGGCGGCCATCGGACGCGCCGTGGCACACCGCGACGCGTGGGGCGCCGCGGCGTATGAGCACTGCACGAGGGCTTTCGCCATGGAGGCCGTCGTCGGTGCCTGGGAAGAACTTTTGCAGTCCGTCATGGCGGAGGCACCGGCCTCCTCGTGATGGTAGACAGGTCGTCACAGGGGGCAGGCCGGGGGAGTTCGGCCGCAACAGGACGTAGCAGACGGTCAGTTGCTGTGCCGGGTGCCGGACGGGCCGAATATGGGGCTCTGCTGGGAATGCCCGCGAACTGCCGGTTGATCTCGTACGAGTGATTCGCGTTCGCGGCGCCCGGTCCTGTGCCAGAGTTGACGGCGGACCAGGGAGGGGGAGTCCGTGGGGGACGCTGTGGGGGGGTCTGTCGGCGCGCGCGGCGATGGCGCGTGGCCGCACACCCGGATGAACGGTCAGACGCACCACCCGCCCGGCCCGAGGCAGCCGCCCGGGCCGCACATCGGCGCGCCCGGCGCCGAACCGGCGGCACCGCGGGCCGCCGGAGGCCGGCACGCCAAACCCGGGCCCGCCGTCGAACACCCGGCCCCCTACGGGCCGCACGGCACCAACGGCACCAACGGCACCAACGGGTCATCGGGCGGCGCCGCCAACGGCCGCGCCCCGGTCCGCCCCGGCGGCTTCGGCGCCCACGCCGCGGTCGCCACGCAGCCGCCCCGTGAGATCCCCGAAGGCCCGCCGCCGGAACTCCGCTTCAAACGCCGTACCGGCCTGCTGCGCGGCATCGGCGAACTGTGGAAGGCCCGCGAGCTCGTCCGCACCCTCGCCGAACGCGACCTGCGCGCCCGCTACAAGCAGGCCGTGCTCGGGTTCGCCTGGGCGGTGCTCACGCCGGTCATGCTCATGCTGGTCTTCACCGTCGTCTTCCAACGCGTCGGCGACGTCAACAAGATCGCCGAGTCGCACGGCGCGCCGTATCCGCTGTTCAGCTACGTCGGCCTGCTCGGCTGGACGTTCTTCATGGCCGCGGTCACCCAGGGCGCCAACGCGATCGTGTCCAACGGCCCGCTGCTCAACAAGGTGTACTGCCCGCGCGAGGTCTTCCCGCTCGCCACCATCATCGTCGCCCTGTTCGACATGATGATCGCGACGATCGTCCTCATCCTGCTGTTCGCGGTCTACACCAAGGCGCCCGCGCAGACCACGTACATCGCACCGCTGTTCCTCGTCATCCAGATCGAGGTCGCGATGGGCGCGGCCCTGCTGCTCTCCGCCTCGGTCGTCTATTTCCGCGACATCCGGCACATGCTGCCGCTGCTCATGCAGATGGGCATGTTCGCCACCCCGGTGGCCTACGGCCTCGACCAGATCACCAAGGACTGGCTCGTGCCCTACGTGGCCGCGAACCCGCTCGCCGCGGTCATCGACGGCTACCGGCGCACCATGCTCTACGGCCAGATGCCCGACTGGAAGCTCACCGGCGTCGCGGCCTTGTCCGCCACGCTGATGCTGCTCGTCGGCTACAAGATCTTCAAGAAGCTGGAAACGGGGATCGCGGATGTTGCCTGACGGGAGCATCGAAGCCACCCACCTGTGGAAGCGGTTCCGCGCCGACAGCCGCCGCATGCTGCTGCGCGACAACCTCGGCCGCATCGTCCGCAAGGTCACCCGCCGCGACCAGGCGGACTGGCGGTGGGCGCTGCGCGACATCAACCTGCACATCGAACCGGGCGAGGCCGTCGGTCTCATCGGCTCCAACGGGTCCGGCAAGTCGACGCTGCTCAAAATGCTCACCGGCGTCATGTACCCGTACGCCGGCAAGCTCGAGGTCCGCGGCCGCATCGGCGCGCTCATCGAAGTCCGTGCGGGCATCCACCCGGACCTGACCGGCCGGGAGAACGCCTACCTGTACGGCTCCCTCCTCGGCCTCAAACGCGCCGAAGTCGCCAAACGCTTCGACGACATCGTGGACTTCGCCGAACTGGGTACCGCGATCGACCGGCAGGTCAAGTGGTACTCGTCCGGTATGCAGATGCGCCTCGGCTTCGCCGTCGCCGCGTTCCTCGAACCCGACGTCCTGCTCGTCGACGAAGTCCTCGCCGTCGGCGACGCGCTCTTCCAGCAGAAGTGCCTGGACCGCATGCGCGTCGTCCTCGAACAGGGCACCACCCTCGTGCTGGTCTCCCACGACCTCGCGTCCGTCGAGTCCATATGCACGCGCGGTATCTGGCTCGAACAAGGCGACATCCGCACCGACGGACCCATCCGCACCGCCCTGCGCGGGTACCGCGACAGCGTCGAAGACGAGACCGCACTGCGCGTCAAGACCAACGAACCCGTGCGGTTCTCCTACTGCGACATCCGCGGCCTCGACCATCCGCAGCCCACCACGAGCGCGCCGATGGTCGTCGACCTCGACTTCACCACCGAACGCACCGGACCCGCCGTCCTCCACATCGGCGTCACCGAAGGCACCGCAAGCCCGGTCTTCACCGCCCGCAAGGAGATCTACCTCGGCTGGGCGGGCAACCAGATCCGCTGCACCCTCGACCAACTCCCGCTGCCGCGCGGCCGCTACGCCCTGTGGGTCGGCGTCTACGACACCGACGGGCACCCGCTCATGAGCTGGGCGCCCGCCAAACAGTTCGACGTCACCGGTCCCGACCTGGAGACGCCGCCCCGCGCGGTCGTCATGGCGGCGCCCGTCTACGTCGAACACCACTGGGAGACGTGAGCCCGTGCGCGTCCTGGTCATCCCGCACGACATGCAGCTCGGCGGCAGCTCCATCAACGCGCTCGACCTCGCCCGCGCGGTCCGCGAACGCGGCCACGACGTCCGGGTCCTGGCCCGCGGCGGCCCGCTCCGCGACCGCCTCGCGGCCACCGGTCTGCCGATCGTCGAGGCACCGGAGCAGATGAGCATGCGGCCGTCCCCGGCCGTCCTCCGCGCGGTCCGCGACACCGTCCGCCGGCACCGCATCGACGTCGTGCACGCCTACGAATACTGGCCGACGCTGGAGGCCTACCTCGGCGCCCGCGGCGCGGCCGTCGTCGGCTCGATCATGTCCATGGGCAGCCTGCCGCCCTACGTCCCGCCGGTCACCCTCACCCTGGGCTACGGCGACCTCCACGACGAGGTCACCGCACAACGCGGCACGGCACGCTCGCACCTCCTCGAACCGCCCATCGACACCGACTGGGACGACCGCGCGACCGTCGACCTCGACGCTTTCCGCGCCGCCCACGACCTCCCGGCCGGACCCCCGACCTTCGCGATCGTCTCCCGCCTCGCCCGGAGCATGAAGCAGGAGAGCATCGAACGCTGCATCGACGCCGTCCCCGCCTTGGACCCCGAACTGCCGGGCATCCGGCTGCTGGTCGTCGGCGGCGGCAGCGCCGAAGAGGACATCCGGCGACGCGCCGACAAGACCAACGCCGACCTCGGCCGCCGCGCCGTGATCCTCACCGGGCCCCTCGACGACCCGCGCGCCGCCTACGTCTGCGCCGACGTCGTGTGCGGCATGGGCAGCTCGGTCCTGCGCGGCATGGCCCTCGGCGCGGCCGCCGTCGTCGTCGGCGAACGCGGCTTCACCGAACCCGTCCGGCCGGACACCATCCCGGTGTTCGACCGCCTCGGCTTCTACGGGGTCGGCGAGGGACTCGACCCCGCGGCCGACCCGCTCCCGGGCATGCTCCTGAGCCTCTTCCAGGACGCCGACCGACGCAGCGAACTTGCCCTTTGGTCCGCGGAATTGGTGCGCGGCCGCATGTCCCTGAAGCGCCAGACCGACCGCCTCCTCAAGTGCTACGAAGCCGCCATCGCCGACCGGCGGCCGTTCGCGGAGCGCGGCCGGGAACGGGCCAACGCGCTCGGACAGCTGGTCGCCTACAAAGGCAGCGAACTCCGCCGCGCCCGACGCCTCAAAGCCGCGCGGACCCGCACCCCGGGGGAGGGGGCGGCCGGACATGGGTGACGGACTCGTCTTCCTGCACTCCGGCGCCTTCTCCGGCTCGGCCCCGCGCCTGCTCACCGCTCTGCGCGACTTGGTCGAGGTCACCGCGCTCGACGTCATGCCGCTCGCCCGCGAACCCCGCCTCGCCGGAGCCCGGATCCGCGCCACCGCCGAAGCCCGCCGGGCCGGATCGGGCGTGCCGTGGACGAAGACCGCCGCATGGCCGACCGGCGTCCAACGCTACGTCGCCCGCCGCGCGCTGCTGACCCGCGACCGCCCGGTGCTGATCGTGCAGTCGCTGCCCGCGATCGTGCCCCCCGAAGGCGTCCGGTACGCGGTCTACACCGATCGCGTCGGCCTCGAAGGCACCACCGGCGCCGACGACGTCCCCGGCGGGACGGGGGCCTACCGCTCGCGCTACACCGACGGCTGGCTCGACCGCGAACGCCGCATGCTGGCGGACGCCCACAAGGTGTTCGTCATGGGACCGAGCACCGCCGAGGTGCTGGCGGCGCGCTACGCCCTGGACCCCGAACGGATCGCGGTGGTGGGGGCCGGCGTCAATGTGCCCGCCCCACATGCGACGCCACCTGCCCGAACGCTCGACGGACCCCCGCGGCTGCTCTTCGTCGGCACGCAGTGGGAACTCAAGGGCGGGCCGACGCTGTTGGAGGCCTTCGCGCGCCGCTACGCGGACGATCCGCGGTGGACGCTCACGCTGGCGGGCAGCGCCCCCGCCGGACCGTTGCCCCCGGGTGTGACCGCGGCAGGCCGCGTACCGCACGACCGGATGCCGGAACTCTACGACGCTGCGGACGTGTTGGTGATTCCCACGCAACGGGAGGCGTACGGCATCGCGTTGGTCGAGGCCCTCACCCGCGGACTCCCGTGCGTGGGCACCACGGTCGGCAACCAGCGCGCGATCGTGGAGGACGCGGGCGTCCTGGTGCCGCCAGGCGACACCGACGCCCTTTACGCCGCACTCGGCACCGTCCGCGCGGACTACGCCGCCCTGCGCGAGTGCGCGGCCAAACGCGGCGACATGCTCCGACCGACGATGACGTGGCCATGTGTGGCGCGCACGATTTGGGAGGCACTGCGATGACGTCGGTGGCCGCGGTGTTCGTGACCTACAACCGGTCGGCGATGCTGCGCGAATCGCTGCTGGCTATGGACGCGTCGACGCGGGCGCCCGACGAGGTGATCGTCGTCGACAACGCGTCCGCGGACGATACCGCGCGGATGCTGGCGGAGGAGTTCCCCAAGGCCGTCCACGTGCGGCTGGCCGAGAACACCGGCCCGGCGGGCGGGTTCGGCGAGGGACTGCGGGTCGCCGTCGAACGCGGCCACGACTGGGCGTGGCTGTTCAACGACGACGACCACCCGGAACCCGGCGCGCTCGCCCGGATGCTCGACGCGATGCCCGCGCTGCCGGAACGCACCGCGATGTTCGCGTCCTGGCTCATCGACGACCGCGGCGAGGTCGCCAAGCTCGGCGTCGCCTGGAAGAACCGGATCCTCGACCACGTGGCGCCGCCGCCGGACGGGGGATCGTACGACGTCGACCTGCTGATCTTCGCCGGCGCGCTGGTGAACGCCGCGGCCGTACGCGAACTCGGGCTGCCCAAGGCGGAGTACTTCATGATGTGGGAGGAGATGGAGTACTGCATCCGCGCCCGCCGCGCGGGCTGGGCGATCCGGATCCTCCCCGAGCCCTTGGTGCGCACGCTGCACGCGGGCGCCGCGACGTCCCCGCCGTGGCGGCTGTACTACCAGAGCCGCAACCACCTCGCGATGGCGCTCGAACACCGCTCGGCCCCGGAGATCTGGCACTGGGCGGTCCGCCAGGCGAAGTTCACCGCGGTCACCCTGGCCCGCCAGGACCGCAAGGCCGCCCGCACGGGCGCGCGGGCGCGGGGGGCTTGGCATGCGGTGCGGGGGAGGATGGGGCGGACGGTGCTGCCGCAGTGAGGTAGGGGCACCGAAGAGGCTGGGCGGCTGTCGTGGCTCGCCACCCTGTCCCCAGCACCCGCAGTCGGCGATGGGTGTGGGCCGTGCCGAGTGACTGGCTTGGCCGGCCTGCGAGGCGTGGGGCATGGCTGCGGGCGTCGGACGGTGACACCCGACCCGAAGGTTGGTTTCGCGGAGGCGTGTCCACAAAGCCAGCGGAGGGGCGGCGCCGGGGCCGTAGAATCCTCGCGCAAGGCCCGACGTCGCAAGGGGGGTGAGCCGGTGGAATCGATGCGCGACGGTGATCCCCGATCGCTGGGCGGCTACACCCTTCTCGGGCGCATCGGGGCCGGTGGCATGGGCGAGGTGTTCCTCGGCCAGTCGCCGGCCGGGCAACTCGCCGCCGTCAAGGTGATCAAGTCCTCGGTGCTGGACGACGATGCGCGGAACCGATTCGTATCCGAGGTCGACAGCCTCAAGACCGTCTACGGCGCGGGGGTAGCGGCGTTCCTGGGCGGCGACCCGCACGCCGATCAGCCCTGGCTGGCGGTGGAGTACGTGCACGGCCCCGACCTGAGGTCGCATGTGTCCCGGCACGGGACCCTGCCGCTGGTCGAGACCGCCAGCCTGGGGGCCATGCTGGCCGAAGCGACCTCGACCGTCCACGAGGCGGGCCTGCTGCACCGCGACCTGAAGCCGCAGAACATTCTGCTCGCGGAGTACGGCCCGAAGATCATCGACTTCGGGCTGGCCGTGCTCACCCAACGTCGCGGCACGCTCACCGCATCCGGCTTCGTCGTGGGCTCCATTGTCTGCATGCCGCCGGAACAAGCACGGGGAGATGCCGACCTCACCCCAGCCGCGGACGTGTACGCGCTCGGCGCGGTGCTCCTGTACGCGGCGACCGGCCACTATCCCTATGAAGGGGAGACGTGGCAGGCCATCGCGCTGCGCATCGAGGACCCGCGGACACCACCGAACCTCGGTGGTCTGCCTTCTCCGCTGCACGGCACGATCACAGCCATGCTCGCGTACGAACCGGACGCGCGTCCCACGCTCGCCGGCGTGACCCGGGACCTCGTCGACGTCATCGAGCAAGCCGGAAGCAACGCCGCCCAGGCCAAGCGTCTGCTGGCGGGGCGGTCCGCCGCGGAACGTGACGTCATGGGCCTGCCGCAGGAGAAGCCACGAGCCGAGGACGCGGCTCCGCTGGTCTACACACCTGACATCATCGATCCGGCCGCGGATGACGCGACCGCCCCGGTCAGTGTCGTGGACGTGCTCGGGCCACACGCGGAGGAACCGGCCGCGCGGTGGGACGCCGGCCGCGGCGATGGGCCGACGCCCAGGGACGTGGGCGTGCTCGTAGGCTCGGGCGTGCGATCGGGAACCCGGCTCGACCTCCCCCTGCGGATTGCCGAGCGTATGCGCGCGGCATATGCCCGTGACGGCCGGTTCTGACCGCGTCGAGCCCGCGAGACCAAGTCAAGGCATCAGAAAAGTACAGAGGAGAATCGGTGGCAGGCCAGGACGACACCAGGTACCCGCCCGGCGCCCAAGTCCTGGTCCGTGACGAGTTGTGGCTGGTCAAAAGCACGCAGACCACTACTCGGGACGGCGAGCGCGTCGAAGTCGTGGGCGTTTCGGAGCTCGTCCGCGACCACGAGGCCGTCTTCTTCTCCGCGGTCGACGACATCGAACTGCTGAAGCCGGAGGAGACCACGCTGGTCGTCGACTCTTCGCCCTACTTCCGGCGGAGCCGGCTCTTCCTCGAAGCCATACTGCGCAAGACGCCGCTGCCCCAGTCCGAGCGCGGCCTTGCCCTTGCCGACCGCTTTCTGCTCGACCCGCTCGCCTACCAGCAACGCCCGGCGGAGCTGGCGTTGTCGATGCGCAACCTTCAGCCTCGCCTGCTGATCGCCGACGTCGTCGGCTTGGGCAAGACGCTGGAGATCGGCCTCATCCTGGCCGAGCTGATGCGGCGCGGGCGCGGTGAGCGCATCCTCGTCGTCACCCCGCAGCACGTCCTGGAGCAGTTCCAGCACGAGCTGTGGACGCGCTTCGCGATCCCCCTGGTACGGCTCGACTCGCTCGGCATCCAGCGCGTCCAGCGGGAGATTCCGGCCGGGCGCAACCCGTTCACCCACTACAAGCGCGTCATCATCTCCATCGACACGCTCAAGAACATCGGCCAGTACCGGCACCACCTGGAACGCATCCACTGGGACGCGGTCGTCATCGACGAGTCTCACAACCTGATCAACCGCGGGAGCCAACGCCGCGCGCTCGCCGAGACACTCGCCCCGAACACCGACGCGTTGCTGCTCGCCAGCGCCACCCCGCACAACGGGGACGCCCGTTCGTTTGCCGACCTGGTCACGCTGCTCGACCCCGCGGCGATCGCCGACCCCGAGAACTATCACCCGGAGCGCGACCTCGGGCACCTGTTCATCCGGCGTACGAAGATCGATCCGGAGGTCCGCGACCAGATGGGCGACGCGTGGGCCGACCGCGGTCCCACGCACTCGCTGCACTGCACCGCGACCGCGGCGGAGGAGTCGATCTTCGGCGAGCTCAGCCGCCACTGGCTTCCCGGGGCGGCCGCGAGCACGGAGTTCGGGACGGCGGACGAGGACCGCAAGCCGGTCACGAAGGACCGCCTCTTCGCGTACAACATCCTCAAGGCCTTCCTCTCCTCGCACGTCGCGCTCGCGGAAACCGTGGAGCGACGGCTCGGCGTCCTGGACGACCGCGCCAAGAAGGCCCTCGCGGCCGGCCGCATCCTTGACCCTTCCGACACCGACGAACGGACGGCGCTGAACCGCCTCGCGCAAGCCACCGCCGCGATCGGCATCGACGGCGCGCCCGGAGACTCCGCCAAGCTGGACGAACTCGTCGACCAGCTCAAGGCGATCGGCATCGGACCGGGCAGCCCCGCGCGCGTCGTGGTCTTCTCCGAGCGCGTGGCGACCCTCAAGTGGCTGGAGAAGGCCGTCCCGGCACGCCTCGGCTTCCGGGCCACAGAGGCGAAGAAGGCCGCGCTGGTCATGCACGGCGGCCTCAGCGACGACGAACAGCAGAAGCGCGTCGAGCGGTTCGGCCTCGCGGACGACCCGGTACGCATGCTCTTCACCGGTGACGTCGCGTCGGAAGGTGTCAACCTGCACCGCCAGTGCCACCACTTGGTGCACTACGACATCCCGTGGTCCCTGATCCGTATCGAGCAGCGCAACGGCCGCATCGACCGCTATGGGCAGCGCGAGCAGCCGGAATTCCGGGCACTGATCCTGACCTCGGCCCAGGAAGGGGCGAAGGACGACCGCACGGTGGCCGAGAAGCTGCTGCGCCGTGAAGAGGAAGCACACCGTCTCAACGGCACCGCCGAAGCCGTCACCGGGTTCTATCGTGCCGAGGAAGAGGAACGACGGCTCGTCCAAGAACTCATGAACGGGGGAACGGTCGAGAGCTTCCTGGAGGCCACCGACGACGACGACCTCCTCGCCGATCTTTTCGGGCACGTCGACGAGATCACCGAGCACGAACTGCCGCGGCGCGCTGATGTCCCGAGCCTGTTCGACGGGGATACGGCGGCGTTCGTCGACGCCGCTCTCTCCGAGGCTTTCGACGACCATCCGGAGAACGCCCTCGACCTGTCCCGAGGTGTCGATCCGGAGGGCGGCAAGTACCTGTCGCTGTCCCCGGTGAAGTCCCCGGACCTCATGCACCGGCTCAAGGCGCTGCCGCCGTCCTATCTGAAGGACCAAGGCGTCGCCGAACGCATGCTGCTGACCTTCGACCGCGGCCTGGCGGAGCGCCGGCTCGCGGCGGCCCGGGAGAGCAGCAAGACCATCTGGCCCACGGTGTCGTTCTTGACCGACGTCCATCCGTTCGTCGAATGGCTTACCGACAAGGTGCTCGTGCGATTCGGCCGGCAGGAGGCGCCTGTCATCACCTCTCCGCACATCGACGGGCCGATGTTCCTCATCCAGGGCATCTACTCCAACGCCAAGGGACGGCCGACCGTGGTCGCCTGGATGGCGGTGCGCGGTCTTCCTGACGCACCGGAAATCGTGCCTATGACAGCCGCACTTGCAGATGCCAAGGTCGGGCCCGACCTCGCCCGCACCAGCGGCCCGCTCGACCTCGCCGCGCTTCAGGGACTCGTGGGCCGGGCGGTGGAGTTCGCCGCCGAGCACTTGGAGCAACGCAAGACGGAGTGGGCCGAGCAGATCAGCGGTCCGCTGGACGAGTACCAGCGGCGCCTGGCCAAGTGGAAACAGGAAACGCTGCCCGGGACTTCAGGGCGGCGTAGCCGCGAGATCGAGGAGACCGTGAGCGACCGCAGCAGGCTGGCCGCCGAGTTGGAGACGACGGGCCGACCGCTGCTGCGTGTGCTCGGCGTCATCGACGTCCCGGGGACGGAAGGCGGACGGGCGTGACCTACGACTCGATCCTCAACCGCAACGACTACTTCTCCGCGCATTACCTCGCCGACGTCTTGCCCCGTGAGCTCAAGGCCAAGGATGGCCTGCTCGCACGATGGGCGGCCATCGAGGACGAGGCCCGGCGCGAGTACGAGGCCGCCAAGGCGGAAGCGGAGCGGTCCGGGGCCGACCTCGCGACGCTGCCCGCCCGGCGACGCACCCCACGGCAGGGCCTGCGCGCCCTGCACGGAACGTACTTCGACAGCCGGGCCTACTTCGCCGACACCGTGCGGCGTATCGAGGAGTCCGGTGGACTGGCCACGCCCGGGGACTGGACCAAGCGCCTCATCGAACTCCAGCTTGCGACGTTGCGGGCGCTCGGCTACACCGACGCGCACGAGCAGACGCTGAGTCTGGAGCGCGCCGGGCGCGAGCAGGAGATCCAGGTTCTGCACGCTGAACCGGGCGTCGTCGCGGTGTCGTGCGGCTGGACCGCCGAACCGGATGCCGCCTTGGACCCGGAGGGTGCGGGCGCGCTCACGAACCCGGCTCGTTTGGACGCGGGGGAGGAACTGCTCGACGGAAAAGCCATGGTGCGGTTCCTGTTCGAGACGCAGGAGCCGCCCCGGTTCGTACTGCTGGTGGCTGGCGGCGTGCTTGTGCTGGCCGACCGCACGGCGTGGGCCGACGGCCGCTACCTCGCCGTCAGCCTGGACACCGCGCTGGACCGCAAGGACGACCGGCACGGCGGCGAACTCGACACGATCGCGGCACTGTTCGGCGCGGCCGCGGTACGAGTGCCGGAGGACGGCGGCGAGGCACCGCTCGCGACGCTCGTCGCGAACTCCGGCAAGCACGCCGTGGGCGTATCCACGGAATTGCGCGAGGGCCTGCGCGTCTCCGTCGAGTTGATCGCCAACGAGGTTCTGGCACGCCTGGACGAGGCTCATGTTTCGCCGGCGGACTTCGGCGACCCGGCGCTGGCCAAGCGCCTGAGCCGCGAGGCGTTGCGGTACCTGTACCGGATCCTGTTCCTGCTCTACGCCGAGTCGCGTCCGGAGCTGGGCATCCTGCCGGTGGACTACCCGGAGTACGGGGCGGGGTACGGCCTCCAGCGTCTCGGCGACCTGGTAGTGCGGGACCTCGTGGGGGAGCAGTCCCGGACGACCTTCCATTTCTACGAGTCGCTGGCCGTCCTGTTCGACAAGGTCGATACGGGTTACCGGCCGTACGGCACCGAACCGGAGGACGTGGCCGCGGACGCCGCCGACCGCGAGGCGTCGCGCGCGGAGACCGAGGCGGCGCGGCTGTTCACGGCCGGGGAGATCGACGCGGCCGAGCACACCACGCGGATGCGCGAAGCGGACCGCCTGCGGCGCTCGGCGCGGAGTGCGGACGTGGGGCTGCGCTTCGAGGCGCTGAAGGCGGCGCTGTTCAAGCCCGAGGCGATCGGGCTGATCGGCCGGAAGCTGCCAAACCCGCTGTTCGACGAGGAGGACCCGGATAGCGAACACGAGCCGTTCATCGATACCCGGCTGCGCAACGAGACGCTGCACAAGGTGCTGAGGCGCTTGATGCTCACCAAGGGGAGCGGGCGCGAGCGCGGCGGGTTCATCTCGTACGCGAAGCTGGGAATCAACCAGCTCGGGGCGGTGTACGAGGGGTTGATGTCGTACACGGGCTTCATCGCGACGGAGAACTTGTACGAGGTCGCCAAAGGCGGAGACCCGTCCGGCGGCAGTTGGATGATCCCCGAGTCGAAGGCGGCCGAGTACGCCGAGGATGTGCGGGTCATGCGCGCCAACGAGGAGACCGGCGTTCCCGAATGGGTCGTGCACCCCAAGGGAACGTTCGTGTACCGGCTCTCCGGGCGCGACCGACAGACGTCGGCTTCCTACTACACGCCTGAGTCGCTGACGAAGGTCACTGTCGAGCTGGCCTTGAAGTACCGGCTGGACCAGGACGGGACGACCACGCCCGCGCGCGAGCTGCTGGACTGGAAGATCTGCGAACCGGCCCTGGGGTCGGGGGCGTTCCTCAACGAGGCCATCAACCAGGTCGCGGAGGAGTACCTACGGCGCCGGGAGCGTGAGCTCGGCGTACTGATCGACCCCGAACAGCGGCCGGTGGAGGTGCAGAAGGCCAAGGCGCACATCGCACTGCACAACGCGTACGGCGTGGACTTGAACGCGACGGCCGTCGAACTCGCCGAGGTCTCGCTGTGGCTCAACACGATGCACCCCGGGATGCGGGCGCCGTGGTTCGGTTTGCACTTGCGACGCGGGAACTCGCTCATCGGCGCGAGCCGGAAGGTGTACGCGGCGGAGGACCTGCCGAAGGGTTTGTGGGCGTCCAAGAAGGACACCCAGGCTCCAAAGGAACTGCCTTTCCGGGATGGCCCGTTGCCGGACGGCGCGGTACACCAGTTCCTGCTCCCGGCGCTGGGCTGGGGCGCGGTCGCGGACGAGACCGAGGCGAAGAAGCTCGCACCGGAGCAGCAGAAGGCGATGGCGGCGTGGCGCAAGGCGCTGCATCGGAAGCCGGCGGCGAAAGGGAAGAACAACCAGGTCGCCCGACTCCAGGGATTGGCTCGCCGCACCGAGTACCTGTGGAACCTGGTCGTCGAGCGGCTGCGGATCTCGGAGCAGGACATCTCCCGCCACATCGACGTGTGGGGTGCGGACTGGCTGACGCCGCATGAGGAAGCGGTCGACAAGGAGAAGATCCGCGAGGACCTGACGTATCCCGGGACGCCGTATTGGCGGCTCAAGCTGGTGATGGACACGTGGTGCGCGCTGTGGTTCTGGCCGTTGGACCGGATCGGCGAACTCGACGGCTCCGAGCTCGCGGCCGGCGGTGCGGTGCCTACCCCCGACCCGAACCCGACAACCGAACGGCAGAGCCCGCCGGAGCCGACCAGCGGCCCGATGCCGGGCGATCTGGACTGGACCTCGGAAGGCCTGTTCGACAACCCGAACGGCGAACAGACCGCGTTCGACTCCTCCTTGGGCAAGCAGCCGAAGGCGGCCGCGAAGCGAGCGACAGGCACACGCCACACCCAGATCGTCGACGCCCGCCGTGAGCAGATCGCGCTCAAGGACTGGGACGACTGGCTGGATTTCCTCGAAGCGGCCCTCGGGACGACCGATATGGAGGGCCTGTTCCCGCACTTCGAGTCGTTGGAGGTGATGTCCGACTTCGAGCGGACCCTTGCTGGCCTGATGGGGATGGACGAGCCGGTGAAGCTGGCGACCCGCTTCCCCTGGGTGAGCACGGTCGAAGACATCGCGGGCTCGACGGAACGCGACATACAGGCCGAGGACGGACAGGGCTTCTTCCACTGGGAGTTGCAGTTCGCGCATGTCTTCGCGGGAGAGGGCGGGGGGTTCGACCTCCAGGTGGGGAATCCGCCGTGGGTGCGGCCTCGCTGGGAAGAAGACCTCGTTCTCGCAGAGTCGGACCCTTGGTTTGCCTTGGCGCAGAAGCCGACAGTTGAGCAGAAAAGCGAACGGAAGTGTAGCGTTCTCGCGTCACTGGGGCAGGCGGCCTACTTCTTCAGTCAGTTGGAGGTCAGCGCAGGCCTGAACACAATGCTGGGCTCGATTGTTGTTTACCCGGTACTGGTCGGCACTCAGCCGGATCTCTATCGCGCGTTCATGTGTCGTGCGTGGGCGAACTTCGGGCGTCATGGACTTGCCGGCCTCATTCATCCGGATACGCACTTTGGCGGCATAAAGGAAGGGCGGCTGCGGGCGGCTGCCTACCGGCGCCTTCGGATTCATGCACACTTCTCGAATCGTGAAAACCTTTTTGAAGAGGTGGAGGGAACACGCCAATTCGGGGTGCACATCTACGGTCCGGCTCGGCGGATCGACTTTATGAGTTTGAACTGGCTCTTTCATCCGATGACACTGTCGGCGTCGCTGGAGCACGATGGGAGCGGTGAGCCTCCGGGGATCAAGCATCAAGGGGCGTGGGATCTGCGTCCGCACCGGGCGCGTTTGGTGCAGGTTGATGAAGCCCGGCTGGAAACTTGGCGTCGGCTGTCCGGTGGCGACGATATGGATGCATCGCAGAATCCGCTAGTCTATCCTGTGACGAATCAGGAGCAAGGCGCGATTTCGGCATTGACTGCTTTTGGGGCGCGTGTGGCTGATCTGGAGCCTCGGATTAGCTCCGGATATCACGAATCGAACGGCAAGCGTGATGGTCTCATCGTGTGGTCGGAAGGGGATCCTGATCATCTAAGTGACGTGATTCTTCAAGGTCCGCATCTCGGTGTTGCAACCCCGTTTGGCAAGCAGCCCAACATTCCATGTCGGACAAATCGGGACTGGTCGGGCTGGAATCTTTCGACCCTGTCGGTTGATGCGGTGCCGCGGGCGAACTATGTGCGATCGTCGTCTTGCAGCGTCGAGCGGTTCACGCAGGCGCAAGATAGATGGCTCGATCGCGATGGGCGGAAGCTCCCCTATACGGAATTCTTTCGCCTTGCCTGGCGAGTAATGATTCCTTTTGATACCGAGAGGAGTCTTTTTGCCGCAGTTGTGCCGCCCGGTCCTGCGCACGTGAATACGATTCAGAGCATGGCGCTTGCCGGGAATCGCGAGACTGTGTTGGCAGCTGGATTTTGGGGGGCGCTGCCTCTGGATTATCTGCTTCGCATTTCTGGGCGCTCCCATCTCCAGATGGCCGAGGCTCGGCAGATGCCGGCCGCCGATCCTGAGCACCCACTTGCCGCTGCACTGCTTCTCCGAGCCCTGCGCCTCAACTGCTTGACTGGAGCATATGAACCGCTATGGGAAGAGCTGTTCGACGCTACATGGCTGGGCGGCGAGCATTGGGTGCTTGATTGGCCTCGCCTCGCCCCGCTGACCGCATGCCTCAAGCCGACTTGGCATTACGCCACGCCGCTGCGAGGTGAGATGGAGCGGCGAGCCGCCTTGGTCGAGTTGGACGCGCTCGTTGCGGTATGGCTCGGGATGACTGCCGATCAACTTGTGGCCATCTACAAGTCGCGGTATCCGGTGCTCAGCGACTACGAATCTCGGATGTGGTTCGACGCCAACGGGCGGAAGATCGCTGGCAACCACAATACGTACGGCTTCGGGCAGACCAAAGAGGACTTCGAGGCGTTCTTGGCCTTTGAGTGCGGGGAGCGGGCGACTCCGCCGGACGGCTATGAGGCGCCGTTCTACAAAGCCGATCGGGAAGGGGAGATGCGGGAGGCGCATGCACACTTCTCGGCGCGGCTTCAGGCGGCGATCGATCGTGGGGAGTGGGAGCCGTCGGCGCGGCGGGACTGAGTGGTGACAGGCATCGGCTCCGCGTCCGGAAGGCCGGGGCGGAGCCGAGGTGTTCGCCGGGTTGGTCAGCGCCTGGTGGTCAGAAACGCGTCCCACTGTGCCTGGCGGAAGCCGAGTTCGGGGCTTCGTGTGACCTTCGAGTCCCGAACGTGGACGCGGCGGGTGTCGGCGGCGACTTCGACGCAGCTGTCTCCGTCGCTGCCGCTGTAGCTGGACTTGCGCCAGGCGAGCTTGGTCGTGCTCATAGGTCCCCTCGCATTCGCTCCAGCAGGCTCACGGTTTCCTCGGCGTTGAGAGCCTGTGAGCGCATGATTGCATAGCGTCGGGCCATGATGCTGACTTCGTCGGGGTCGGTGATCAAGGCGCTGCCGCGCTGGCCTTCGAAGTAGCCCAACCAGCGGTGGTCGGGTGCTTCGAGGAGCTGCATCGGGCCATCGTGGCCCGCGTGTTGGGGGCGTCGGAGCGGCATGATCTGAAGCTCGACATTGCGTAGTCGCGCGACCTCCAAGAGCCGGTCGATCTGCTCACCCGTCACCTGCGGACCGCCGGTCTGCCGCTCCAGCACTGCTTGTTCGATGATGAAGCTCAGGGAGATCAGCGGCTTGCGCGTCAAGATGCTCTGACGCGCCAGTCGTTCCGCGATGCGCTGCTCGACTTCCTCGTCCTCGAACACCGGTGGCACGCTCGTGATCACCGCCCGCGCGTACGCCTCGGTCTGCAACAAGCCCGGTACCACCCGGCACTCGTACGTGTACAGGCTGATCGCCCGGTCTTCCAGGTCGGCCCAGCGGTGGAACCACGTCGCGAGTCCCTTCCTCCGCTCCAGCGTTTCCGTCATCTCGGCCAGCACGTCGTGGGCGTCGAGCGCCGGCCCGGCCTTGGCGATGAAGTCGGGCTGCGCCATGCGCCGCCCCAACTCGATCGAGGCCACCGTGTCCGCCGAATAGTTGGTGATCGTCCCCAGCTCCGCACGGCTCATCCCGGCGCGCTTTCGGAACGCCCGTACCGCCGCGCCGAAAGCCCGCAGGCTGTCGGATGGCTCGGGTTCGCCGCCCCCCGGGCCGGTCGTCTTCGTCATGCCTCGCACCCCCAAATCGGATCGATCCGCACACCGGATCAAGCGTCCGCCTCGAACGAGCGTACGTCTACCCTCCGCGCACGTACGCTGACTTTCTGTACACGGCACAAGGTCCCGTCCTGGTGGCGCCACCCGGCCGGCGGTCGCCGGATAGGGTTTCCGGATCCACAGGGAGCGGGTAGTCACGCCCGACGGATCGGGGATGAAAGCCGAGGGGACATGGCGGGTCAGGACGAGAGCGCGTCGCAGCGGGTGAGCCAGGACGAGCTGTTCTTCGACCCGCAGGAGCTGGGGGCGGACGGCGCACCCACGGGAGTCGAGGCCGAGCAGGTGTCCGAGGACGCCGATCGGATCACCACCCCGTTCGACCCCGAGTCGATCAGCATCGAGACCCAGAGCACCACCGTCGATCTCCTGCTCTCCCGTCTCCGCGAAGGCATGATCGACCTGGCGCCCGACTTCCAACGGCGCGCCGGCATCTGGTCCGACGTCCAGCAGAGCCGACTGATCGAATCGCTGCTTCTGCGGATCCCCGTCGCATCCCTTTATATGGCGCAGCAGGCGAACGACGACTGGTCGGTGGTCGACGGTATCCAGCGGCTGACGTCCATCGCGAGGTTCGTGGAGCCGGACGTAGTCGGGATGACCCCTCTGACGCTACGGGGGCTGGACTATCTGGAGCAGTTCCACGGCAGGGGCTACCAAGACCTGACGGGCCGCCTCCGGATCCGGCTCCGCGAGACACAGCTCGTTGTTCACATCATCAAGCACGGCACGCCGGAGGCCGTGAAGTTCAACGTGTTCTCCCGGATCAACACCGGCGGCCTGCCGCTCACCCGGCAGGAGATCCGGCACGCGATGATTCCGGGACCCGCGCGCGGCGTCCTCGCCGAACTGGCGGAGTCGCCGGCGTTCGGGGACGCCACCTGCTACAGCGTATCCAGCGAACGCATGGCGGACCGTGAGATGGTCCTTCGCTTCCTGGCCTTCCGGTTGCAGCCGCCGGCCGACTACCGGACGTATGACTTCGACCAGTTCCTGGCCGACGCCATGCACCGCATCAATGGTCTGGCGGAAGCGCAGCGTGCGGAGTTGGAACGGGAGTTCCGCCAAGCCATGGGCAGCGCTGAGGCGATCTTCGGGGAGCAGGCGTTCCGCAAGCTCCGGCACGGCCAGATCCGCAAGTCGCCGATCAACAAGGCGTTGTTCGAGGCAGTGGCGGTGAATCTGGCGGAACTCGACCAGGCTGATCGCAACCGTCTGGTAGCCTCCCGCCACGAGGTCGTCGAGGGGTTCCGCGACCTCATGAACGACTGGGACTTCGAGCGTTCGATCTCTGTGGCGACTGGCGATCCGGCCAAGGTCCGGCGGCGGTTCGAGGAACTGCGGAAGCTGTATCGGGGGGTTCTGGAGCATGCTTGAGGCATTGCGGCTTGCCAACTTCAAGGCGTTCGACGACGTGGAGCTGCCCCTTGGCCCGCTGACGCTGCTCACCGGCCAAAACTCGTCGGGCAAGAGCACCGCACTTCAGGCGATGGCGCTGATCCAGCAGTCCTATACGGGCAACCAGCTCGACTACGAGGTGCGGGCGGCCGACCCGCAAAGCTATGGCGACGCGGCCGCGTGGGGGGCTCGGCTGGACACCGGAGGGGTTCCGACCAGCCTCGGCTTCCTCCTCAACGGCGAACTCGTCGAACTAGGCACCGGCGAGGACGTCCTATACGAGCGTGGTGTCCTGGATGCCGGTGAGGACGATCGGGTCGTCCGCATCGGACTGCGTGACCGCGCGGGGCTGGTGTACGAGTGGGGTGTCGACGGAAGCGTCGACCAGGACTTGCTGCCCCTGGTCGACTTGGGGGTGCCCGCACTGTCTGAAGGCACCGCTGCACCTGAAGGGCGTGCCGCCCTCTATCCCTCGTTCCTGGCCGAAGGATTCCAGTACCTGCACGCCGACCGTATCAGCCCGGCGACCAGCTACCCGCGTTCGCATCTCGTCGCGGTGGACCGGGGATTCCTCGGCACGCACGGCGAGCACACGGTCAACTATTTGCGGCACCACGCCGATTCGCAGGTGCCGGAAGGGCCGCTGAGGCACCCCCGGGCGGTCGGCTTCTCGCTGCTCGAACAGGTCCAGGAATGGCTGCGCGATCTGTGTCCGGGGGTCAACGTCGAGACCAGCGTCATCCAGGGCACTGACGATGTTCGGCTGTCGTACGGCTTCGGCGACAACACGGTCTTCAGTTCTACCCGCCGCCGTCGGCCTACCAACATGGGTTTCGGGCTCACCAACGCCCTGCCGGTCGTCGTCGCTTGCCTCACCGCGCGTCCCGGCTCGCTCGTCCTGATCGAGAACCCTGAGGCCCACCTGCACCCCCAGGGCCAGACGCGGATGGCAGCACTGGCGGCCGCGGCCGCCGCGCAGGGTGCGCAGCTGATCATCGAGACGCATAGCGACCACGTGGTCAACGGGGCCCGTCTCGCGGTCAAGCAGGGTGTGCTGTCCGGTGCGCAGACCGTTGTGCACTACTTCCGGGGCAACGAGACCGGCCGCGGTGTCGACGTCGCCAGCCCGCGCGTGGGCGATGACGGCAAGCTCGACCACTGGCCGGACGGGTTCTTCGACGAATTCGAGAACACTCTCGACCAACTGCTGGACTGACATGGCCGAGTGCCGTCCGGCGACATGAGTTGACGCGAACACCGGGGGAATGGTGCCGAAGCTCTTTCTGAACGAGCAGTCCTGCGAGACAGTATGCGACAAGGCTCTCGCGCGTGAAGCCATGACCGAGCTGATGCTTCTCGTCGTCGAAATGGCACAGCGCGACAAGCACGGCACTTGGTTGGCCTGCGAGTACCCGCTCAACGCGTTGATGATTGCTGAAGGGTATTCGTTCTCGGAGTGGCGAGGGCAGGTGGACCGCGATCTCCGGAATCGTTTCTTGAAGGTGCAGGACCGCGCGCCGTTGAGCGCGGTCTTCCCCGACGGCGAGACG
Source organism: Yinghuangia aomiensis (assembly GCF_039542225.1). Taxonomy (NCBI): domain Bacteria; kingdom Bacillati; phylum Actinomycetota; class Actinomycetes; order Kitasatosporales; family Streptomycetaceae; genus Yinghuangia; species Yinghuangia aomiensis. The sequence continues at coordinate 37,681 of NZ_BAABHS010000006.1, read as the reverse complement.
TTCGCCGAGTACCAGTACTGGTACGGAGGCAAGGAAGCTCGGGGACTGGGAGCGGCGCACCTGATGAATGGTCTCGGCGTCAGCCTGCCGTTAGCCCAATGCTGGGAGTCCCCCATCATTGGTCTTGACTGCCGCCAGATGGTCGAGACCGAGTCGGGGGATCTGATATGCCTGCCGACAGCCGTCGATGTACGCCACGCGTCCCGTCGTACGCACATGGACCATCATCAGTCGTGGATCCAGGAGCAGTTGGATGCGCTGGTTCGGACAGGCGCCGACATCTGGGAGCATCGCGAGGCCTTGTACCCGCACCTCCAGTTCTTGCCGCGCGTGCAGGCCTTGCTCGAAGACCTGCAGCCCGTGTGGGTGCATCCCGCCGCGGAGTGCCTGAAGAGTCTGGACGCCTCCGCCGAAGCGTGGGATGTCACAAAGCCGTTTCCGGAGTGGAATTCCGAGGTCACCCCGGAAGGCGAGACACGCAAGCGCCTCTGCGTCTTCGAGGACCTCGACGGCGAGTCCCGGACGTTCGATCTGCACGCCAGATTCACGCCCCGGCCGGGGCGCGTCCATTTCCGCCTGATCCCCGGAGACCGGGCCATCCGCATCGCGCACGTCGGCCGCAAGCTCGGAGTCTGAGCGGCGTGTGCCGGTCAGGCCGCGTGCTCTTGAGATCCTTCCGGTGCCGGGTCCCGATACGGTAACCCCAGGTCGCGCCGTTGATCCGTCACGACCGCCGCGGGTCGTGCGCGGGTAGGCGCGGCGGCACGGGACGTCAGTGAAGGAGGGCCACGCGTGCGACCGACATTGGCCGCGCAGCAGGTGCAGGAGAGTTTGAGCCAGTACCTCTCCACCACGTACGCGTTGGCTGACGAGGGCACCCGCCGGGCTCTGGAGGAGTTCCTGACGGACCCATATGACGGCATCTTCCGCGGCCCCTACCTGCGGATTCGCACGCCGTTCCGGTCCGCGAGGACCGACGAGTGGCGGACCCACCTCGAATGGCAGCCTCCGCGGTGGCCGTACCGGCATCAGGAGCTGGCCTGGGAGCGCCTCAGCACCCTGAACGGGCCGGCGGAGCCGACACTGGTCACCACAGGCACCGGGTCGGGCAAGACCGAGTCGTTCCTCATCCCGATTCTCGACCACTGCCGTCGCGAGCGGGCGCGCGGGAAGGGCGGGGTCAAAGCGGTCCTGCTCTATCCGATGAACGCACTCGCCACCGACCAGGCGCATCGCATCAACGACTACCTGGTGGAGTGCGAAAGCGAGCTGGGTGATGTGTCGGCCGGGCTCTATATCGGCGACACCCCGTCTCGGGAGTTCACGGCCGCCAATCCGAAGGTCTCGGCCGACCGGGCCGAGATCCGCCGGGTTCGGCCTGACATCCTGATCACCAACTACAAGATGCTCGACCTGCTGGTCCAGCGCCCCGAGGACCGGGCGCTATGGCAGGACGGCAACCTTGCGTATGTGGTCTTGGACGAGTTCCACACGTACGACGGCGCTCAAGGCACCGACGTCGCGATGCTCATGCGCCGCCTTGGCGCCGCCTGTGGGCTGGCCCGTCCGGGCAGGCCGCTCGGGCCGGTGTGTCCGGTGGCCACCTCCGCGACGCTGGGTGAGAACGCTCCAGGTGAACAGCCGAGCGGCGGCGGGCGCGTGCTGGACGCGCCCGACATGCTCGAAGTCGCCGGCCAGGTGTTCGGCGTTGCGTTTCCGCCCGAGTCCGTGGTGCGGGAAGACCGGCACACAGTACGCGAGTTCACGGGGGAGAGCGACTTCCGGCTGCCGTTCCCCGATCCGCAGGAAGTCGTGCTCTGCGGAGATCCGACGCGCGACAGCGACGCCATCGACAGACTGGCGGTCGCCTTCACCGGGCAGGCATGCGAGACCCCCGAGCAACTCGGGTGGCTCCTGCGCCGCCACCGTATGACCGCTGCCGTCCTGGAGATCCTCGGCGGCGACCCATTGACGCTGACCAAGGTCGTCGAAGCGCTCCCGCGCTACGCCTACCACTGGGGTATGTCCGTCCAGCAGAGCCCGAAGACCGCCGTACAGGCTCTGGCCCGCTTCGTCGCGCTCCTGTCGGTGGCCCGGGACCCCGACGACCCGAACCGCCCGCTGTTGTCCATCGAGGTGCATCACTGGGTGCGGTCGGTGAACCGGGTGCTGCGTGGCGTCGGCCAATCGCGGCCCGAGTTCCGCTGGGACGACGAACGGATGGGCGAGCACGGCCGATTGGCCAGGCCTATTCGCCGCGACGGCGAACCGGTGGGCGATCGGCCGCCGAGGCGGGGCGCCGACGCCTGGGCGATCCCAGGGGACGACAGTGCGCCGCCGCCACCCGAGGTCTTCCTCCCGGCCGTCTACTGCCGTGAGTGCGGCAGGTCCGGGTGGGCCGCGCTCTCCGCCGAGACGGAGCCCGAGACGCTGGAGATGAACGCGCAGCGGATCCGCCGGGCCTCCACCAGCCGGGCCAAGCGCCGGGTCCGCAACATGATCGCGGCGACGGTGGAGGAGGCCCGCGCCCAGGCATTCGCCGACGACGGATTGCGAGGCGGGGCGTCGGTCGTCGTGCTGGACGGCGGGCGGGGCCGGCTTCGCCCCGTCAAACCCGTCGAGGACTTCGTCGACGCCCCGGCGGGGGCCGGACCACGGATCCCGAAGGCACTGACCGACGCGGCTTTCGTGCTGTGTGACGTCATGAGCGAGCGAGCCGCCGAGCGTGACCAATGCCCGGCGTGCCGGACGTTCAACTCCATCCGCTACCTGGGGACATCACTGGTCGCGCTCGCCTCGGCGGCCATCACCCAGTTGTTCACCGGCCGTGAACTGGACGAAAACGCCCGAGAAGACAAGACGCTTCTCTTCAACGACTCGGTGCAGGACGCGGCACACCGGGCGGGCTATGTCGCGAACCGCTCCTACACGTTCTCGCTGCGCGCGCTGCTCGCCGACCGGATTCCCGAGGAAGCGTCCGTGGCGCTCAACGAACTCGCGGCCGGCGTCATCGAGGAAGTGGTCGAAAGCCCCAAGGTGCGGGCCGCGGTCATCCCTCCCGACCTGCACGCGGTTCGTGGCATCGACACACTGCTCTCCGGCCGCAGCCGCGGATCCGGTCCCACCTGGGAACTCATCGCCGAGCGGCTGTCGTTCGCGACCGTCATGGAGTTCGGGCTGCGTTCCCGGCAGGGCCGCACCCTGGAACTCACCCGCACCGTCGCCGCGGATGTCCCGGTGGAGGACGAGTACGCGGTGTTGACCGCGGTCGGCGATGCCCTGCGCGCCACGCCCGGCACCATTGCTTTGCCGGACGGCTCGGCACCGGATGCACTGCGGCAACTCGCTTTCGTCCGCGGGCTGCTGGAACGGATGCGCATCCGCGGTGCGGTCAAACACGAATGGTTCGAGAACTGGCTGGCGGAAGCCGGCGTCCGCAGATGGCGCATTTGGGGAGGCCGGCCTGAGGGCATGCCGGCGTTCGGACCGGGGACCTCGGCGCCGGCGTTCGTGCTCGGTTCGCCGAAACACGGCAGCGACGACTTCGACCTGCTCACCGGGCGGCTCGGCTGGTACCAGGACTGGACGGTGCGCTGCCTCGGCCTGCCCCGTGACGCGGCCAACGACTTCCTCGCACGTCTGATGCCACGGCTGGCCGCGGACCAGGTCCTGGCAGCCCGTACGGCCGCGGACGGCGTCACGCGGATTTACGGACTCCTGCCCGGACACATCCACGTCCGAAAGCTGACAGACGAGCAGGTCGAACAGGCCGGTGCGCGCTGCCCGGTGTGCTCGTGGCAGCAGACGGTGCACCCCGACCACGCCGATATCTGGCACCGCATGCCGTGTCCTCGATACCGGTGCACAGGTCAGCTTCTGATGGACGAAGGCGCCTTTCGGGGACGCGATTTCACGCAGGATTACTACCGGACGATGTACCGCACGGCCGGGGTCTTCACGGTCAACACCGCCGAGCACACCGGAACCCTCACCCGATCCCAGCGTGAATCCGTAGAGCAGGCCTTCCGCGAGGGCGTGCACAACCATTACGCGAACCCGCAGGTGTTGTCGTGCACGCCGACCCTGGAACTGGGCATCGACATCGGCGACCTGTCCGCGATCGTGCTCGCTTCGATCCCGAAGGGGCCGGCGAACTACGCACAGCGAGTGGGAAGGGCCGGGCGCCGCACCGGGAACGCCTACCTGCTCACGATGGCGGACCGCAGCCCGCGTGACCGCTACTACCTCGAAGATCCCACGGAAATGATCGCCGGCGACATCCAGCCGCCCGGATGCCATCTGGGTGCCGTGGAGATCCTGCGTCGCCAGTACGTCGCCTATTTGCTCGACCTGGCCGCAGCCTGCCGGCTAGCCGCCGCCGAGGGAGAGCCGCCCGTCCTGGCGCTTCCGAGACTGGCGACCGCGCTGTTCGGCGAAGCGGGATGGCTGGCCGACTTCGAGGCGGCTGCGCTCGCCCAGGGAGAGCGCATCGCGCACGACTTCCTCGCCCTGTTCCCGGCCTACGACGCCCGGCGGAATCTGGGGGTGAGCCCGGAAGCCGCTGCGGCACTGAGGGCTTACGCAACGCACGGACTTGCCGAGGCGCTGCGGCGTGCGAACAAGACGTGGAACGAGCGGCGGCAGGAACTTGGCGACCGTGTGCGTGCCCTGGACGATGCGGCGCGCGCCATCGCGGCGCTCCCGGACCGGGTGGACGACTCGCGCCAGTTGCGGGCGGAGCGCCACGCGCTCGGCCGGCGTGCCCAGGAGATCGCCCGTGCTACGGCACACAGCGCACTGGTCGACCTGGGGCTGCTGCCCAACTACAGCCTGGTCGACGCGGCAACCGAACTGGAGGCCACACTCACCTGGCGGGAGCGTGAAGACGGGGATCGCCCCCACTACAACAGCAAGGTCCTGCGCTACGAGCGCTCTTCCCGGCTCGCGCTCCAGGACATGGCACCGGGCGCGTACTTCTACGTTCAGGGCTACAAGCACAAGATCACCGGCTTGGACGTCGGCAACCGCAAGCGCCCTGCATGGGGCATGTGGCGGCTGTGTCCCGGATGCGGTTATGTGCGTACCGAAGGAGCCGTCGACGACACGTCGCCCTGCCCGCGCTGCCATGGCAGCGCGATCGGCGACGTGGGGTGTCTCTACGCGGTGCTGGAGCCGCGCCGCGTGTACGCGCGGGACAAACGGGACGACGCGCGCGTGCGCGACGACATCGACGAACGCGAACGCGACAACTATGCGATGGTCACCGCCGTGGACATCGCGGCGGATGCCGTCGAGTCGTCTTGGCGCCACGAGAACGTCACCTTCGGATGGGACTTCACTCGGCGGGCCACCGTGCGGCACATCAACGCCGGCGTGGTGCGCGGGGACGGCCCCGCACGCCCGGTCGCCGGGCTCGACGTCCAGGTGAACCCGTTCTGGGTCTGCGCCGCGTGCGGATACGCGAGTCCGGACGGCGGTCCGGTGCAGGGCGCGCCTGGCCCGCTCGGAAAGTCCGAGAACTACCACCGGCCTTGGTGTCCGCGCCGCGGCGTCTTCGGCGGGCGCGACGACCTGCGGCTGCTCCTGGCACATCAGTTGCACACCGAAGCGGTGCGAATCCTCGTGCCGGCCGTGACCGCCTACACCGACGAGCGGATGGCGTCGTTCAAGGCCGCGTTGCTCGCCGGCATCGCCCGGAGCTACGGTGGCGACCCCGACCATCTGCGCATCGAACCCGCCTACATGCCGGACGGTGCGCCGGGCGAGGGCGGCTGTCGCAACTATCTGGTTGTGTATGATCGTCTGCCCGGTGGCACCGGCTACCTGCACCGCCTGGCGAGTCCCGAAGGCATGCGCGAAGTTCTTTCGCGTTCCCGCGAGTTGATCGCCTCGTGCCGTTGCGCCGCCGCCGCCGACGAAGCACGCCCCGCCTGCCACCTTTGTCTGCTGCGCTATGTGGCGGACGACGAATACCGCCTGGTCTCGCGTGACCAAGCGCTGGACATCATCGCCGAACTCCTGGGAGATGAAGGCGAAGCCTGGAAGGTCGGAAACGTCAACTCGACGTCCGAGATCTCCCTCACCCCGCAGATCGAAAGCGAACTCGAAGCACGTTTCCTCGCGGGACTGCTCGACTGGGCCGGCCGCCCCGATGTGGACGCCAGTGCGCGGACCGCGCAGACGCCTGATGGCGTGCGGACGATAGAGCTGCGGCTGACCGCGCCGGACGGGGCAGTGACCCGCTGGTCGGTGCAGACTCAAGTGGATCTCGGTCACACACGACCCGATCTGGTCATGACTCGGCTGGACGCCGCTCCGACGCGCGTGGCGGTGTATCTCGACGGGTTCCGCTACCACGCCACGAGTCAGCACAACCGCATGGCCCTGGACGCGGCCACCCGGACCCGGCTGCGTGCCGACGGCTGGCAGGTCTTCCAGCTCACTTGGGACGACGTCGAAGCGTGGACACGGCGCAACCTCCCGGCCGACCCGGTCTGGGTGCCGTACCAGAACGCGGCACAGCGCACCGCGATGGACATCCACCGGCGCGTTCACCACGGAGACAGCCGGGACCTGCCCCGTTACGTGTGGGCAAACCCCGTGGAGACGCTGCTTGGCTACCTGACCCGACCCGAGCCCGAACTGTGGCTGCGCCTGACGCAAAGCGCGCTGGCCGCGTTCGCGTCCGTGGCGGCGACCAGCCGAGCATTGGCAACGGGATCCGAGGTCGCCGACCGGGTCGGCGAGGCGCTGCGCGGTTCGCGACTCGCCGGCGGTCGAGGCCGGGTGCAAGTGATGGCGACTCAGGACGCCTCGGGGTGCCCGCTGACCATCGTCCTTGATCTCACGCATGGCCAGCAGAAGGCGGTGTGGAGCGCACTGACCGTCCTCGACGACGGCCCCGACGCCATCGAGATCGACGGCGACCGGCACAACAGGCGTTGGAGAGCGTGGCTCTACTGGACGAACCTTCTGCAGTTCCTGAACGAGGGCGACGGCGACGGTGTTCAGTTGACGGTGAGCCAGTTGGCCGGATTCGACGTCGGGCACCTGTGCGCCGCCGGCGGCGCGGGCTGGCTGTCATCGCGGTCGGGCAAGCCGCTGCCGAGCCCGAAAACCGGTGAGGTGGAGGCAGGCGTCGCCGCCGAGCCGGCGTCGGACGAATTCGGCGGCCGAGAGCCACAGCGCGACCCGGGATGGGACGAAGTCCTGGAGTACCTCGAAGCTGATCCGGGGCTTCCCGAACTCGCCGAGGCGCTGGCCGCCTCCGGAGTGCCGGCACCACATGCGGGCTACGAGCTGGGTGGCGCGGCGTGGCCCGCCGAACTGGCCTGGCCGGATGCCCGCATCGCCGTCGTGCTTGCCGCCCGGCCGTCCACGGACGGAACGCCGGACCACGACGTGGAGGAACGCGACCGCGCATACGCCGCCGCGGGCTGGACCACGCGGACCGCTCAGGAATGGACGGCGGCCGAGATCAGGAGGCTTCTCGACCTCACCGCCCGTGGTCCATCGGACGAGCAGGGACATGACGACCTCCAGGACGACCGCTACGCCGGGCCTGAATCGAACAGCGAGGAGCAGACAGGCGCATGACCACCCCGCCGACACCTGCCGCGCGCGTCGTGCTGCGCGTTCCCGAGAAAGCGGACGGCGAAATCGCCCGGCTCGACCGTGCGGTCATCGGCGCGGTGTATCAGTTCCAGCGGGAGTTCCGCCGGGACCCCTGGGGCAATGGGCTGCGTCTGAAGCCGCTCAAAGGCGACAGTCGCCTGTGGTCCGCCCGGGTGAACCGGGACTACCGTGCGCTCCTCCTCAAGCTCGGCGAAGCCGACTGGATGCTCGTGGCGGTCAAGCCTCGCAGCGGCGGGTACGAGAACCTGGACCGCTACGCGTACGGCATCAACCAGGTCACCGGCGACATCGAGTACGTCGACCTCGATGTGGTCACGGACAGCGTCTTCCGGCGCGCCGCGGCAAGCGGTGTGCCGATTGCGTCGGGTACCACGCCGCAACAGCCGGAGGATGCGCTCTTCGCCGCCTATTCTTCCGCGCAGCTGGCCGAGCTGGGCGTGGCCGAGCCGCTGATCCCGATCATCCTGAAGCTGACGACCGACGACGAGCTGCTCGGGCTCGTCGAATACGCGCCGTCACACACCGCCGAGGTCCTTCTCAGGCTGCGTGACGGCGTGCCGTTCGACGACGTCATGGAGCAGGTCACCGCGCCTGTCGTACCCGAGGAAGCAGTCGACACAGACGACTGGCATGCTGCCGCCGACCGGTCGCGGGCCATCGTCATCACTGACGATGAGGCACTTCAACAGATCTTGGAGGAGGGGGATTTCGGGCACTGGAAGCGATTCCTCCACCCCACGCAGCGCAAGCTGGTGACCCGGGCATATTCGGGCCCCGCCCGAGTCAGCGGTGGACCCGGTACGGGAAAGACCATCGTCGCGCTGCACCGCGTCAAGCATTTGGTCGACAATCTGCCGCCAGGCCGGAACCGCCCGATCCTGCTCACCACGTTCAACCGGAATCTGGCGGCGGATCTGCGGACCAGGCTCGTAGCGCTCGGCGGTCCGGAGACATCGGCGCGGGTCGACATCGTCAACATCGACCAACTGGCGACCAAGGTGGTCCGCGAAGCCGATACCGGTACCGTGAAACGCCGAATCAACGACAAGTCGGCGCTCGGCGAGTGGCGGACTTTCCTGGTGGAGGCGGACGAGGACCGCTGGGAAGCGGAGTTCTTGCACGACGAATGGAACCAGGTGATCCTCGGCCAGGCCGTGCACACCAGATCCGAGTATTTCCGGGCGCGCAGAGCCGGCCGCGGGCGCAGCCTTGCCCGCGCGGACCGGGCCGAAATCTGGGCCCTGGTGGAGCGGTTCACGCAGCGACTGGATCGCCTCGGCGTCGAGACGCACGCGCAGATCGCGGAGCGGGCGGCCATGCTGGAGACGGAACGCAAGGCGAAGATCGACCGAAGGCAACAGCAGCTTGAGGCACCCGGCCCTGCGAACATCCATACGGAATCCGGGTCCGGCGCCTGGCTCCGGTACCGGTACAGGCACATCGTCGTCGACGAGGCCCAGGACATGAGCGCGGCCCACTGGAAGCTCATGCGCGCCATGGTGCCCGCGGCCCCGAACGACCTGTTCCTCGTCGGCGATACGCACCAGCGGATCTACGACCATCAGGTGACCTTGGGAAGTCTGGGGGTGAACATCCGAGGCCGCTCCTCCCGCCTGACACTGAGCTACCGCACGACTCGGGAAATCCTCCAGTGGGCCCAGGGGGTGGTGGACGGCGTGCGTTACGACGACTTGGACGGCGGTGTAGACGACATCAAGGGGTACCGATCCGTGCTGCATGGGGAGTTGCCGATCCGGCGAGGCCTGGCGACACAGGCGCAGGAACGTGATGCCGTGGCCGATCAGATCGAGGCGTGGAGCGACGTCCGCCGAGCGGACATCGCCGTGTGCGTCCCGACCAATGAGATGGCCGCGGCGGTAGCCCAGCGCCTAATGGAACGCGGAATCCCTGCCACGGAGATCACCCGCGACGGTCCGACCGGCGATGAGGGGGTACACATCGGCACGATGTACCGGTTCAAGGGACTGGAGTACCGCCGCATGATCGTTGCCGGAGTCTCCGAGGGCTTGGTGCCCCGGGCGGCCGTCGACGTCTGGGCCGGACGAGATGCCGCGCGGCACGCCCGGGAACTGCTCCGGGCGCGATCGCTGCTGTTCGTCGCCGCCACCAGAGCACGTGATGCACTGGCGGTGTTCTGGCATGGCGAGCCGAGCCGGTTCCTGCGACACGATCCGGCGTGCGCACCCTGACGGGATCACGATGTATCTATTCATCGCCGAACGGCTGATCCGCAAACGCAAGGCGGCGTAGGGCCAAAGAACGGACCAATCGGCGCACTAGGGAGTCCGCCAGTCGATCGCCCGCGCCAGCCGCGCGGGCTGGTCGATCCGGATCCTTCCCGAGCCCTTGGTGCGCACGCTGCACGCGGGCGTCGCGACCTCCCCGCCCTGGCGGCTGTACTACCAGAGCCGCAACCATCTCGCGATGGCCCTCGAACACCGCTCGGTCCCCGAGGTCTGGCACAGGACCGTCTGCCAGGCCAAGTTCACCGCCGTCACGCTGGCCCGCCAAGACCGCCCGCACGGGCGCCCGAGCCATCGGAGTGTGGTACGCGCTGCCGGGGAGAATGGGTCGGACGGTGTTGCCGGACTGCCCCGGGGCAGGCCGGTGGGGCCGGTAAACGCTCGTGGAGCGTTTTCGGGGGTGATGCGCGCTGCGCTGCGGCACTCCACGGAACCCCCGCCTGCGCGCCGCGCCGAGCTTCCGTACTCGCGCTCCCCGCTGCTCGGGCCCGCACGCCCCGCCGCCGTCGGCCTTCACCGCCGCATCCCCCGGCCGACTCGCTGCCTGGCCCCCACCCACCCCGCCCCGCGGTCATCTCCGTTGTTTGTTCTGCCCCGCCCGCCTATGTTGCGCCTGACTTGGCGTCGGGCGAGTGGAGGGTGGGCGGCATGGGTGGCATTGCCGAGACTGGCGGCGTTGCGGTGATCGGCCTTGGGGCAATCGGGTCCGGGGTTGCGGGAGCGCTGGTGGCCGCGGGGCATGAAACCTTGGTGCACGACGTTCGCTCCCAAGCCGTGCAGGTGTTCGCCGATCGGGCGAAGGCACCCGGATCGGTCGCGGAGGCGGCGGCCCGAGCCCGCGTCCTCGTCGTGGCGGTCGTCGACGACGCCCAGGTGACCGCGGTATTCGACGAAGCGCTGCCCGCCCTGCCCCCCGGCGCCGTCGTGCTCGTCCTCAGCACGATCTCCGTCGCCACGCTCACCGTCTGTGCCGAACGCGCCGACGCGCTCGGTGTGCACGTCGTGGACTGCGGGGTGACCGGCGGCCCGCAGGCCGCCGCCGACGGCCGCCTGGTCGCGATGCTCGGCGGCGACGCCGACGCCGTCGACGCGGTCGTGCCGGTCGTCGAGGCGTTCGCCGGGACCGTCGTGCGGATGGGCGGCCGTGGTGCCGGCATGCGCGCCAAGCTCGTCCGCAACCAGATGCAGTACGGGATCTGGGCCGTCGCCGCGGAAGCCGAACGCCTCGCCGTGGCCGCGGGTGTCGACGTCGAGGCCCTGAAGACCGTCGTCCGGGCGGGCGACGTGCTCACCGGCGGACCGACGACGCTGATGGGTGTCGACCTGCCGCCGGAGACGCGGCGCGGCACGGCGGCTCTCGCGCACAAGGACTTGCGCGCGGCGCTGGACCTCGCCGAAGCCGTGGGCGCGGACGTGCCGCTGACGGCGGCGATCGAACCGACGTACGACAGCGTCCTGGGCACGGAACCCGCGGAACCCGCGCCCGCCGCCACCCCCGCGCCCGCCACGGAAACCGTGCGCGAGCGCGGCCTGCGCCGCATGTCCGAGGTCTACAACCTGCCGATGGACCTCTCCGGCGCGACCAGCCCGTACGTCGACGTGACCATCGAGCACCTGTTCGGCGACATCTGGTCGCGCCCCGCGCTCGACACCCGCGAGCGACGCCTGCTCACCATCGGCGTCATCGCCGCCCTCGGCAAAGACGACCTCATGGAGCTGCAACTCTCCAGCGCGCTTGCCCGCGGCGAACTGACGCCCGAGCAACTCCGGGAAACCATCGTGCACTTGGCGCACTACGCGGGCTGGCCGCTGACCGCCGGCCTCGGCGGCATCGTCGAACGGCTGATCCGCAAGCACGAAGCCGCGACGGACAAGGCCGCTGACCGGGCGGCGGAAGACGCCTAGGGAATCCGCCAGTCGATCGTCCCCGCCCCCTGCTGCTGGAGCATCGCGTTGACCCGGCTGAACGGGCGGGATCCGAAGAAGCCGCTGCTCGCCGACATCGGGCTCGGGTGTGCCGACTCCACCACCGGCACGCCCGCGCCGAGCATCGGCCGCAGGTTGCGGGCGTCGCGGCCCCACAGGATCGCCGCCATCGGCTTGCCGCGCGCGACCAGCGCCTTGATGGCCTGCTCGGTCACCGCTTCCCAGCCCTTGCCGCGGTGCGCGGCCGGCTTGCGCGGCGCGGTCGTGAGCGCCCTGTTGAGCAGCAGCACGCCCTGGCGGGTCCACGGGGTCAGGTCGCCGTTCGACGGCGCCGGAATCCCGAGGTCCTGCTGCATCTCCTGATAGATGTTGATCAAACTGCCGGGCAGCGGCCGGACTTCCGGCGCCACCGAGAAGCTCAGCCCGACCGCGTGGCCCGGGGTCGGGTACGGGTCCTGGCCGACGATGAGGACGCGTACATCGTCGAAGGGCTGCTGGAAGGCACGCAGGATGTTCGGGCCGGCCGGCAGGTAGCTGCGCCCTGCCGCGATCTCGGCGCGAAGGAAGTCGCCCATCGCGGCAATATCGGCGGCCACCGGCTCCAACGCCTTTGCCCAGCCTGCCTCGACGGTCTCGTGAAGGGGTCGTGCGGACATGGCCCGCACCCTATCGGCCTATCCCGACATCACTGTCGGTGCCCGTGACTACGCTCCGGATATGACCGAAACGATCTCTTATCTGCGCGGTGATGCCACATCTCCGCAGGGCAAAGGCGTCAAGGTGATCGCGCACGTCTGCAACGACCAGGGCGGCTGGGGCAAGGGCTTTGTGGTGGCGCTGTCCCGCCGCTGGCCGGAACCCGAGGCGGCGTACCGGCGTTGGCACCGCGAGCGGGCGAAGAACGACTTCGCCCTGGGCGCGGTGCAGTTCGTGCAGGTCGACCGCTTCCTGTGGATCGCCAACATGATCGGTCAGCACGGCATCAAAACCGGCAGCAAAGGGGTGCCAGTCCGCTACGAAGCGATCGATACCGGGCTCGAAGCCCTTGCGGTGCGGGCACGTGAACTCGGTGCGTCCGTCCACATGCCGCGCATCGGCTGCGGGCTCGCGGGCGGCACGTGGGAACGCGTCGAGCCCCTGGTCACCGCGCGGCTGACCGGCCGCGGCATTCCGGTGACCGTATACGACTTCGACTGACGCCGTCCCCGTCCGCCGGCGCCCGGAACGGACCCCTTCGTTCGCCCGAGTTCGCCTGAACTCCGCTGCCGCGCCTGGCAGGATGGGCCCCGGCGCCGGGGAGGGGAGTCCCCGGCCGGTGTGGGGGAAGGCACCTATGCGCATCGTGATGATCGTCGGCTACCCCGGCGTCCCGTGGGAGACCGACTGGGTCAAGTCCGCCGGGCACGCCGCCGAGGTGATCCGGCTGTCCAACACCGACGAACTGACGTGGCCGAAGGTCCCGGGCGCGGACTACCTCGGCCAGGATCCCGACGACCCGCGGCACTACCAGATCAAGACCTTCAGCTGGCGCCCGTCGCGGCTGCTCGGCCGTGTCTCGCACGTCCTGATGGCGCGCCGCTACCAGCAGGCGATCCGCTACATCGCGGGCAAGTACGGGCCCGTCGACGTCGTCCACGCGCACTTCTACTGGGCGCACTACCTGGTCGCCATGAAGAAGGCCCTCGGCATGCCCTACGTGGTCACCGAGCACCACACCTCGTGGCAAGGCCACTGGACCGAGCCGCCGCCCAGCCCCCTCGGCATCAAGCGGGCGCGGGAGCTGTACGCCGACGCGCACACCGTGATCGCCGTCTGCCGGTCCCTCGAGGACAAGATCCGGTCGTACGGCCTCGGCGGGAACTTCGAGGTCATCCACAACCCGGTCGACGCCTCCGGCTTCGCGCTGCCCGATGCCGGTGACCGCCCCCGCGAGGGCCGCGACACCGTCGAGTTCGTGTCCGTCGCCCGGCTCGCGCCCGCCAAGGGCTTCGACGTCCTCCTCGACGCCTTCGCCGCCGCGTCCCGCGACGACCCGCGGCTGCGCCTGACCGTCGTCGGCGACGGACGCGAACGCGCCAAGCTCGAAGAGCAGGCCGAGCGGCTCCGCATCGCCGACGTCGTCACCTTCGCCGGACGCCTGCCGCGCCCCGAGATCGCCCGCCTGCTCGGCACATCCGACGCGTTCGTGCTGGCGTCGCGCGCGGAGAACCTCACGGTCGCCGTGCTGGAAGCGTGGTGTGCGGGGCTGCCGGTCGTCACCACCGATGTGGGCGGGCATGCGGAGGTGATGGAACCGCACCTGGGACACCTCGTCCCGTCCGAGGACACCGCGGCCCTCGCCGACGCCCTGCGCGCCGTGGCTGCCGCCCCCGAGGCCTACGACCGGCACCGGATCGCCGTCGAGGCCCGCAAGCGGTTCGCGCCGGAGACCGTGGGCGCGGAACTCGACCGGATCTACCGCTCGGCCGCGGCCGCGGATCAGGCAAGATCGTAGGGTCGCCCCCGCCGGATGCCGGCGGCTTCACGGCGGCGCAGGACACCGGCACGATCGGAAGGCGGCGGTCACACGTGGACGCCAAGGCATGGGACGAGCGTTACGCGGGCACCGAACTGGTCTGGTCGGCCGAACCGAACCGGTTCGTCGCCGAAGAGACCGGCGGGCTCTCCGCGGGCCGCGCCCTCGACCTCGCCGCGGGCGAAGGCCGCAACGCGATCTGGCTCGCCAAGCAGGGCTGGGACGTCACGGCCGTCGACTTCTCCGCCGCGGCACTCGCCAAGGGCAAACTGCTCGCCGACGCGCAGGGCGCCGCGGTGGAGTGGGTGACCGCCGACCTGCTGACGTGGACGCCGGAGCCGGGCGCGTACGACTTGGTGCTGGTCGCCTACCTGCACCTTCCGGAAGCGGAGATGGCCAAGGTGCTCGCCGCCGCGGCGGCGTCCGTCGCCCCGGGCGGCACTTTCCTGTTGATCGGCCACGACGTCACCAACCTGACCGAGGGCGTCGGCGGCCCGCAGGAGCCGTCGATCCTGCACACGCCGGAGCGGGTCGCGGGGGCTCTCGGCGACCTGCGCGTGGACCGCGCCGAGCGGGTGCGTCGGCCGGTCGTGGTGGAGGGGGAGCAGCGGGAGGCCGTCGACACGCTGGTGCGGGCGGTGCGGGGCTGAGAGGTGTCGGGGTGTAGCGCGGCTTTGTAGCCGGCCGTGTAGTGCAGTTTTGTCGTGCGGCTGTGTCGTGCGGCTGTGTCGTCCGGCTGTGTCGTGCGGTTCGGTCGTGCGGTTCTGTCGTGTGGTGGCGAAGCCCTCGGCCTGGATGCTCAGGCCGGGGGCTTTGTGCTGTCACCCCAGCGACATGGCCGCATCCTGGCCGGAAGCCGGAAGCCCAAGCCGGGTCCAGGCGGTTTCCGCTCCGCGAGCACTGCACGGACGTCCGGCCTCACCCACCCTCGCTCACCCCTTCGCGCCCTCCAGCGCCGCAAGCGCCGCATCCAGACGTGCCGTCGCCTCCGACGCCACCGGCTCCAGTTCCGCCAGCCCCGTCATCGTCACCATGACGTTCGGGTCGAGGGCCTGGACCAGCGTCGTGGTGCCGTCGCGGCGGACGACCACGTTGCACGGCAGGAGCAGGCCGATGGTCCGGTCGGCTTCGAGGGCGCGGTGGGCGAGGGGCGGGTTGCAGGCGCCGAGGATCAGGTAGTCCTCCATTTCGGCGCCGAGCTTCGCCTTCAGGGTGGCGGTGACGTCGATCTCGGTCAGGACGCCGAAGCCCTGGGCGGCCAAGGCCTCGCGGACCATCGCCACCGTGGTGGCGAAATCGCTGTCGAGGCGGATCGTGCGGTCGTACTTCACGGGCTGCATGCGGCTCTCCTCAAGGTCGGCGGGGTGGCCGGTCGGGTCCGGCGCTGCGGACGTCCACCACGATACCCCATGGGGTATTAGTCGTCTCATCATGCCACGTGGCGATACGGGTGGGGGTATCGGCTATGCTCGACGGCGTCAGTACCCCCGGGGGTATCCGAAGGAGAGTCCGTTGCCCCTCGCGAAGCACCGCACCCCGACCGCCGACCCGGCGCTGCCCACCCCCGGCCGCGAAGCCGCCTACGGCCTCCTCGGCCGCCTGGGCGCCTGGTCCGCCGCCCACCTCCGCCTCGTGGCCGTCCTGTGGCTGGCCCTGGTCGCCGGGCTCGGCGCGTTCGCGCCGCAGGTCACGTCCGCGCTCGCGGGGGCCGGCTGGCAGGCCAACGGCTCCGAGTCGGTCCACGTCCGCGAACTCGCGCAGCAGCACTTCGGCGGCAACGCCTCCTCCGCGCTCCAGGTCGTCGTCAGCAGCGACCGCCCCGTCGCCGACCCCGCCGTCCAGCAGGTCCTCACCGACGCCACCGCGCGCCTGAAGGCCGACAGCCGGATCGCCGACGTCGTCCCGCCGCAGCCCGGCGCGACCATCAGCCCCGACGGCCGCACCGCCATCCTGCTGGCCGGCGCCGGCGCCGACGCCAACGACATGGTGCGCGCCGCCGACGACCTCAAGGGGCCCCTCGCCGACCTGTCGCACGACGGCATCACGGTCGCCGCGACCGGCGCGTCCGTCCTGTGGAGCGACTTCAACACCGCCAACCACGACGCGATGATGAAGTCCGAGATGCTGTCCTGGCCGGTCACCCTCGCGATCCTCGTGCTGGCCTTCGGCTCGCTCGTCGCCGCCGGACTCCCGCTGCTCCTCACGATGGCCGGACTCGCCGCCTCCGCGGGCGCGTTGGTCCTGCTCAACCACCTCACGCCCACCTCGATCTGGGCGATGAACTTCGCCATGATGTTCGCGCTCGCGCTCGGCATCGACTACGCGCTGTTCCTCGTCGTCCGCTTCCGCGCCGCCCTCGCCAAACACGGCGATGCCCGCCGCGCCGTCGCGGAGACCATGGACACCGCGGGCAAGGCCGTCGCGCTGTCCGGCGCGACCGTGCTGGTCAGCCTGTCCGCCGTCACCCTCGTCCCGTCGCCCGCGTTCCGGTCGATGGCCGTCGGCATCATGCTCGCCGTCGTCTTCGTCCTCGCCGCGACGCTCACCCTGCTGCCCGCCGTCCTCGGCAAGCTCGGCCGCCGCGTCAACGCCGGATCGCTGCCGTGGACCCGCGGCAAGACCGCCGGCCCGTCACCGCGCTTCACCGCGTGGGGCGAACGCCTGTGGGCGCACCCGCTGCGCTACGGCATCCCCGCCCTGGCGATCCTCGTCGCCCTCGCCGCCCCGGTCATCGGCCTGCGCACCTCGATGCCGTCGATCACCGTCGTCCCCGAAGACTCCTCCGCCCGCGTCGGCTACACCGCCGTCCAGCAGGCCTTCGGCCCAGGCGCACCCGGCGCCCTGCAGATCGTCACTCCGACCGCGCAGGCCGCGCCCACCGCCGCCGCCCTGGCCGGCGACCCCGGCATCGCCGGCGTCATGCCCGGCCAGAACGCCCCCGACGGCTCCGGCTACACGCTGCTCCAGGCCGTGCCGAAGGTCGACCCGTCCGACCCCGCCCTCGAGGGCACCGTCGAACGCCTCCGCGACACGCTCCCCGACGAGGCCCTCGTCGGCGGCGCCGCCGTGGAGAACCTCGACCTCCAGTCCCTCCTCGACAGCAAGACCCCGCTGGTCATGGGCGTGATCCTCGCCCTCGGGTTCGTCCTGCTGATCGTCGCGCTGCAAGCCCCGCTGGTCGCACTGCTCGGGACGGTCACCAGCCTGCTCGCCACCGCGGCGGCGTTCGGCGCGGCCCGGCTGATCTTCCAGGACGGCCACGGCGCGGGACTGCTCGGTTTCACCCCGCAAGGCTTCCTCGACGGCTGGGCGCCGGTGTTCTTCTTCGCCATGATCTTCGCGATCGCGATGGACTACACCGTGTTCCTCCTTGCCGCCGCCAAGGAGCAGTACGAACTCACCGGCGACGCCCGCAAGGCCACCGTCGGCGCGCTCGCCCACTCCGGCCGCGTCATCTTCGCGGCGGCCGCCGTCATGGTCGCGGTGTTCTTCACCTTCGCCCTGTCCGGGCCGCTGCCGCCCAAGGAAATGGGCATCGTGCTCGGCCTCGCCGTGCTGCTCGACGCCGCCCTCGTCCGGCTCGTCCTGCTGCCCGTCCTGCTCCGCCTCACCGGCCGCGCCGCGTGGTGGAGCCCCGCCTGGCTGCGCCGCGTCCTCCCGGACGTGCGCTTCTCCCACGACTGACCCGTCTACCCCCGGGGGTGTGCGGCCTGCCCGGCCGCATACCCCCAGGGGTAAGATCGACGGTCAGAGTTCCGCAAGGAGGCAACCCGATGAAGGTCGACGACGACGCCGTCCAAGGCGTCCTGAACCGCCTGCGCCGCGCCCAGGGCCAGCTCGCGGGCGTCATCGCGATGATCGAAGCGGGCCGCGACTGCAAGGACGTCGTCACCCAACTCGCCGCCGTCTCCCGCGCCCTCGACCGGGCCGGCTTCAAGATCGTGGCCAGCGGCATGCGGCAGTGCATGGCGACCGCGGACAAGGACGCCCCGCCGATGACCGAAGCCGAGTTGGAGAAGCTGTTCCTGACCCTGGCCTGACCCTGGTCCTGGTCCTGGCCGGGGCGAACGGGCCCTGACCCGGGACGGCTCCGCCCCAGGTCAGACCGGCCGCACCCGGTTCCCGTGCCAGCGCACCCAGTCCCGGCCGCGGCGCAGCGTCACCAACGACGTGACCGGGTCGAGCCGGCCGCACCGCGACGCACCCAGCGCCATGCGGGCGCGCAAGCCCGGATACTCCGGCAGCGCCCGCAGGTCGGACAACTCGGCTGCCAGCTCCCGGAGTTCGTCCACCGTGAGGCCGTCCGCCGCCGACTCCCCGGCGTCCAACGCGCGGATGGCCTTGCGGAGCACCCCGCGCGCGAGCTTGCGGCGCATCGCGGTGCGGATCTCCCCGGCGTAGGGCAGGCCCTGGCCGTCGCCGTCGAGGAACGACTCGTAGCCGTCCCGAAGCTGGTACAGCCGGTCCCGCGCATCGAAACGCGAGTGGTGCATGTTGCTGTCGTGCACCCGGTAGTACGCCTGATCCGCGTCCGGCAGCCACCCCACCGCACCGCGCCGGGCCAGCCGCAGCCACATCTCCAGGTCGCCGGAATGCGGCAGCTTCGGGTTGTAGCCGCCCGCGTCGTGGTGCGCCGTCGTCCGCGCGACCACCTCCGGCGACAGGATCAGGTTCCGGCCCGCGCGGAACACCCCGCGGATCCACCGGTCGCCGTTCCACACCTTGCTGCGGCCGCCGCCGCGCGCCTCCGGGAGCGGACCGCCGCTGGTGAAGCGCACGGGATTCCCGTACACGAACGTCACGTCCGGGCGGCTCTCCATCACCGCCGTCGCCCGGCCCAGCGCGCCCTGCGGCAGCAGGTCGTCGGCCGACAGCAGCACGCAATAGTCGCCGTCCGCCCACTCCAGCAGGCCCTCGTTGTACGTCGCGATATGGCCCTTGTTGACCTTGTGCCGCTCGTACGTGACCCGCGGATCGCGCGCCAGATCCGCCCCCACATCGGGCGTCTCGTCCGTCGACGCGTCGTCGAGGACCAGCACCCGCACGTCGACGCCCTGCTGCTCCAGCAGCGACCCCACGTTGTTCGGCAGATAGCGCGCGTAGTTGTACGACGGCACCACCACGCTCACGCTCGGCAGCCGTCCCCGCACCGCATCCGCGCCGGACTCTTCCACGGCGGTCATTTCGCGCTCACCCCTCCACCGAGCCGACGGCGCCGACCGGGCCGCGCCCCGCCGCACGCCGGGTCCGCAGCTCCTTCGCCCGCACCCGCCCGCCGAGCAGCAGCCCGGACAGGCCCCGGCCGGCCAGCCATGTCGTGTCGTGCCGGTCGACGGCGCCGAACCGGTACTTGTACTCCTCCGCACCGCGCAGGAAATCGAACACGTCCGCGCCCTCGGCCCGCACCGCCGCGACGGTCTCGGCGACCAGGACGGTCCCCAGGCTCAGCCGGGCGAACGCCGGATCCCAACCGGTCTGGTAGTACGAGAAGGTGCCCTGCCAGAGGAACCCGTAGAGGATCCCCACCGGCCCGTCCGGACCCTCCGCGACCATCGCGCAGGGGCCGCGCCCCGGTGCGCCGCGGCCGATGAGCGCCAGGTGGAACGGCTTGCGCGCGGCATCGAACGTCGTCGCGCGGCCGAGCGTCTCCTGCCGCCGCGCGTGCAGGCCGAGCAAGGCGTCGAACAGCTTCTCGTCCATCGCGCCGGGCGGCACGAACCGGAACCGGACGCCCTCCGCGGCCAACCGCCGGGCGTAGTACCGAAGATCCTTGCGGAACCGCGCCGAGCCGATGGCTTCCGGGTCGGCGGGCATGGTCGGACACGCGGTGCGCTCCACCAGCCGCGCCCCGGGCGGGATGTACGCAGCGCCGGTCTCCGAGTCGAGGTTGGGCAGCCACAGCGTCGACCGCTGGGCGAGTGCGCCGAACCACGCCCGCACGTCGTCGGCGCGCGCGGGCGCGACCGCGAACCCGCAGTGGTCGGCGGCGCCGGCCCCGGCGCCGAGCACGGTGAGGCAGCGTGCCCCGGACGGCAGCCGAGGATGCAGGGCCTGCCGGGTGGCGAGCAGCGGGACGACGGCGTCGAGCCGTCCGTCGGGGCCGTCCCACACGGCCACCCGCGCTCCGCGCTGCTGCGGATCGTCGCCGAATGCGGCGAGCCAGGCGAGCACCCAGTCCGGCGTGCCGAAGTACGCGACCCCGGTCGCGGCGGCGAGGTCGCGCCAGGCCGGGACGAGGGACTCCAACGCGCCGGGGTCGGTGAGCAGCCGCGGGCGGGCGGACATCGCGTTCATCCCTTGCCTCGCAACCCGTGCACGGCGGGGTGCAGCCCGGACAGGATCGTCTCGAACCGGTCGGGCGGCGTCGACGTGGCGACCCGCAGCCGCGAGATCCGCAGGCCGTGGTCCGGCACTCGCGGCGACAGCCGATGATCGAACAGGAACGCGGACCGGTAGCCCAACTCGTCCAGCACCCGTTCGGCGCGGACGTCGAAGTTGCCGTTCGGGTACGCGAACGACTGCGGGGCCCGACCCAGGATCTTGGCCAACGCATCGTGTGCCACGGTGATTTCGGCGCGTACGTCGGCGTCGGAGCAGCGGTCGAGCAGCGGGTGGGTGAGCGAGTGGTTCTCCACCCGGACGCCGCCCGCGTCGAGCGCGCGGACTTCGGCGGTGGTCAACTGCGTTTGGCGGACAGGTTCGTGCCCGTCGCGGAGCCCGGCGATCGCGGCGAGGCGCTCGGCGTCGGGCACCTGCTTGAGATGCCGCAGCCACTGCGCGGCGGTCCGGCCGTCGCCGGCGTCGGCCGCGACGAGGCGTTCGACCTCGTGCCACCAGAACGGCGTGTCGGTGTCGAGCAGCGACGGGATCACGAACGCGACCGCGGGGACGCCGCGTTCCTGCAGCAAGGGCAGCCCATGCTCGTAAACGCTGCGCTCGCCGTCGTCGAAGGTGATCAGCACCGCGCGCCCGGGCAGCGGCCGACGCGTCGCGACGGCCATCTCCACGTCGTCCAACGACACGGGCCGAGCGATCCGCAGCAGCCGGTCCAACTGCCGGGCAAAGCCCGCGGGATCCTCGACCCCGTGGTACCCGAGCACGGCCAGCCGCCCGACCGCCCGGCTCCCGAACCACCACTGCGCGGGAGACCGGCGCATGACCAGATCCCCGCCGCCCCGCAGTTTTGCGCGCACGTCCGCTCGCACGATTCGCCCCTACCCGATCCCCACCCGGCCCCGCCACCCCGGCGGAGTCCTCCCCACCCGCACGGTAACAACGGACGAGAGACGCCGTCAGCCGGTTGCGAATTGCTGTGGACGCGACGGGGGGTGTGCGCGGCCGCGGCGGGCCCACCTGGGGACAACCCGGCGCGCTTGCCGACGAGACTTGCGGCTACCGCCGTGCGGGCCTCGTCAACACCACGCCCGCCGGCTCCGATCGCCTTGATTCACAACACCGCACGGCCCACCCCCGGCGACACGCAGACCCGCCTGCCTGCGACCGCCCGCCGCGCCTGGTGCCCGTGGACGCGATCACCGCCGAAAAACACCTCGGGTCTCAACCCCTACGCCCGCACAGCTTTCGCGCCTCGCTGTTCCCCGCCCAGCCGACCCCCCTCCGGCCCCGTGGCCTGCTCCCCCACCGCACACCCCCGATGCCAACCACGGATCCCTGGTCCGCATCCCCCCACCCGATTCGCCTTTTCCGCACCGCACTTCCGGAAATCCCGTGAAACCGCCCGCGGGGCGGCTTGCGGGGCTCTAGGCTGACTCGCGAGGGAGCTGTGTCCGGGTGGGGGAGCATCGGGACGCGGCTCACGACCGCGCCTCGGCACTGCTCACGCCGGGGCCGAGAGACGCTGGGGTCTCATGGTGGGGGCGGAATTATCCGTGCGCCGCGACCGGGGTGTCGTCCGCACGGGACCGAGGACGGCCGCGGCTCCGCGGCCGGCCCCGGACGCACCGTCGGCGGCGGGCCGTTGAACGCCCGCGGATCACTCCTGCCCGCGCAAAGTCCGCCGGGCCGGAGTCCGGCCGCCGCGCCATCTCGCCGTGCCCCCCGTGTCTCCGGATCCCGCCGAGCCGTCGCCGAAGCCGGCGCCGAACCACCGCACCGTGACGATCCGCAGGGGGCACCAGCACGTGAGTGAGCACAGCGAGTCGACCGCACCGGCATCACCCCGCCGCGAGCCCGCCCGATGAGCCCCGCGATCGGCGGCGACGGCGTCCGCGCCACGCTCAAGCGCGGACTCGCCGCCGTGGCGGGCAGTCGGCCCGCCGCCGGGACCACCGCACTCATCTACCACCGGGTCGGCGGCGGTACCCGCGACGAACTGGACCTGCCCACCGACCGGTTCGTCGAGCAGCTCGATGTGCTTGCCGACCTGCACCCGGGCACCGTCGTCCCGCTCGACACCGCGCTCGACCGCCTCGACGGCCACGACCGCACGCCCTCCGTCGTCCTCACGTTCGACGACGGGTTCGCCGACGTGTACGACAACGCCTGGCCGCACCTGCGCGACCGCAAGTTCCCCTTCGCCCTGTACCTCGCCACCGGCATGGTCGGCGGCGAAATGCGCTGGGAAGGCTCCACCGGCACCAGCGCCGGCGCCGCGGCGCTCACCTGGGAGCAGCTCGCCGAGATGCACGCGAGCGGCCTCCTCACCGTCGGCAACCACACGCGGTCGCACGCCCGTCCCGAACACCTGACCGAAGCCGAACTCGACGCCGCCTCCGACGACATCGACGACCGGCTGGGCATACGCCCCGACCACTTCGCCTACACCTGGGGCGTCCCCGTCCCGGCCATGGAGCACCAGCTCCGCCGCCGCTTCCGCAGCGCCGCCACCGGACTCCTCGGCCGCAACCTGCCCGGCACCGACCGCATACGCCTGCACCGCGTCCCGGTACGCCGCACCGACCCCACTGCCTTCTTCCGCGCGAAGCTCAGCGGCGACCTCGGACCCGAACGTGCGTACGCCCGCGTCGTCACCCTCGGCAAACGGGCAGGTGCCCGTGCCTGACACCGCACACCCGGCGCCGCCCGCGCCCGAGTACCTGCCGGCCGGGCTGCTCGTCCCCACCGGTCCCGGCGGCCGCCCGCTGCGCGTCGCGCACCTCACCACCGTCGACATGAGCCTCGCGCTGCTGCTCCGCACCGAGCTGCAGGTCGACGTGGCCGCCGGTTTCGAGGTGTTCGGGCTGAGCGCGGGCGGCCCGTACGTCCCCGAGGTCGAGGCCCTGGGCGTCACCCACGTCCCGCTCGACGCGCTCACCCGATCGTGGGATCTCGCCCGCGACGCCGCGGCGGCTCGCGAACTCGCCGCCCGGCTGCGCGACCTGGACCTCGACGTCCTGCACACGCACAACCCGAAGACCGGCGTCCTCGGCCGCCTCATCGGCCGCGCGGTCGGCATCCCGGTCGTCGTCAACACCTGCCACGGCTTGTGGATCCGCCCCGGCGACCCGTGGCCGCGCAAGGCGTTCGTGCTCGGCGCGGAGAGCGTCGCGGCCCGTGCCTCGCACGCCGAGCTGTACCAGAACGCCACCGACCACCGGACCCTCGCCCGCGCGGTGCCCGCCTGGCGCTCCCGCGTCGTCGGCAACGGCACCGACCTCTCGCGCTTCCGCCCCGACCCGGACGCCCGCGCCCGGATCCGCAAGGAACTCGGGGTCGAGGACGGCGAGCTGCTGGTCGGCGGCGTGGGACGACGCGTCGCGGAAAAGGGCATCGCGGAGTACCAGGAAGCCGTGGGGGAGCTGGTACGCCAGGGGCAGGGCGACGCCCGCTTCGTCTGGATCGGCCCCGAGGACCCCGACAAGCCCGACGCCTACAACGACGCCGCCGCGCACGTCGAATACCTCGGCGGCCGCTCGGACATGCCCGACGTCTACGCGGCCCTCGACCTGTTCGTCCTGCCCTCCCACCGCGAAGGCTTCTCGCGCTCCGCGATGGAGGCCGCCGCGAGCGGCGTGCCGATGGTGCTGACCGACATCCGCGGCTGCCGCGAGATCGGCACGCACGACGAGCACCTGCTGCTCGTCCCGCCCGGCGACCCCGCGGCCCTCGCCCGCGCGATGGACCGCATGCTCGGCGACCCCGAGCTGCGAGCCCGGCTCGCCACACACGGACGCGCCCGCGCGCTCGCCGAGTTCGACCAGCGGCGCGTCGCCGCCACCTCGATCGACACCTACCGGGCCGTCGCCCGCCGCAAGGGACTCCGCTGGGAGACCCGGACCGTTTCCACCAGCCATCCGCAGAAGCACGACAGGGGAGGGGGCACGGCATGATGCGCAGGGTCTT
Organism: Yinghuangia aomiensis; assembly: GCF_039542225.1. NCBI lineage: Bacteria > Bacillati > Actinomycetota > Actinomycetes > Kitasatosporales > Streptomycetaceae > Yinghuangia > Yinghuangia aomiensis. Next base: position 13,039 of record NZ_BAABHS010000006.1, on the reverse strand, counting down.
CGACGTCGCGGTCGCCGCGCTGACGCTGTTGCTGCTCGGCCCGGCGATGCTCGTGATCGCCGTCCTGATCCGCGTCACCATGGGCGGACCCGTCCTCTTCCGCCAGACCCGCAGCGGTCTGCACGGGCGTGACTTCCGGATTCTCAAGTTCCGCACCATGCGCCATCCGCGCTATCCCGACGAGCCGGACGCCGACCGGGTCAGCAAAGTCGGGCAGATCCTGCGCACTACGAGCATGGACGAACTCCCGCAGCTGATCAACGTCCTGCTCGGCGACATGGCGGTCATCGGCCCGCGCCCCACGCTGCCCGAACAGGTCGCGCACTACACGCCGCGGCAACGCGGCCGCCTGGACGTGCGCCCCGGACTGACCGGCTGGGCGCAGGTCCAGGGCCGCAACGCGCTCAGCTGGCCGGCGCGGATCGAGTACGACCTGTACTACGTGCGCAACCGCAGCTACCGGCTCGACCTGCGGATCCTGTTCCGCACCGTCGGCGTGCTGCTCAAGCCGCAGGGCATCACCGGCGCGGGCGGAGTGAACCCCGGGTTCCCCATTCCGGTGCAGATCCCGGCGCAGGCCGAACGCCACGCGGCGGCGCAGCGGGTGCGGCACGAACCGATCCCGGCCGAAGAAGCGTCGTAAGTCGTCACGTGTGCGCGCCGACCGCCGCGGGGCCGTGCACCGGCCCCGCGGCAGGTCAGCGAATCCCCTTCTCCAGCACCGGGTCCGGTACCGCCGTCCCCACGCCGAGCACCACGCCGAGCGCGATCAGCACCCCGCCGAACTCGGCCACGTAGTCCATCGACGCCTGCACGGCGAACGCGGTCAGTGTCACCGCCCCGACGGCTACGATCGCCGGATCCTGCCGGGACCGCCACAGCCGCACGAAGGCCCACCCCACCAGCGCCACCATCGCCGCCAGCCCCGGATACCCCTGCTCGGCCGCCTGCCGCAGCCACAGCGAATGCGCTGCCTGGGTATCGGAATCCGCCCGCGCCGTGGGGCTGTTCGCGACGAACGTGCCCGGCCCGGTGCCGCGCACCGGATTGGCCGCCGCGAGCGTGAGCGCGTCGTGCCACACGTCCAACCGCCGCTGGGTCAGGCCCTCCTCGGCCGTCAGCCGCACCCCGGACATGTGCTGCACCTTGTCGCCGCCCAAATACACGGTGCCCAAGGCCATCGCCGCTACGCACACCGCACCCGCGACCACCAGCGTGCCGCGCCTCCGCGCCGCCGTTGCCGTCAGGCCGATCACCAGGATCGCCACCCCGCCCAGCGCCGCCGCCACCGACTTCGTCGCGAACGCACCCAGCACCAACAGCCCGGCCAGCAGATGCATTTCGCCACGCCGCCGCTCGTTGGGCGCGGCCAGAGCGGCCAAGCAGGCGGCACCCACGGCCTGCGTGGCCAAAGCGCCGTTGGCGTTGCCGTAACCGAGCGGCTCGGCGAGCGCATGGCCTGACAGCGCATCCGGCGACATCAGGAATACCACCGCGACCGCGCCCGCCACGGCCGCACACGCGCCGTAGGCCGACCGCTCGCCCGCGATGCGCCCCACCGCGTAGGCCGCCGCCACCGTCAGCAACCCGAGCAGGAAGTTCTCCGGGCTCGACGGCCGTCCCGCCGCGGCGACCAGCGTCCACACGCCGACCGCGGCCACCGTGACGGCGCCGAGCAAATCCAGCCGCGAAAGGGAGAAGTTCCCCGTGTCAAGCCGCACTGTCACTCCCAGCAGCCCCGCACGTGCCGCGCGGTACCGCCTCAGTCGTCGCCGTACGCCGGGCCACCGGAGCCACGCTCCGGCGCGGTCGCGGGTCATCGCCCGCATCCCCGCCCGCCGCACGGCAGGATGAGCGCATGTCGTTCCCCAGCGCCGGATCCGGCGCCGTCGATCCCCGCCACCTCGCCGGCGCCCCGGGAGCGGGCCCGCTGTACATCGCGGGGGCGGGCGGCGTCGGCCGCGAAGCCCTCGACGCCGCGATTGCCGCGGGCGTGCCCGTCGAAGCGTTCCTCGATGACGCCGCCGCGGGCGGCAAGGTCCGCGGACTGCCGGTCATGCGGCCCGACGAGGCGCCCCGGGGGAGCAGCTACCTGATCGGCATCGCCAATCCCGAGGTACGCCTCCGCCTCGCCGCCCTCCTGGACGCGCAAGGCCTGCTCCCCGTCACGCTGATCCACCCGCGCGCCGTCGTCGCCCCCGACACGCGCATCGCCGAAGGCTGCCTCGTGCTCGCCAACGCCCACGTGTCGAGCAGCATCACGATCGGCCCGCACAGCCAGGTGCACTACAACGCCACCGTCGGGCACGACGCCGTCCTCGACGCCCGCGCGACCGTCTATCCGGGCGCGAACGTGTCCGGCAACGTGCACCTCCGTGCCGGGTCGACGGTCGGCAGCAACGCCGTGGTCCTGCAAGGCCGCACGATCGGCGAAGGGGCGTTCGTCGGCGCCGGCGCGGTGGTCACCCGCGATGTCGCCCCCGGCACCGTCGTGATCGGCTCCCCGGCCCGGCCGCTGCCCGCCTGAGCGCCGCCGCCCGGTCGAGAGCCGGTGCCCGGCTGAGCCCTGCCGCCCGGCCAAGCCCGTCTGCACAGCCAAGCCCGTTTGCACGGCTAAGCCCGTCTGCACGGCCGAGCCCGCCTCAGGACGCTTGCCGCGAACGGAACCAGGCCACCGTCTCGGCGAGACCGTCTCTCAGCTCCACGGCGGGCGCGTCCGGGAACAGCCGGCGCAGCTCCGCGCTGTCCGCCTGCGAGTCGCGCACGTCGCCCGCGCGCGGCGCCACGTGCGTGACGTCGACGGGATGCCCGAGCACGTCCGCCAGCAGCGCGATCAGCGCGTTCAGCGACGTCCGGGTGCCCAGCGCCAGGTTGACCGGGCCGTCGTTCGTCACCCGGCGCAGCACCGCGTCCGCCAACACCCCGCACACCGTGGCCACGTTGGTGAAATCGCGGGTCTGCTCGCCGTCGCCGTGCACGGTCAGCGGGCGCCCGGCGAGCGCGGCGTCGATGAACCGCGGAATCACCGCGGCGTACGCGTGATCGGCGGGCTGCAGCGGCCCGAAGACGTTGAAGAACCGGAACGGCAGCACGGGCAGGTCGTAGCAGTGCCCGTAGGCCAGCAGGTACGACTCGGTGGCCAATTTGCTGACCGCGTACGGGCTCAGCGGCATCGTCCGCAGGTCCTCGCGCTTCGGCAGCACCGGGTTCCCGCCGTACACCGACGACGAAGACGCGGCCACCACATGGGCGTTGCCGGCCCGACGCGCGGCCTCCAGCACCATCAGCGTGCCCGTCGCGTTCGCGTGGTGGCTGGCCAGCGGGTCCTCGACCGAACGCGGCACCGACGGCAGTGCCCCCAAGTGCACGATCGCGGAAGCGCCGTCGCACGCCTTGTCCATCAACTCCACGTCGAGAAAAGTCCCGACGTGCACCGTGGCGGCGACCCCGGCCAGGTTGGCGAGCGATCCCGTGGACAGGTCGTCCACCACCACGACCTCGTCGATTTCCGGCGCGGCCACCAGCACCCGGGCGAGGTTCGATCCGATGAATCCGGCGCCGCCGGTGATCACGACTTTCATGCAGCCCCCCAGCGCATCGTTGCGACCGGCGACCTTGCGCCCCCACGACGTCGGCCGGTCCGGTGCAGGCATGCTACCCAGCGGTCCGCGGTGCCGGGGGAAGGTCGGCCAACCCGGCGACAAAGCGACCGCAATTCCGGCCTCGGACAAGGCCCGTCGACCAACCGGTGCGCCGCCTCTCCGCGTGCCGATCATGCCCGGACGCTTGTGCGAAAAGCCCACACCCTTACGGGGTAATGGCTCTGGCAACAGGCCCGAAACCCCCACATCGGCGAGTTTCTTGCGCAACACTGTGCCCAGGCATCTGCCGACGACGCTCACCCCCGACGGAATAGGGACCCGCGGGGGACGCCGGCAGGCGGCCCGGTGCGGTGTTCCAGGGGAGAGGAACCGCCCGGGTCCTATGGGGTAGGGGTCGCCATCATGCATTCCGCGGCAACACGCCGTCTCACACCGCACATTCCGGGGAAACCGCCCGGATCCACCCGGTTGCGACGGCGGAACCGTGCCGTATCACCGGTCTATCTGGCGCTGTTCGGGCTGCTCGCCGCCATGGCGTTCGTGCTGCCCTCGGCTTCGCGCGCGAGCGCCGGGCCGTGCGACGCGCCGGTCGTCAACCCGATCGTGTGCGAGAACAGCAAAACCGGAACAGCCCGCGCCACGTGGGACGTTACGGGCTCCGGATCGTCGTCGATCCAGGGCTACGCCACCGAGATCAGCATCAACGTCGGCGAGACCGTGCACTTCAAGGTCGACACGCCCGCCAACGCCTACCGGCTCGACATCTACCGGCTCGGCTACTACGGCGGCAACGGCGCTCGCAAGATCACCAGCGTGACCCCCTCCGTGCCGCTTCCGCAGAACCAGCCGGACTGCAACACGGACAACTCCACGACCGGCCTCGTCGACTGCGGCAACTGGGCCGAGTCGGCGTCCTGGGCCGTGCCGTCGGATGCCGTATCCGGCTACTACATCGCCAAGTTGGTGCGTACCGACGGAACCACCGGCGCCAGCCACATCGCGTTCGTCGTCCGCAACGACGCCTCCACGTCGAAGATGTTCATGCAGGCCTCCGACTCCACGTGGCAGGCCTACAACGCCTACGGCGGAAACGACCTGTACGTCGGGCAGCCCGCGGGCCGCGCCTACAAGGTGAGCTACAACCGGCCGTTCACCACGCGCGGCGACAACCCCGAGGACTGGCTGTTCAACGCCGAGTACCCGATGATCCGCTTCCTGGAGCGCAACGGGTACGACGTCTCGTACACCACCAACGTGGACTCCGCCCGCCGCGGCCAACTCATCAAGAACCACAAGGTCTTCCTGTCCGTCGGCCACGACGAGTACTGGTCCGCCGAACAGCGCACCAACGTCGAGGCGGCCCGCGACGCCGGCGTCAACCTCGCGTTCTTCTCCGGCAACGAGATGTTCTGGAAGACGCGTTGGGAGAACGGCGGGATGAACGCCGAAGGCGCGCCCTACCGCACGCTGACGACGTACAAGGAAACCCACGACGACGCCAAGACCGACCCGATCGGCCCGAACATCTGGACCGGCACCTGGCGCGACCCGCGGTTCTCCCCGCCCGCCGACGGCGGCCGCCCGGAGAACTCGCTGAGCGGCCAGCAGTTCATGGCCAACTGCTGCACGACCGACATGACGGTCAACGCGGCCGACGGCAAGATGCGGCTCTGGCGCAACACCCGCGCCGCGACCCTCGCCGCGGGCGCCACGACCACCCTCGGCAGCGGCCTGCTCGGCTACGAATGGGACGTCGACACCGAGAACGCGGCCCGCCCGGCGGGCCTGATCCGGCTGTCCACCACCACGCAGTCCGGCCAGATGCTGCAGGACTACGGCTCGAGCTACGCCGACGGCTCCGCCACCCACCACCTGGTCATGTACCGGGCGCCCAGCGGCGCACTCGTCTTCGGCGCCGGCACCATCCAGTACGCGTGGGGCCTGGACAACACCCGCACCACCGGAACCGGCAGCGTGGACACGGCCGTTCAGCAGGCGACGCTCAACCTGTTCGCGGACATGGGCGTCCAGCCCGGCACGCTGATGACCGGCATGACCGCGCCCACCGCGTCCACCGACACCACCCCGCCCACCTCGACCATCACCACCCCGGTCGCCGGGCAGGGCGTCCAGGTCAACCAGGCTTTCACGGTGACCGGCACGGCGAGCGACGTCGGCGGCCAGGTCGCGGGCGTCGAGGTGTCCGTCGACGGCGGCGCCACGTGGCACCCGGCCAACGGCCGCACCTCGTGGACCTACACGTTCACCCCGACCACCAACGGGCCCCTCACCATCAAGTCCCGGGCCACCGACGACAGCGTGCGCACCGAGACGCCCGGCGCCGGCGTGAACGTCACCGTCGCCACCAACGTCCCGCCGCCGCCCGTCACCTGCCCGTGCACCATCTGGCCGGACGGCACCACTCCCGCCGGCGGGCCCGACCCCGAATCCACCGCGGTCGAACTCGGCGTCAAGTTCAAGCCCGACCGGGACGGCTACATCACCGGCGTCCGCTACTACAAGTTCGCCGAGAACACCGGCACCCACGTCGGCCACCTGTGGTCCTCGTCCGGCACCAAGCTCGCCGAGGCCACCTTCACCAGCGAATCCACCAGCGGCTGGCAGCAGGTCAATTTCTCCACGCCCGTCGCGGTGACCGCCAACACCACCTACATCGCCTCCTACCTCGCCCCCAACGGCCGGTACGCGGGCGACGAGAACTACTTCGCCAACGCCTACACCCGGGCCCCGCTCACCGCGCTCGCGAGCGGCTCGTCCGGCGGCAACGGCGTCTACCGCAGCGGCGGTGGCTTCCCGAACGCGACGTGGAACTCCGCGAACTTCTGGGTCGACGTGGTCTTCACGACCAACTCCACCCCGCCGCCCGTCGGACCCGCGGTCACCGGCAAGACCCCCGCCGCCGGAGCCACCGGCGTCGCCACCGGCACCACCGTGACCGCCACCTTCGACAAGGACGTCCAACCCGCGACCATCGCGTGGAACGTCACGAAGCCCGACAACACCGCGGTCACCGGCACCGCGACGTACGACAGCGCCACCAAGACCGCGACGTTCACCCCGAGCGCCGCGCTCACCGCCGGCACCGCCTACACCGCCAAGGTCAGCGGCGCCAAGGACACCAACGGCACCGCCATGAACGCCGTGACCTGGACGTTCACCACGGCCGGCAGCACCCCGCCGCCGACCTGCGCGCCGTGCACCATCTGGCCCGCAACCACCGTGCCGGGAACTCCGGCCGACCCCGAGGCCATACCGATCGAAGTCGGCGTCAAGTTCCGCACCGACGTCAGCGGCAGCATCACCGGCATTCGTTTCTACAAGGGCACCGGCAACTCGGGCACCCACGTGGCCCACCTCTGGTCGGCCACCGGCACCCTGCTGGCCACCGCGACGTTCAGCGGCGAAACCGCCACCGGATGGCAGCAAGTCACGTTCGCCGCCCCGGTGCCGGTCACCGCGGGCACCACCTACGTCGCGTCGTACTACGCGCCCGGCGGCCACTACGCCTCCGACGACAGCGGGCTCGCCAACCAGGCCGGCACCGGCCCGGTCAAGGCCCTCGCGGACGGAGCCGACGGCGGCAACGGCGTCTTCAAGGCGGCCTCCGGCGGCGGATTCCCGACCGACACCTGGAGCGCCAGCAACTACTGGGTGGACGTGACGTTCACGAGCTGACCGGGCTCGCCACGGGTCCGGCGGACCCGGCTCGTACGCCACCGGGCGGGGTGCCTCACACGAGGCACCCCGCCTTCACCCCATGTCGAACTTCCATGCGAGGAGAACCTCACTCATGGCACGCCGCCACGCGCCGCCACACCGGCGATCCCTGCGATCGCCCATCGCCTTCCTGACCGGGCTCCGCCCGCGGCTCGCCTTCCTGACCGGGCTCCGCCCGCGAACGCGCCGCCGCAAGACCGCCGCGCTCTCCACCGTGACCACCGCCCTGGCGGCCGTGGCCGCCCTCGTCTTCACGCTGTTCTCGCCGCTCACCGCACAAGCGGCGCCGTGCAGCCCCTGCTCGCTGTTCGGCACCACCAACCCCGGGATCGGACCGGACTCCGAAGCCATCTCCGTGGAACTGGGCGTCCGCTTCGTGCCCAAGACCAACGGCACCGTCACCGGCGTCAAGTTCTGGAAGGACGCCGCCAACACCGGCATCCACAAGGGCTACCTGTGGGACGCGGGCACCGGCAGCAAGCTCGCCGAGGTCACCTTCGGCGGCGAATCCGCGTCCGGCTGGCAGCAGGCGCTGTTCTCCGCCCCGGTCAACGTGACCACGGGCAGCACGTACATCGCCTCCTACCTGGCCCCCAACGGCCGCTACACGGCCACCACCGGGTTCTTCAACACCGCCTTCGACAGCGAGCAGCTCACCGCACCCGCCACCGGCGCGCAGGGCAACGGCGTCTACCAGGCGGGCTCCGGCGGCGGCGTCATGCCCAACAACACCTGGAACGGCAGCAACTACTGGGTCGACCCGATCTTCCAGCCGGGTGTCGACGCCACCGCGCCGACCGTCACCGCGACGAACCCGGCGAACAACGCCACCGCCGTGCCGATCAACTCCAGCCTCGGCGCGACGTTCAGCGAAGCCGTCCAGGCCGCCACCGTCACGTGGAGCGTCAAGAAGGCCGACAACACCGCGGTCACCGGCACCCCGACCTACGACACCGGCACCCGCACCGCGACCTTCACACCGAGTGCGAACCTCGCCCTGTCGACCGCCTACACCGCGACCGTCAGCGGTGCCAAGGACACCGCGGGCAACACCATGGCCCCGGTCACCTGGACCTTCACCACCGCCGCGACCCCGCCGTCGACCACCACGTTCAGCATCTTCACCGGCAACGAAGCCGTCGCCACCCCGGACAACGACAACTCGCCGAACGAACTCGGCGTCCGCTTCCGGCCCACGCAGAACGGCTTCATCCGGGCGGTCAAGTTCTACAAGAGCAACGCCAACACCGGCCCGTTCACGGTCAGCCTGTGGAACACCGCCGGAACACGCATGTCCGGCGTCGACAACGTCACCAACCTCAGCGGCTCCGGGTGGAAGACCGTCACCCTGCCCAACCCGGTCGCGGTCACGGCCAACACCGACTACATCGCCTCGTACCACACGATGAGCGGCAACTACGCCTACGCGAACGGCTTCTTCTCCGGCCAGTCCGCGGGCAACGCCAAGATCACCGCACCCGCGAGCACCGGTAGCGCACCCAACGGCGTCTACAAGTACTCCAGCAGCACCACGTACCCGACCGACACGTTCGACGACAGCAACTACTGGGTCGACGTCCTGTTCGACACCGACGGCACCGACACCACGCCGCCGACCGTCACCGCACAGCAGCCCACGCCCAACGCGACCGGCGTCCCAATCGCGATGCAGCCGAGCGTCACCCTCAGCGAGCCGGTGAAGCCGACCTCGGTCACCTTCACGCTCAAGCAAGGCAGCACCCCGGTCCCGGCGACCGTCCAGTTCGACGACCCGAACCAGCCCACCCAGGCCGTCATCCAGCCGAGCGCCGCGCTCGCCTACTCGACGGCCTACACCGTCACCCTCGGCGCCTTCCAGGACCTCGCGGGCAACACCACCTCCGGCACCACGTGGACCTTCACCACCGGCGCCGCACCGCCCCCGGCCCCCTGCTCGTCGCCGAACACCGGCCCGATCCTGGTGGTCACGGCCAACGCCAACCCCTACGCCTGCTACTACAGCGAAATTCTTCGCGCCGAAGGCCTCAACGCCTTCACCACCAAGGACATCGGCGCCGTCGACGCCACCGAACTGGCCAAATACACCACGGTCATCCTCGGCGACCTCGACCCGAACCCCGCCCTCGTCACCGCCCTGACCACCTGGGTGAACAACGGCGGCAACCTCGTCACGATGCGGCCGCGCGCCACCCTGTCCGCCCTCACCGGCCTCAGCGGCAACACCGGCGTACTCAGCGACGCCTACCTGAAGATCCAGGACACCACCGGCCCCGGCGCCGGCATCTACGCCGCCACCGCCCTGCAGTACCACGGCGGCGCCGACCAGTGGACGCCCGCGCCCGGCACCACCGTCGTCGCCGAACTCTTCAAGCGCAACGGCGCCGCCGACCCGGCCGGCATCGGCAAGCCCGCGGTCACCCAGCGCACCGTCGGCAGCGGCACCGTCACCTCCTTCGCCTACGACCTCGCCCGCTCGGTCGCCACGACCCGGCAGGGCAACCCGGCCCAGGCCGGCCAGGAACACGACACCCTGACCGACAACCTGCGCTCGACCGACATGTTCTACCGGGACTGGGTCGACCTGAACCGCGTCCAGATCCCGCAGGCCGACGAACAGCAGCGGCTCCTCGCCAACGCGATCGAACTCGTCAACCGCGAGAAGGCCCCCGTGCCCCGCTTCTGGTACTTCCAGGGCAAAGCCGGATCCGCGACGCCGGACCTCAACCCCGTCGTCCTCGTCTCCACCGGCGACCACCACAACTCGCCGCAGACCGGCATCACCTACCGCGTCACCAAGTACAACGCGAACAGCGACCCGGCCTGCGCCAACGCCGTCACCGCACCCCAGTACGTCAAGGACTGGCGCTGCATGCGCGGCACCTTCTACATCTGGGACGCCTCGGGCGACGCCACCTCGTCCGCGGTCAACAACTGGAAGGGCCAGGGCTACGAAGTCGGCCGCCACATCGCCGAGAACGGCGGTTGCATCGGCATCAACCCGGGCTCCTCGCAGTCCGTCATCACCTCGACGCTGACCAACGACTTCCAGGCCAGCCTCGACGACTTCCAGAACGGCTACGGCTACCTGCCGACCACCAGCCGAACCCACTGCATGACGTGGCCGGACTACAGCACGAACGCCACCGTGGAGTCCTCGTTCGGCATCCGCCTCGACACCAACTACTACTACCTGCCCGGCTCGTGGACGAACTCGTACGGCTCGCCCATGATGCAGAACGCGCCCGGCTACTACACCGGCTCCGGCATGCCGATGCGCTTCACCGACGTCAACGGCAGCATGATCGACGTCTACCAGGCGACGACCCAGCTCCACGACGAGTTCTGCCAGACCTACCCGACGCAGTTCAACACCATGGTCGATGGCGCCCAAGGCCCACAGGGCTTCTACGCCGCGATCACCCTCAACAACCACCTCGACGCGCGCCTGGCCAACACCAACGGCGGCTGCGACACCGTCGACCAGACCGCCATCCAGGACGCCGTCATCGCCGCGGCCAAGGCCAAGAACGTCCCGGTCATCACCGCAAAGCAGCTCCTGGAATGGACCGACGGCCGCAACCAGTCGTCGATCGCCAACCTGACCCGCTCCGGCAACAACGTCACCTTCACGGTCAACGCCAACGCCGCCGCCGCGAACCTCATGACGATGCTCCCGACCGCGGGCGCAGGAGGCACCACTCTCACCGGCCTCACCAAGGCCGGCGTCCCGGTCGCCTTCAGCAAGAAGACCGTCAAGGGCATCGAGTACGCGGTCTTCGCCGGCACCACCGGCGCCTACACCGCCACGTACGCCGCACCCGGCGCCGCCCCGCTGCAGGCCACCACCCTGCTGAAGACGACCGCGCCGCAGCAGCCCGCCGCCGCCCCGGCGCCGGGCACCGCACCTCAGGTGAGCACCCTGACCGCCACACCCAAGCCGGACGGCACCGCGGCCTTCTCGTGGACCACCGACACCGGCTCCACCACCGAGGTCGCGCTCGGCACCAAGCCCGACGCCCTGGCCCCGGCCCGGGTGATCGGCGAGAACGCCGGCACCCACCAGGTCACCGTCGGCGGACTCAAGCCCGACACCACCTACTACTACCGGGTCACCTCCGTCGACGCCGGAGGCCGCCGCACCATCGCACCGGACCCGGCACAGAAGCCCGCGCAGTTCACCACACCCAAGGCCGACAAGAAGGCCCCGAAGATCACCGACCAGGGCGCCGTGCCGTGGCCGGACGGCAGCGCCGTCCTCACCTGGAAGACCGACAAGCCCGCCACCTCCAAGGTGCTCGTCGGCCAGGGCCCCAACGCCATGACCGTCGCCGCGGACGACAGCGAGCCGACCACCACGCACAAGGTGACGATCAACGGACTCGTCCCCGGCCAGTCCTACGCCTTCAAGCTCGTCTCCAAGGACGCCGCGGGCAACGAGACCACCTGGTCCGGCAAGAAAGCCGACACCGCCCGCTTCGACATGCCGAAGTACGGCGTCAGCGAACACACCGGACCGACCTTCGCCACCGGCACCCGGGACGGCGGCACCGTCGTCGACGACACCGCGGGCGCGCTCACCCTGGGCAGCCAAGCCGCCCAGGACTTCGCCGACGGCACCGGATCCGGCCCGTGGGGCCAGGTCCCGATCTCGCCGAACGGCAAGACCAAGGTCACCGACGGCGCCCTCACCCTGGACGGCAGCGCGGCCGGCTCCGGCCTCGCCCCGACCTCGAACCGCCGCCTCGACTTCGACGCGGTCTTCGACGGCCCCGCCGCCCAGAACGCCGGTTGGGGCGAACCCGTCGCCGGACCCGCCGCCACCTTCGAATGGCGCGACGGCGCCCTGCACGCCCTCGTCGTCGAACCCGGCAACAAGAACCGCCAGGACAAGAAGATCGACGGGACCTGGAACGGCGCCCCGCACCGCTACAGCATCGTGCGTGATGGCGGCACCGTCCGGTTCCTCGTCGACGGCCAACAGGTCGCCGAGGTGAAGGCCAAGCTCCCACCGATGCAGGTCGGCGCCCGCGACACCGCCACCGACCGGATCCCGCTGCGCATCAAGCAGGTGAAGGACGGCGAACGCAAGACCGCCGGCAGCTACACGTCGCAGGTCCTCGATGCCACCAAGATGGTGAAGTGGATCCAGGCGAGCTGGCAGGCCGACCTCCCCAAGGGCACGTCCCTCAAGGTGTCGGTCCGCACCGGCAGCACCACCGCACCGGACGCCACCTGGACGCCGTGGCACGAAGTCGCGGCCGACGGCCCGATCGGCGGCGCGTCCCGGTACCTGCAATACAAGGTCGAGCTGGCCGGCACCGCCGACGCCGTCCCGACCCTGTACGGCATCGCGTTCACCAACGACGCGACCCCGGCCGCCGAGCCGGACGCCACCGCGCACCGCATGAGCGAGGTGCCGGAACCCGCCAAGAAGTAGGCGAACCAGCACGATTCACCCCCTCGGGCCCGCTCCTCGGAGCGGGCCCGAGGCCGTTTCAAACCTCCGCGGGGCCCCGATTTTGTGCTGCGCCCCGACCCGTGTAATGTTCTCGGAGTCGGCAGCGAGCCGAACAAAACGAAGAAGCGAAACGCCCGGAGAGACCGGTGAAAGGGTCTCAAAGGAAGCGTCCGTTCCTTGAGAACTCAACAGCGTGCCAAAAGTCAACGCCAAAGAATATCCCCGGCGTTCGCGGAAGCGG